>JBFGLJ010000032.1:0-20455 GCA_041576235.1 Gemmatimonadales bacterium | reverse complement strand
TCGGCCGTCCCCTCCCCGACCCGCTCGGGACGGCCGTGGAGGCGATCGAAGACCGAAAGGGGCACGAGATCATGGTGTTGGACCTTCGAGGTGTGAGCGATGCGACCGACTTCTTCGTCATTGCTTCAGGGACCTCGGATGCCCACGTTCGAGGAATCGCAGATGCGGTGGTGGAACGCCTCGACCGGCGCGGGCATGCCACACACCATATCGAGGGCATGCCGACAGGCAGGTGGGTATTATTGGATTACGTGGATTTCGTCGTCCATCTCTTTCATCCAGAGACGCGGCAGTTCTATCAATTGGAGCGTTTGTGGGGCGATGCACCGGAGTTGCTCACCAACTCCTAATTCTTTGAGGGTGATCATGTTGCGACGCATCGGTTGGCTCGCGTTCGTTCTGGCCTTTAGCCTTCCCGGAAGCACAGCAGCGCAGTACTTCGGGAAGAACAAGGTGCAGTATACAAAGTTCGATTTTCAGGTTATCAAGTCCGAGCATTTCGATATCTACTTCTACGAACGCGAGCGGACCGCGGCCATGGATGCCGCCCGGATGGCCGAACGCGCCTATGCCAGGCTCTCCCGCATCCTGAATCACGAGTTCAAACAGCGGAAGCCGATCATTCTCTATGCGTCGAGCGCCGACTTCGAACAAACCAATACCCTCGATGTTGGAGAGGGGACGGGAGGCGTCACCGACTTCTTCAAGCACCGGGCGATCTTGCCGTTCACGGGCTCGTACGCCGAGTTCGAGCACGTGCTCCAACACGAAATGGTCCACCAATTCCAGTACGATGTGTGGAGCCGGGGACGGGCCGGCGCGGGGCTCTCGACCATCCTGGCGGTGAATCCGCCGCTCTGGTTCGTCGAGGGTATGGCCGAGTATCTCTCGCTCGGGGCCATCACCCCACAGACGGCCATGTGGCTCCGTGACGCCGCGCTCGAGGGTGACTTACCCAACCTGCGCGAGCTGGAGCGTGTGTTCCCCTACCGGTACGGCCATTCCATCATGGCCTACATCGGCAAGCGCTGGGGCGATGAGGCGATCGGTGCCTTGCTTCAGGGGACCATGACCGGCGGCATCGCCGGGTCGTTCAGGAGGGTCTTGGGCTTGACCGTCGATCAGCTCATCGAGCAGTGGCGGGACGATGTCCAGAAGCAGTACCTGCCGGAACTCAAGGATCGGGTGAAGGCTCGGGTGGTGGCCGCGCCCGTCATCACCGAGGAGCGCTCGGAGGGAACCCTCCACGTGGCCCCGGCGCTGTCGCCGGACGGCACGCAGATCGCGTACCTCAGTGAAAAGGACTTCTTCTTCGTCGACTTATACTTGGCCGATGCGACCACCGGAAAGGTCATGCGCCGCCTCGTCAAGTCCACGTTCGATCCGAATTTCAGGACCCTGCGCTTTCTCAAGGCGAGTTCGAGTTGGTCGCCGGACGGGAAGTTCTTGGCCATTGCCGCCGGACGCAAAGCCCAAGACGATATCGTCATCCTGGACGCGGCGCGCGGCAAGGAGGTGGGCCGGATCAAGGTCGATCTCAACGGCATCACCCACCCCTCGTGGAGCCCCGACGGCTCCCAGCTCGTCTTCACAGGGTACGACGGCGGCATCTCGGACCTCTTCGTGATCAACCGGGACGGGAGCGGACTGCGACGCCTCACCAACGACAAGTACGCTGATCTTCAGCCGGTCTGGTCGCCGGATGGGAAGAACATCGCCTTCGTGACCGACCGCGGTCCCGACACCGACTTCACATCGCTGTCTTTCGGAAACCTCCGTATTGCGTTGCTCCACCTGGACACCGGGACCGAAGAGGTTCTCCCGCACATGGAGCACGGAAAGAACATCAGCCCGCAGTGGGCGCCCGATGGCCAGTCGCTCGCCTTTGTATCCGATCGAAATGGGGTCTCGAACATTTTCTTGTACGACCTAGACGCTCGTGAGGTCTACCGGCTGACCAACTTCTACACCGGCGCGGAGTCGGTGACCCCGGAATCGCCCGTCTTGTCGTGGGCCCATCAGGCCGACCGGCTGGCGTTCGTGTATTTCGAGAAGAACTCGACCGACATCTACACCCTCGATGCGCCCCGCTCGCTCAAGGGAGATCCGTTCCGGATGGAGACAGACACCGGCGACGTCCAGGTGGCCGCCGTCGATACGACGCAGCCCCTCCCTGGGGACCCGGAGGTCCAACCGGAAGCAGCGCCCCAAGTCCTCGAGGGGGGAACGGTGTACCGGACGCCGCGGGGGTTCCGCGCGGCGGGTGAGGTGGTGCAAGAGGTCGACTCGATCCCGCCGGCGGCGGCGCCTATCTCGGTCGCGTCGCTGCTGGATTCCGTCTCGCTCAGCCTCCCAGATACGGCCGAGTTCGCCATCGACAAATACCGGGTCAAGCTCACGCCCGATTACATCGCCCGGCCCTCCATCGGGTATACGAGGGATAACTTCGGGCGCGGCTTCTTCGGCGGGAGTGCCATCGTTCTGACCGATATCCTCAACAACCACCAGCTGGCGATTGCGGCCTTCTTGAACGGACGGATCACCGAAGCCCAAGTGCTCGTCGCCTATGCCAACCTGAGCCGGCGGCTCAACTGGCAGGTGGGTATTTCTCAGGATCCGATCTTTTACCGAGAACTCGATCAGATTCGACAGAATGACCCCCGCCCCGGGACCGATACCTATGTGACCAATGTCCGGCGCTTGGTCATTCGGCAGGCCTTTGCCCGCGGGTTCTACCCCATCAATACCTTCCGCCGGTTCGAGCTTGGTCTGCGCCTGGTGAACATCGAAGACGACCTGCTCAGCCTGGAAGAGGAGTTCGACCCCGCGACCGGGTTCCTGACGGCTGAGCCGCGGGTCGTCGAGCGTGACCTCGGCAATACCAATTTCGTCCAGCCCACCGCGGCGCTGGTGTTCGACAACACGCTATTCGGGTGGACCGCGCCCTTCATGGGACGCCGCTACCGGCTCGAGCTGTCGCAGACCATTGGGGGGTGGGATTTCACCCAGGCCACGGCCGACTACCGCCGGTACGACCGGATTGCGGGGCCGGTAGTCCTGGCGACACGGGCGCTCTATTTCGGGCGCATCGGGCCGGATGCCGACGAGTTCAGGGTCTTCCTCGGGTACCCCGAACTCCTGCGCGGCCACACCTCGGGATCGTACTTTCGAAATGAGTGCAGCGAACGAAGTACCGTGACCTGTGAGCCACTCAACCGGTTGGTCGGTACCCAATTGGCGGTGGCGAGCGCGGAACTTCGGTTCCCGATCCTCACACCGACGTTCGGGTTCGCCCCGCGGGGGTTCCCGCCGATCGAAGGCGCGTTGTTCTACGATGTGGGAATGGCGTGGGAGGGCGGCAACACCCTCAGGTTCTCCCGCAAGCCGGGCGATGATCCCATCACGGTGCGGACCCCATCCAGCACCGCCGGGCTGGCGCTCAGGATGAACCTGTTGGGCTTCGTGATCATCAGGGCGGACTGGAATTTCCCCCTGAATCGCGACATCGGGAACTACTGGACACTGAGCCTGGGCCCGGCGTTCTAGACGCCGGGGGAGCGGCCAGCGGAGGCCGCATCCGGCTGGGGTTTGGGCTGGATGTGGCCTCTGTCCCCTTCTATCTTTTCCCGGTGCGGATACGATCCTTCCTGCTCGCCATGGCCACGCTGGGCGCCGTCCTCGGATGCGGGGGCGACTCCTCCCAGGGCGTTCCGGCCCAATTCGCCGCCTTGGCACCCGCTACGGCGTTCACAACGCTGCTCCGTCTTCCCAGCGAAGGCGGAACACCAACGCTCTATGTGCCCCGGGCCCTGACGGAGATTCCGTGGCCGCGGGCTCCGGAGCCGCTGCCGGCCCTCAGGAAACCGGTTGGAGCCGATCTCGACCAACGCCTCGTCTTTGCGTTGGACCGCGGGAAGGAGATCGTGGGTCTTGATCTCGAAACGGGGAAGGTCCGCACGTTCGTGACGGATGCGGTCGATGCGTTCGTCGGGCCCGACGGGACCCTCTTTGCCCTGGGAAGCGACAGTTCGGTGACGGAACTCCACCGGCGCACCCCGGTCGCCTGGGGGAGCAGACTCGCCTGGCACCCCAAGACCTGGTTTGGCAGCTCGAGCCGCGAACTCATGGCGGTCTCGGCCGCGGACCCGCCAGAACTCGCCATCCTCCACGCCGATGGCGACCCCCTGACCGTGTCCCTCCCTCATGGACCGGCCGTCGCCACACCCTGGGGGGACCTCCTCGCCATCGCCGCGGACACGGCCCTGGTGCTGTTCGCACCCAAGTCGGACGACCCATTCTACGTCATCGATATTCCAGGCTCGGCGCAGACCGTGTCCTTTTCGCCCGCCGGCCACCGGCTCTATGTGGGCGGCAACACCCCGCGGCTCCTGGTGGTCGATCGGTACGGCGAAAAGGTCCTGAGGCGCATTGCGCTACCCGGGACGCCGGCCACCCTCCGCTCGTCCCTGCACGGTGGGTGGCTGCTTGCACGGCCAGAGACCGGTGATTCGATCTGGGTGGTCGACGTGACCGAGGGCCGCACCCTCGGCGTGGTCCCGGGGGCCTGGGGTGACGACCTGCCGATCGTCATCGGCGATGTCCTCGTGCTTCGGCAAGGAGCCGATGTGATCGCGATCGATCTCGCGGGCGATGGGATGCCCGAAATGGCACGGCTTCGCGCGGCCGCCACCGATCTCTTCCTTCCGCTGGGGTGGAGCCCGTCCGACGAGAGTGGGGCGCCCCAGCTGGTGGCAGGAGCGGACACCGGCAAGGCCGCGAGCGAGGCCAATATCTATCTCCAAGTCAGCAGCTCGCAGAATCCCAAGTGGGCCGAGGACTTCGCGAGCCGGCTCATCGGCGCCGGCTTGGCCGCGTCGGTGCTCCCCCCGCGCCCGGACGAAGAAGGGTATCGGGTCGTCATCGGTCCGTACCTGACCCGTGACGAGGCCGATTCGGTCGGACGGGAACTCGGAGTCCCGTATTTCATCTACCAACCACGGACGCCGTGATGGCTCGTCCCACCGCCCTGCACGTGGCTCGCCTGCGACCGTTCGCCTCTGCCAGCGGATACACTTCATGAGGCTCACCAAGCTGGAGCTCACCGGTTTCAAGTCGTTCGCCGACACGGTGACCTTGCATTTCGAAGACGGGGTCACGGCGATCGTGGGTCCGAACGGGTGTGGGAAGTCCAATGTCTCCGACGCCATGCGTTGGGTGCTCGGAGCGCAATCGGCCAGGCTGCTCCGCGGCGCCAAGATGGAAGACGTGATCTTCCAGGGAGCGGCGACCCGCCGGCCGATCAATCTCACCGAAGTCTCGCTCTATCTCGACAACAGTTCGGGAGACCTCCCGATCGCCTATCAAGAAGTCCAAATCACTCGCCGGCTGTCTCGATCCGGGCAGAGCGATTACTTGCTGAACAAGTCGCCGGTCCGTCTGCGGGACATCTACGATCTCTTGCGTGGAACCGGCCTCGGGAGCGACGCGGGTGTGGTCATCGAAGCGAAGATGATCGATCTCTTGTTGTCGGATCGAGCGGGAGAGCGGCGATCGCTCTTCGAAGAGGCGGCAGGAATCGGACTGTATCGCGACCGCAAGCACAGCACGGAGCGGCGCCTGGAGGAGACCGGTGTCGATCTCCAACGCGTCGAGGACCTGATTGGCGAGGTGCAGTCGCAGATCCGCAGTCTCGCGCGGCAACGAGGCAAGGCCGAGCGTCACGCCAAGCTCTTAGAGGAGAAGTTCGCGGTGGACGTGACCTTGGCGCACCGGCAGCTGCATCACATGGGACACGCCGCGAGCGACATCGAGACCCGGCATCAAGAACTCTCGGCCCTGCTGCCCGAGTCCCGCGCCGCGCTTCGGAACGCCCAACAGCGCTTGGAGCAGTGTGCCGCCGTGCGGACGACCAGAGAAACACAACGCACCGACATCGCGCGCCGGCTGAGCGCCGTGAAGCTCACCCTGGGCAAGCTGGACGGCGATTTGGCGCTGGCAGCCGAGCGCCTGACCCACGGTGCGGAACAACACGAACGCCTGCTCGAGCAGCGGCATCAGATGGAGACCCGCGCCCAGCAAGCCGATCGCGATCGAGAGACGGCCGGCCAGTCGCTCCGTGACGCCCAGGGCGAGTACGAGCGGATTCAACGGGAGCTGGCGGCCCGTTCCCAGGCCGAGGAGGCCGTGCGGGAGCGTCTCGCGGAACAGCGCGGCGCGGTCCGCGCCCTCGAGGAGCAACTTCACCGCCGCGCGCAGACCCATCGATCCTTTGAGGGCGAGCGGGCCGCCCTCGAGGAGGATCTCGCGGCGCTGCGCGAACAGTCGGCCCAGGCGGCATCGCATCACACCGCGACCCGCGCGGAACTCGATGCGGTGGTAGCTCGACGGGACCTCGCCGAGACCGAAGCCAGCAAATTGGTGGAGGCCGCGAGCCAGGCAGCCGCCGAGGCCGATCGATGCCGGCATCTGCTCGCCGAGTCGCGCGAGCGGGAGGCGCTCGCACGCGCCGACCGTCGGCGCGCCGAGGAAGTGCTGGCCCAGCTCACCGCCCGGCGCCAAGCGCTCGAGGAACTCGAGCGCGAGCGCGTGGGACTCGCCCCCAGCGCCGCGGCACTCCTCAAGGCGCGAAACCGATTCGACGGCCAGGTCCTCGGCCCGCTCAGCGACTACGTGCGGGCATCGCGCGAGGACGCGAAACTCGCCGAGCGTCTCCTCGGCGAATGGATGCACGCCGTGCTCATTCGGGATGCGTCCGCCGTCACCGCCATCCGCGAATGGCATGCGGCCTCGAAGAGCGGGACCCTCGTGCTCCTCCCCGCGAATCAAGCCCCGCGGAGCATTCCAGGCCGTCAGCCGCTCGAGAACCGGCTGCACATCGACGATCCCAACGCGGCGAGGTGGGTGGAGGCCATCCTCAGGGACGCCCAGGTCTTGGACACCTCGGGCAATATGGTCCGCCACCAGACGGGAGCCATTGTCCTCGCGCCGGGGACGGGGCCAACGGGGCCACTCCAGCGGCGGGCCGAACTCGAGGCCTTGAGTAAGGAGACGGGTGCGGCCGAGACGACGTTGGCGCGGGCCGCAGAGGCCGTCGAGCAGGCATTGCGGCGGATCGGCACCGACGAGCAGGCGCTCGCGCTGGCCACGGCGGCCACCGCCGAGGCACGGGAATCCGAGCGCGTCGCGCTGGCGGCTCGCGAAGACGGCGTTCGCCGCGCGAATGGGTTGGAGCGCGAAGTCCATCAGGCTGCCGCACGGGCGGCGCGCCTCGAGGAGCGACTCCAGCACGCAGAGAGGCGGCTGCTCGAAGTCGATGACGCGCTGACGAGCGGCGAGATTGCCAAGGCACGAGAAGAGGAGGAGCTCGGCACGGCGCGGGTCCGGCTAGCAGAACTCGAGACCGAACTCGAAGCGGCCCGCGAAGATCGTGTCCATTGGCAAGTCCAGATGGCGCACGTCGACGCTCGGCGCCGCGCGTCGCAGGACGCCGTGGATCGTTCGACCCAGGTAGGGACGGACGCCGCCCAATCTGCAACGACCATCGCCGAGGAACTCGCCACGATCGCCGACGAGACCAACCGCACGCGTCGTCAGCAAGGGGAGTGGCAGGACCAGCGGGCAGAGGCCCGCATTGCGCTCTTGGAGCTGGAGGCGGCAGCGGCGGACGGCGAGACCGCGTTTGCCGAGGCCGATCACGCCCTCCAGGCGGCGGAAAAGGGAGTCGCCACCACGCGAGAGCGGGTGGAAGCGTTGAGCGATGAGTTTCACCAGCTCGAGCTACGCGTCACGGAACTGGCCGCCGAACGGCGGCGAATCACCGAGCGGATCGAGATGGAATGGAAACGCCCCCTCGACCTCCTCACGGCCGAATCGGAATTGCTGGAGTTGGATCTGGGGACGCTGGAGGCCGAGTCGACCCGGATCCGCGACGCGCTGGAAAAGACCGGCCCGGTGAATCCGCTGGCCGTTGAGGAGCATGCGGAGGAGGTGAAGCGCCTGGAGTTCCTGCAGTCCCAGCGTGATGATCTCGTCGCGGCGCGGCGGTCGCTGCTGCAGGCAATTCGAGAGATCGACACCACCGCCCGCGCCATGCTCATGGAGACCTTCGCGGCGGTTCAGGAGAACTTCTCCGCGGTGTTTCAAACCCTTTTTGGTGGTGGGGAGTGCAGTCTCAGGCTTGCCGACCCCGACGATCCACTCGAAAGCGAAATCGAGATCCACGCGGCGCCTCGAGGCAAGCGTACCCAGCGCATTCACCTGCTTTCCTCGGGCGAGCGGACGCTCGTGGCCGTCTCGCTGCTCTTCAGTATCTACTTGACCAAGCCGAGCCCCTTCTGCCTCATGGACGAGGTCGACGCCCCACTCGACGACGCCAATGTGGGCCGTTTCACTCGGCTCCTCGACGAATTCAAGCAAGACACCCAATTCATCGTCATCACGCACAACCCGCGCACCATGCAGGCCGCGGACGCGGTGTACGGCGTCACCATGCAAGAGCCCGGTGTGTCGACCGTGGTTGGTGTCCGGCTCGGCGAACGCCAGTTGGCGGGTGCTGGGTCATAGTCCGCGGCGCGATGGCCCCCCTCCGCCTCTTTCCCGGGCGCATGAACGGTGGTAGGCTTCCGAGGAACAGACCGCCGCCGCGGGCCTCCCGGGGGCACAGGCCCGGCGCTGTCCGCTTCCCTGACTGAGAACCGAGGCGAGGACATGCTGGTCGTCATGCGACACAATGCCACCGAAGAAGACGTCCAGCGCGTCGTGGCGCTCGTTCAAGAGATGGGATGTGCCGCCCGGCCGCTGCCGGGGCATCAGCGGACCGCCATCGGGGTCGTGGGCAATGACGGCCGCCTCGACGGGTCCCGATTCGCCGCGCTGAGCGGCGTCCAAGACGTCATCTACGTCACCCGACCGTATCGCGAGGTTTCACGGGAGTGGCACCCCGACCCGACCATCATCCGCCTCGAGGACGGGACCACGATCGGGGGCCGTCGGGTGGTGGTCATGGCGGGCCCATGCTCCGTCGAGAGCGAACGGCAAATCGTCTCGGTGGCGCATGCGGTCCGCGAGGCCGGGGCCACCGTGCTCCGCGGCGGGGCCTACAAGCCCCGCACATCGCCCTATTCGTTCCAGGGTCTCGGGAGGCCGGCCCTGGCACTGTTGGCCAAGGCCCGGGCAGAAACCGGCCTACGAATCGTGACCGAGGCCATGGATCCCCACGCCGTGGACGAAGTGGCCGAGGTGGCCGACATGATTCAAATCGGCGCCAGGAACATGCAGAACTACCCCCTGCTCAAGCGGGCGGGCCGGGCCAAGAAGCCGGTCCTCCTTAAGCGGGGGCTGGCCGCCACGGTCGAAGAACTGCTCTTGTCGGCGGAGTACGTCGTGGCCGAAGGCAATCCGGATGTCATCCTGTGTGAACGGGGCATCCGCGGGTTCGGCGCGGCGACCAACGTGTTCGACCTGACCACCATCCCGGTGGTGCGTGAGCTGTCGCACCTGCCAATTGTGGCCGATCCCAGCCACGGCATCGGCCGGCGGAGCATGGTTCCCGCCATGGCCCGCGCCGCCGTGGCCGCGGGTGCGGACGGGTTGCTCATCGAGGTGCATCCAAGTCCGGACTATGCGCTTTCGGACGGGGCGCAGAGCCTGCACCCCCGCCAATTCACGGCTCTCATGCAAGAATGTCGAGCCATCGCAGATGCCATCGGCCGTTCCATCGCCGAACCGGCGACGGTGCGCTCATGACGCTCCGGTTGGTGTGCGCCCTGCTCACTGGGGTCGTCCTGCCGGCCAGCGCGCAGGCCACGAACGCACCCGCTCACCATTCGCCGTGGCCGCTGCTGGAGCGGGCCGCGGCCACCTATCGCGCTTCGACATCGCTAACGGCGACTTTCACCCAAGTCATTCACAGCGAAATGATCGGGCGGTTCGAAAGCTCGGGCGAATTGTGGCAAGCGGGCGAGTCGCGATTGTCCATGCGGTTCCGCGATCCTCCCGACGAGGCCATCGTCGCGGACGGCTCGTCGCTGTGGATCTACACGCCGAGCACCGCCCCGAGACAAGTCCTGAGGATGTCGCTGGCGCGCACCCCCAGGTACGGCGTGAACGTGATGAGTTGGATCTTGGATGAGCCACGTGCCAGGTACGAGGCGCTCTTCCTCCGGCAGGACGCCGTCGACGGCAAGCCGGTGGACGTGATCCAGCTCACGCCGATCGATACGACCCTGCCGTTCACCACCGCCGTCGTCTGGTTGGACCGCACGACGGCACTGCCCCGCCGGGTCGAGCTCGCGGAACGCAATGGCACCCACCGGACCCTCACCCTTCATTCCCCGCGTCTCGACCGCCCCGTTCCGAACGGGATGTTCACGTTCGCCGTGCCCCGCGGAGTCCGGATCGTCGATCAGTAGAAAGACGGTTGGTGGAGCTGATTTACATGGGATTGGCGGCGCGAACCACCGGCGCCGGCCCGAGCCCCAGGAGGCTCTCGGTGGTCTCATGCTCGCGAAGGAGCCGGAGGGCGTGCTGGAGATCCTCGTCGTCCTTGGCGCGGCGTCGCAATTCGGCGGTTGGCCCAAAGACATACCGGGCCACCTCATAGCCCACCTGCCGGTCCACGAGCGTCCCGCCAGCCTCGACCAGGGTTGGATCGATCTCCACGGCCCGGTCCGCGAGTCGGTTTAGCACTTCACGCCGCATCGCCGGGGTCACCGTGAAGTCTTCGGCCTCGACGAATCCATCCTTCTTGAGATCGAGGGCGAACCTGGTGACCACGTCGCGAAAGGCTGCGAGGTGCGGGGTCAGGGCCTGGGCCAGAGCGCGCTCATCGGTGTCGACCGAGTCGGTCGGAAGGGCGACATCCGGAATGATCCCGCCGCCGCCACGCAGCCGCCGGCCTCCGGCGCTCTGGTAGGATCCCGGGTCCTGCTGCGCACCGGCCGACCGCGAGAGGTGAACGCCTTCTGTGCGCTGGATCGAGCGCCCACTCGGGGTGAACCACCGTGCCGTGGTGATGCGAAGCGCGACGTCGTCGCCGAGGCGGAATTGGGTTTGGACCAGACCCTTGCCGAAGGTGGGCTGGCCCACAATCAGACCGCGATCGTGATCCTGAATGGCGCCGGCCAGAATCTCGGCGGCGCTGGCCGCTTGCCGATCCACGACGACCACCACCCTGAGCTCGGGCCAGGGCTGGGGAAACTGGTCCACGAAGTTCCGGCTGTCGGTTTCCGTCCGGCCCGCGGTCACGAGGAGCGTATCGCCGGGATCGAGGAACAGGTCGGCGGCGGCCACCGCTTCGTCTCGCATCCCGCCAGGGTTGCCCCGGAGATCCAGCACGACGCTGTGCATGCCGAGCGCACGCAGGCCAGCCAGCTCCAACCCCAGTTCGCGGGCCGACCCTTCGCTCACGAAGTCATAGGAGACATACCCAACCCCACGATCGAGGAAGATCCCGTCCTTGACGCCTCGCCGATGAATGCGGTCGCGGGTCAGGGTATAGGTGAGTGTGGAATCGATGCCGACGCGCCTCACGCGCAGGACGACGGAGGACCCAAGCGGTCCGCGTAGGCCATCGGCCGCACGCTGGAGGCTCCATGTGTGGGTGTCGCGCCCGTCGATGGCGACGATCTGATCGCCGATTTGGAGCCCGGCGCGCTCGGCTGGAGAGTTGGGAAGCGGTGCCACAACGGTGATCGCACCGGCCCGCGCATCGACGCGAGCGCCGATCCCGCCGTAGTTTCCGGTCGACCGTTCGTGGGCGCGCTGGAACTCCTGGCCGATCAGGAGGACGCTATACGGATCGTTGAGTTTCTCGACAACGCCCCGGGCGGCGCGTTGGTACAAGTCGGCTTCGGCTATCGAATCGACGTAGTAACCCGCCACCAACTCCACGACACTCTCCAGCAACCGGGCTTGCTGATGCGCGCGCCCGTCGCTGGCCGCCCCGCTCTGCAGAAGCCAGGCGCCCGTGCCGACGAGGATCCCAACGAGGATCCCGATGGTGGGCCACTTGCGTTGCATCTCGTGTACTCCAGTCCGGAACGTGCGTGTCCGAACACCTCAAACCACTACCCTCCCTCACTAAAACGCCTGCAAACACGCCGTGGGCTCCGTGTGGTCCTAGTCATGTTTGTCTTGCGGGTCGGCGAGTGCCTGCTCCAACGCCTGCACCGCCGCCTCACCGAGTCCCCCGTCGCGCGCTAACCTGACCGCGATCCGACCCATCATCCGATAGACCGACTGTTCATCGGTCGTCAAGGTCCCGAGGTGGGCGAGAACCGTTTCGCTGTCACCCCGCTTGATCGGACCCGTGAGCGCATCTACCGGATTTGGGATTGCAAGGTTCGCGCCGACGCCTCGTAGGAGCGGGACATAGAGTTGAGCCGCCATTTCCGGGGCAATCCCCGCCCGCTCGATGACCTGTGTCGCCAACGCCATAAGGGCCACCGTGTATGTCGCCACAATCGTGGCGCCGGCATGGTAAGCGATTTTGGCGCCGGGCGGAATCTCGACCGGGGTCATCCCAAGATCGATCGCCAATTGTGTGCCCACGGTCACAGCGCGGGTGTCGCCCTCGACACCAGCAAAGGCACCCGCGAGACGTTCAGGCGCGGTGACGGGGTCGGCGATCGCTTGCAGCGGATGGAACGATCCGAGGGCCGCCCCCGACGACGCAAGCGCGCCTATGGCATGCTTGTCATGTCGTCCCGACACATGGAAAACGGCATGTTCCGGGCCAATGACCCCATCCCCAGCCAACCGGGACGCTACCGTCGCAATGGCATCATCCGGCGTCGCAATGAGCACGACCGAGGCCTCACGGAGCCGATCCGGCCAGTGCTCGACGTCGAGAGGCAGGGGCGGCGTGAGGCGGCGCAGAGAACGGCTGAGGAGGACGAGCGGGTATCCCGCACGGTCCAGCGCATAGCCGAGCCCCTGGCCCATTCGCCCGGCACCGATAATGGCGACCTGTGTCTTCGTCACTGTTCCACCGGAACGACAACGGCCCGGGGGTGAGATCGTCTCCCCGCTCCCCCGCCTGGTTCGCGGATTCGATGGGGAGATCCGATCGGCGCGCTTAGGGTTGGTTGGCGCCTGCCGACGCTTCCCGCTCCCCTATCGCGAGGAGTTCTTGGGGCGAGGGTGCCCCCTCGAGCAGATGAAGAGCCCGCTGCAACTGTCGGTCTTGGCCGGCACGGCGTCGGATTTCAGCCGGGCGCCCATGGACATACCGGGCAATCTCATAGCCGAGCTGCTGGTCGATGATCTCGCGAGCGGCTCGAAACACCGGGTCCGCAATCGCCACACCACGGTCGGCAAGGCGCCGACGCAACCTGTCTCTCAAGACGGGGGTCACCTCGAAATCGAGCGGGAGCACTGCCCCGGTGTTCTTGGTTTCGAGAGCGATGCTGGTCAGGGCGTCTCGGTAGGCCGGAAGGTTGCCGCCAATCTGATTGAAGAACGCCTGCTCGGCGTCCGACAAGGAATCGGGTCGGACGAGGACATCCGGAACGATCCCGCCGCCGCCACGGAGGGGGCGACCGCTGGCCGTCCGGTAGACCGGGGCGACCGAGTCGGCGCCCGTGGCGCGTGGATGACCGGGTTCACCGCCGGCACGTGCGCCCCCGCCTCCGGCCTCGGCGATGAGGAGCTGATCCTCCTGGTCCCTGGCGTCGCGCTGGATGGTCCGTCCACTCGGGGTGTACCAACGGGCGGTCGTGATCTTGAGGGCCGTGGCGTCGTCGAGCCGGAACAAGGTCTGGACCAATCCCTTCCCGAACGTGGGCATGCCCACGACCAGCGCGCGGTCATGGTCCTGGAGGGCGCCGGCGATGATCTCCGAGGCGCTAGCGCTGTACGCATCGACGAGTACCACGATGGGCAGCCCGGGCCAGGCCTGGGTCGACCCGCTGGGATAGCGCCGAGTGGCCCCTCGCGCGCGTCCCCGGGTGGCAACCACCTCCTGGCCGGGATCCAGGAACAAATCCGAGACCTTGACCCCTTGATCGAGCAGGCCGCCGGGATTGCCGCGGAGGTCGAGGACCAGCGAGTTCATGCCCTGCTCCAGGAGTTGGTCGACCTCGACCTTCAGCTCATCCGCCGAGGTCTCGCTCACCGCTCTCAGGGCGACGTACCCAATACGATCATCGAAGAGCATGCCGGCTGGCACGGACCGGATGTGGATTTCGGCGCGGGTCACCGTGAAGTCGAGCAGCGTCTCTACCCCCGGCCGACGAATCCGAATCGAGACCGGGCTGCCCTTTTCTCCTCGCAAGACGCTGACGGCCCGCTCGCTGTTCCATCCCTGAGTCGGCTCCCCATCTACTTCGATGATCTGGTCGCCACTGGCGATCCCGGCCCTCTCCGCTGGGGTGTCCGGGAGCGGCGCGACCACGGTAATCCACCCGTTGCGGACGTCGATCTGGATCCCGAGTCCGCCATAGTTCCCGGTGGTCTGTTCGGTCAGGCGTTCGTAGTCGTCCCCGGTGAGCAGAACCGAGTACGGGTCCTCGAGCTGATCGAGGAGGCCGCGGGTGGCCCGCTCATAGAGTTCGGACTCCCCAATGGAATCGACGAAGTAGTTGTGGACATGGTGGAGGACATCGTCGAACAACCGGGCTTGCCGGTACACGTTCCCGTCGTTGGCCACGCCCTGTTGCAGCAGCCAGCCTCCGGTCAGGAACGACACGGTGGCCACCAGCACGATGATACCCCAACGATGTCTCATGCACGTCCTCCATCACACGCGGCGGACCTGAGCCGCCGGGACGAGCCCCGCCACGGGGGGGGGCCCCGACCTCGTTCAGGCGTCCTGGGCTGCGAACAGGTCCGGCCGTTCGCCGATCACGACCTCCCGGGCCGCTTCGAAGAGCGCGTCCGGGGGGAGCGTCCCATCCAAATGTCGCACCCCTGGCCCCTGTACCGCTAGATAGGCCCGGATCACCCGCTGGTGAAAGGCGCGATCTTCCAAATCCAGTCGATCCAGCCGCTGCCGGCCTTGCTGCTGCCGAGCCAGCCCGACGCCTTCCGGCAGGTCGGTCACCAGGGTCAGATCGGGCCGAAGGCCGCCGGTCGCGGCTCGATTTGCGGCCGATACCATAGCTCGGTCGAGGCCCCGGGCCACCCCCTGGTAGATCTCTGTCGACAGATCGAACCGATCGGCGATCACCAGCCGGCCGGCCTCGAGCGCCGGCGCAATGACCCGGTGGACCAGGTCGGCCCTGGCCGCCAGGTAGAGGAACAGCTCCGCCAGCGGGGCGACCTCGTACTCCGGATCCAGCAGCAGGTGCCGGGCCCCTTCCGCCACCGGCGTCCCGCCGGGCTCTCGAACCGGCAGTGGATCGAGCCCGGCAGCCTCCATCCACGCTGTGAGGCGGGCGACCAAGGTGGACTTCCCGGATCCCTCCGGTCCTTCCACTACGATAAAAAAGCCGGGGCGATTCATCCGAGGGTGATGATCTTACTCGTCGCCCCGGTCTCCATCCCTTTACTGATCTGCTCGTTCACCTTGAGCATCAGCTTCTCGAAATTGGAGCGGGCGACGACGTAGGCCTGGCCCGACCCGCTCATTTCGAGGTCGCGAACCGCCTGTTCGTACGCCTGGGTCGTCTCCTGATCGGGCATGTGGCCGCCGGCGACCGCTTGGTCGACCTTGGCCGCGAGGGCCTTGATCGACTCCAACTTCTCGACGGTTTCCTTGTCCTCCCGGAGGCCGGCTTCCGCCCGCCGCATCGCCTGATATTCCGGAGACTGCCCGATCAATCGTCCGAGTTCCTGCGCCTTTTCCCAAATCACGTGCCGTTAACTCCTGCGAGCCATGAGATAGCGCGCGCGTTGAAAGAGATCGTTGCCCACGGTCACATCGGAGAATCCACAGGCTGCCGCCCGCTCGGCGCACAGCGAGGCCCGGGTACTGTCGACTTCGACCACCAGCCAACCACCGGATCGGAGGACTCTGCTCCCGTGGTAGAGGAGCGGGGTCATCACCGCCATGCCGTCGCCGCCGGCCTCGAGGGCCCCGACCGGCTCCCACCCCCTCACCCCCGGATCCAGTGCATCATACTCTCTGGTGGTCAGGTATGGCGGATTGGATACCACGATATCGAAGCTCTCATCGGCAAATGGGGCCGCCACATCGGCTCGCACCAGGGTCAGCGGAAGGTCGGTCTGGGCCCGGTTCTCTCGAGCCAGCGCCATCGCGTGCGGGCTCCGCTCGGTGGCGACGACCTGGTGGTAGCGTCCCTCCTTCGCCAGGCTGAGGCCGATGGCTCCGGTCCCGGTTCCGATATCGAGGGCACGGCCCAGAGGACACCGTTCGAGGGCGAGGTCCACCAGGCCCTCGGTTTCGGGCCGCGGAATGAGGGCTCGGCGATCACTCGTCAGGACCAGGTGGCGAAAGGGGGCCCGGCCCGTCACGTAGGCCAGCGGCTCGCCGGCGGCACGGCGCTCGATGGCCGCACTGTAGCGAGCCCGGGCATCCTCGTCCTGAGGAACGTCCTGCAGCAGCAGCTGGACACTGCGGACGTTCCATATCGCCTCGGCGATCCAGCGAGCTTCACGCTCGGGGCCCGCGATACCGGCCTCGGCCAGCCTCCTGCGCGCGCGGCGGAGCGACTCGCCGATCGGCGTGGCCACCTCAGGCATCGATCAGCTCCTCCTGGCTGGCCTGCCCCAGGGCGTCGACGATGGCATCGAGATCGCCATCCATGACCTCGGGGAGATTGTGCACCGAGAGGGTGATCCGGTGGTCGGTCACCCGGCTCTGCGGGTAGTTGTAGGTGCGAATCTTGGCCGACCGGTCACCGGTCCCGACCATGGTTCGCCGCTCGCGCGCTCGGGCGCTCTCCTGCTCGGCGATCATCCGGTCGAGCAGCCGGGCCCGGAGCACCTCCATGGCCTTGAGCTTGTTCTGGAGTTGGCTCTTCTGATCCTGCTGGGTGACGACGACCCCGGTTGGGAGGTGGGTGATCCGGACCGCGCTGTCGGTCGTGTTGACGCTCTGCCCGCCAGGCCCGGAGGATCGGTAGACGTCGATCTTGAGGTCCTGGGCCTCGATGTCGATGTCGACCTCCTCGGCTTCCGGCAACACGGCGACGGTGGCGGCGGAGGTATGGATCCGGCCCTGGGTCTCGGTCCTGGGCACGCGCTGGACCCGGTGAACGCCGGCCTCCCGGCGCAGCAGGCCGTACGCGCCGGCACCGCGGGCCCCGAAGATGACTTCCTTGAAGCCTCCCGCTCCTCCCTCGCTCGAGGAGATCGGCTCGACGGTGAGCCCGCGGCGCTCGCAGAAGCGGGCATACATGCGGTGCAGATCGGCGGCGAAGAGGGCGGCTTCATCCCCTCCGGTCCCCGCCCGGATCTCGACGATGGCGTCCCGAGCGTCGTGGGGATCCCGCGGGATCAGCAAGTCGCGGAGTTCAGCCTCGACCGCGGTGAGCTCTTCAGCGAGGCGCTCCGCCTCACTGTGGGCGAGGGCGCCCAGCTCGGGATCGGCTGCGTCGAGCAGTTCCCGGGCTTGGGAGAGTTCGTCTCTGAGCCGGTCGCACTTCGCCGCCGCGGCGACGACGGGAGCGAGACGGGTGTGCTCACGCCCCAGAGCCTTGAGCCGGGCGGGATCCCGGACGGTGGTTGGGTCGGCGAGCTCGCGCGCGATTGCCTCCGCCCGGTCGAGTGCCTGGCGGAGTCGCGGATCCATGGATCAGTCCTGCGCCCGGTCCGCCCCCGTGACGCCCTTGTATTTCCGGCGGAAGCGGTCGACGCGGCCCGCGGTATCGACCAGCCGCTGCTTGCCGGTGAAATACGGATGACAATGGGAGCACACCTCGACGTGGATGTTGTCGAGTGTGGAGCGGGTCTCGAATTGGTTGCCACAGGCGCAGACCGCCGTGACTTTGCGATATACGGGGTGCAGATTGGCCTTCACGTCTCAACTCCTCGCTGATTCGAACGTCTGCCCTGGAGCGGGCGCGACCCGCCGTAAACGCGGAAATCTATGAGAGTTCGGACCCTTTTGGAAGGGGTTCAATTGACAGGTCCAGGGGCAGCCCGCTAACCTTGCCACCGGGCAGGCATCGTTCCACTTCGACCGAGGTGCACGTGCACATCTCACCCCTCGACGTGCTCAAGAAGGTCCCGTTGTTTCGTGACATTCCGCCCGAGACGCTCACCGCGTTCGCGAGCCTCACCCGGGAGCGCACGTATCCCAAGGGGAGCGTCATCGTCTTCGAGGAAGACCGGGGCGACGCCATGTACCTGGTCGCCTCGGGGCAGGTCAAAGTGGTGCTCATCGGCGAGGACGGACGAGAGGTCATCCTGTCGGTGCTGCAGGAAGGCAACTTCTTCGGCGAGATGGCCCTGCTCGACGACGAGCCTCGCTCCGCCCACGTGATTGCGATGGAGCCGTCGACCTTGCTGGTGCTCCGACGCGAGGATTTCCAGGCCCAGCTCCGGTCCACCCCGGAAGTGGCCATCTCCCTCTTGAAAGAACTCTCGCACCGGCTGCGGAGCGCCGATGAGAAGATCGGGAGCCTGGTGCTCCTGGATGTGAACGGCCGAGTCGCCAATCTCCTGCTCCAGCTCGCCAAGGAAGAAGGCGGGGATCATATCACCCGGAAACTGACCCACCACACCATCGCCCAGATGATTGGATCGAGCCGTGAGACGGTGTCCCGCACGATGCGGGCCCTGGTTCAGCGAGGCGTGATTGAGGTAAGCCGGAAGGAGATCATCCTGAAGGACCGTGCAGCACTCGCCGTCGCGGCACGCCGCTCGTGACCCGAGTCACGGCCGGGTCGTGACCGCTGCTGCGGCTTCTCCGCCCCCGGGAGGGAATATTTCGTCCATGATGGCAGGGCAGCCGTGACGCAGACGATCACCTTTTGGGGCACCCGGGGATCGATTCCGACCCCCGGCCCGGCGACGACCCGATACGGGGGCAACACCTCGTGCGTCGCGCTCACCAACGGGCAGGACCAGGTGGTGGTCCTCGATGCCGGGAGTGGGATCCGGGCGCTGGGCCGGCATCTCAGCCACTCCACCCGGGCCCCAATCCAAGCAGACATCCTGCTCTCCCATACCCATTGGGACCATATTCAGGGCCTCCCGTTCTTCGAACCACTGCATGCCGCCAACAGCCGCGTCGAGGTCTATGGCGCGCGGCAGGGCCAGGTGCCCCTCCGCGAGATCCTGGACCAACAGATGTCCCCGGTGGTGTTCCCGGTCCCCATGGACCACCTGGCCGCTGAGATTGGGGTCACGGAAATCTCCGAGGGCTCCTTCGAGGTCGGCGCGTATGCGGTGGAGGCCTTTCGGCTCCGGCATCAGGGCGTGACCCTGGGCTACAAGCTGCGGCCAACACGGGGCGGTCCCACCCTGGCCTATATCACCGACAACGAGTTGGGGCCGGGAGGAGACTATGAGGTCGCGCCGGATTGGCGAGAGCAACTCGTTAGATTTCTGAGCGGCGTCGACATCCTCATCCACGATGGGATGTACTCCGAGGAGGCCATCATGGAGCGTCTCGGATGGGGGCATTCGACCCCGCGACAAGCCGTTGCCTTGGCTGCCGAGTGCCGGATACCGCGTCTCTTGCTGTTCCATCACGAACCGGCCAACAGCGATGAGGTGATCGATCGAATGGTCGCCGATGCGCGCGATGCCGCGCGGGAACACGGGACGACGCTTCGGGTTGATGGTGCAATTGAAGGTTTGACGGTGACTCTCTGTAAGGAGTGATCGATATGAGATGGCGTGACCTCGGCTCGCTGGTCTGTGCCATGGCGCTGCTGGCGCCGCTGGGACACGCGCAGGACTCGCGGCCCGGCATCGCCGTGCTCGCGTTCGCCAACGGCGGGTCGTACGGACAGGACAAGGAGGATTTCGAAGCGCTCCAACGCGGCATTCCCGCGATGTTGATCAGCGAGCTCAGTCGCAACCCGGGAGCCCGACTGGTGGAGCGCAGCGAAACCCAGCGATTGCTCGACGAGCAGAGTCTGGCCGAAGCGGGTCGTGTCGACGCGGCGACGGCGGCGAAGATCGGCAAGCTCGTCGGCGCCCGCTACATGATCATGGGAACTTTCCTGGACTACTACGGGAACTTCAGGCTCGATGCCCGGATCGTCGACGTCGAGACCGGAGAGATTCTCAACGTCGTGAAGGCCGGCCCCAACGACCGGCAGCAGCTCTTCGAGATGGTGCAGAGGCTGGCCAACGACATCATGAAGAACACCAATCTCCCGGCGCTGCCCGTCAGTGTGTCGTCGCGGGCCGTGCCCACCGAGGCGCTGACCTACTACAGCCGGGCGTTGCTCTACCATGACCGCGGCAATGCGGCCAAGGCCGTCGAGTTCTATGAACGAGCCCTCCAGATCTTCCCGGATTACACCGAAGCCAAAGAGGGGCTGCGACGAATCCGGTCCTGACCGTCCCCCGCCAGAAGACTCGCGCGCCGGCCTCTCGG
>JBFGLJ010000031.1:0-21312 GCA_041576235.1 Gemmatimonadales bacterium | reverse complement strand
GACGGGAGAATCGCTGGCCCATCATGCCTTGCTTGCCGGAGATGGTCGTGAGCAGGACGCCCTGATAATCGAACACCTTGAGCGCCGGCTGTGTGCTGGGCTCGGTCGGTTCTCCATAATCGCTAACCACGATCTCCTGCCCTACCGGATCGACCGCCAGTGCGGTCGGGTTCTGCAGTTGCTCGGCGCCCAATCCCGGGCCCGAAATGGTGAAGCGGGGTGTCCCGTCGGCGAGATCGAAGACCTTGACGGCTCGCTGTTGGGCATCGAGCACGAAGATCAGCGACTGCAGGGTATCGACTGCAATATCGGTCGGTTCCGTAAACGTCCCGGATCCACCCAGGCTGAAGAGCCAGCGCCTCGCGGCGACGGTGTAGCGCGCTTGCCCGGGGGAACGGTAGGCATCGACGCGTCCGGCCTCGGCGAGGCCCACGAAGAGCGTGTTCTTGGCCCAGGCGATGCCGAGCGGTCCACCCGGCACCGGGATGGTCTGGGCAACCTTGACGCGGCTACCGGGGAAGGCCATTTGATAAATGACGCCGTTGCGGAAGTCTGAGACAAATAAGGTGGTCCCTTGCCCCAGGGCTGCCCGCACGGGGGCCATCGTTCGTCCTGGCGGCAGGACGAAGCCGGCTCGGGCTTCGAGCGCGGCCGATCCAGGTGGGCCGAGGGGCACCCTATGGTCTGAGCACGCCCACGCAAGGGCCAATGCCCCCATCGCGGTGAGCGCGGTGCCCCCGGGGTGTGAGAGTCGCATGCGTCCCTCGTTGTCCAGTTGCTGAAGTGTCTCCCTCGATGGAGGAGCCAGGCAAGGAATCCGCAACTTTTGGGCTGTGTTACAACGGATACCAGCCACAAAGTGAAGGCGCCATGAAGTAGGTGTGAAGGCCGGCGTCAGCCGCTGGTTCGCCAGTCGCGGAAGGTGTCCCCTTCACGCAGATTTAACGGTCCGTTCACTGGTCGCAGGCAATTTGTGTGGAACTCGCCGAATCGGCGGCCAGCGGACCTCGAGACGCCGTATGTTATCGAGAGGATACTCCGGTGAGCGTAATGACATCACAACATGCGTTTGGACCCACCATGGTGAAGCGGCTTTCGCGGGCTGGGGCGCTCATGCTCTCGGCGCTGGTGCTCGCACCCGACCGGCCCGTTTCAGCCCAGACTCCCATCCAACCGGCCCAAAACGCACTGGCCGGATCGTGGGTGTTCGGGGCCAAGGGGTGCGCGACCTGCCACGCCATCAACGGCCTCGGCGGGACCATAGGGCCCGACCTCGGCAAGGTCGGGACACTCCGGTCCTTCTACGACTTGGCTTCGGCCTTCTGGAACCACTACCCCGGCATGATGGCCCAGATGCGGGCGCAGAACATCCAGCCGCCCCACATGAGCCCTCGGGAGATGGGCGATCTCATCGCCTTTCTCACATCCATCAACTACTTCGATGTCCCGGGAGACCGTGAGAAGGGCCGAGCGCTGTTCGCGGCCAAGCAATGCGTGCGCTGCCACCAGGTCGGGGGCGTGGGGGGCGTCGTCGGTCCCAATCTAGATTATCTGGGCCAAATGGGGTCCTTCATCGAGGTCGCGACTGCGCTGTGGAACCACGGCCCCGCCATGTCCGAAGCGATGGCCACGCTCAACATTCCCCGCCCGCAATTCACCGCCGCCGAACTCACCGACCTCGTTGCCTACCTGCGCGGGGCGACCCCGGGCCCGCCCCAAGGTCCGATGTACGTGCTTCCAGGCCGGGCGACGCTGGGACGGAAGTGGTTCACCGAAAAAGGATGTGTGAACTGCCACAGCGTTCGCGGTCGCGGGGGAGCCCAGGCGGCCGATCTGGCCATGCAGAATCGTTCGCTCAGCCTGGCCGAATTCGCGGTGCGCTTGTGGAACAAGGGCCCGGCCATGCAACGTGTGTTCCGTGGGCAGGGGATGGCGGTGCCCCAGCTCGAGGTTGGCCAAATGGCCGACATCGTTGCGTATCTCTATTCGGTCAGGTATTTCCAGCGGCTGGGAGACGCCGGCGCCGGCCGGAGGGTCATGCAGGGGCGAGGGTGTCTGGGTTGTCATTCGCTTCGGGGACGAGGCGGTGGCGGGAAGGACGCCGGGGATTTGGCGGACGTGAAGCACCTCAACACCCCGACCGCCGTGATTGCCGCCCTCTGGAATCACGGGCGCATCATGTGGCAAGCGGCGGAGGGGCAGGTCATTTGGCCGACCTTCATTCCGGAAGAGATGGCGGATCTCGCAGCGTACTTCGTTGAGCAGGGTGCCCCTGAGTGAGCGCGCCGCGCGCAGCGGTCTTGGTCATCCTGGGTGCTACGGCGCTCGGGCTTCCAGCGCGTGCCTTCTCACAAGCCCCGCAGGCTGGAGAGGGCTCATGCGTCACCTGCCACGAGATCCTCCCGGATTCCCGGTTGTCCGATCCCGTCAAGACGTTTCGGGATGACATCCATGCCGCCAAGGGATTCGGCTGCATTGCCTGCCACGGGGGCGACGCCACGATTGCCGGCCTCGATGCCATGGATCCGGCCAAGGGCTATTTGGCCAAGCCGGGCCGGAACCAGATTCCCCAGCTTTGCGGCCGCTGCCATTCGAACGCCCAGTTCATGAAACAGTACAACCCGTCGCTTCGGGTTGATCAAGTCGACGAATACGCCACCTCGGTCCACGGTCAGCGGCTGCTCGGGGTCAACGACTCGCTGGTTGCGACCTGTACGAGTTGTCACACGGCTCACGCGATTCGGCTTCCATCCGATCCGCTCTCGACCGTGCATCCGCTCAAGGTGGCGGAGACCTGCGCTGCGTGCCACGCGAACGCGGAGATCATGGCGCCCTACGGACTGGCCATCGATCAGCGCGAGAAGTACGAGCGGAGCATCCATTGGCTACAACTCTCCGAGGAGCATGACCTGGGTGCCCCCACGTGCAACGACTGCCACGGGAACCACGGGGCTGCCCCGCCCGGCATATCGTGGGTCGGCAACACATGCGGGCAGTGCCATTCGGTCATGGCCGAGCAATTTGCCGTCAGTCTTCACGCCCGGCTCTTCCCGATGCTTGGCGTCCCGGGCTGCGCCGCCTGCCACAACAACCACGACATCCAGCTGGCGGGCGACGACCTGCTCGGCCTCGAGGAGGGGGCGGTTTGCGCCAAGTGCCACAAGGCCGATTCGAAGAGCGGCGAGAAGATCGTCGTGATGCGGGGGTTGTTGGACTCGCTCAAGCACATGTCCGCGGCGGCCGACTCGATTCTGCACAAGGCCGAGAACTCGGGGGTCGAGGTCAGCGAGGCGCTCTTTGAATTGGGTGGCGCCCAGACCGCCCTGGTTCAAGCGAGGGCCTCGCTCCACGCCTTCACAGTCGAGGCCGTTGAGGAACAGGTGACTCCAGGTCTCGAGATCGCGAGCGTTGCCCACGACCGGGGCGAGCGGGCCATGGGCGAACTCCGGTTCCGCCGCTTGGGTCTCACCATCTCGGTCACGATCATTCTGGCGTTGATCGCCGGGCTCGTGCTCCGCATCAGAGAACTCGAGCGCCGGGCCCCCGCATCCTAGTTCCGGAGTCGGCATGAGCGAACCACCCGTCCCTCCTCCCGCCCCCAAGCCGCCTCCCGCACCCGGGACCCCGCGGCGGCGGTTCATCGAGTGGTTGGCCAGCAGGACCCTCACCTCCTGGCTCCTGACGACGGGGGTCGGCGGGCTGGTGTTGGCCATTCTCTACCCGGCGGGCCGCTACATCGTTCCGCCCGCGGCGGGTGAATCGACCGCAGGCACCGTCACCCTTCCGATCACGCCCGCCGACCTGGCGGCGAACGAAGGCAAGATCTTCAAGTTCGGGAGCCGGCCGGGGATCATCGTGCGGCTGCCCTCGGGAGAACTTCGGGCCTTTTCGGCGGTGTGCACGCACTTGGGCTGCATCGTCCAATACCGCAAGGACATTGGGCACATCTGGTGCGCGTGCCACAACGGCCATTTCGACGTGAACGGCCGCGTGCTCCAAGGCCCTCCCCCCGCACCCCTCGAGGCCTACACGGTCAACGTCCGTGGCGATCAAATCGTGGTGAGCAAGGGCACCTGACGTGGACCGCATGCGTCGCTGGCTTGGCCAGACCGGTGCGTGGCTCGAACGGCGGATCGGGTTCGCGGGTCTCAAGCAACTCGCCCTCAAGAAGCAAGTCCCCGTCCACCGTCACACCGTCTGGTATTACCTGGGCGGCATGACGCTGTTCTTGTTCGTGGTGCAGGTGGCGACGGGCGTGTTGCTGCTGTTCTACTACCGGCCGAGCGCCGAGGAGGCCTTTGAGTCGATCCAGTTCTTGATGGCGGAGGTGCAGTTCGGCTGGCTGGTCCGCTCCATCCACCACTGGGCGGCCAACCTCATGATCTTCACCTTGTTCCTGCACCTCTTCAGCGTGCTGCTCATGCGGGCCTATCGGCAACCGCGTGAGGTCACCTGGTTGTCGGGAGTGATCTTGTTTGGGCTCGCGCTCGCGTTCGGCTTCACCGGCTATCTCCTGCCGTGGAACGAACTGGCCTATTTCGCGACCCGAGTCGGAACCGAGATCACCGGGGCCGTTCCACTCATCGGTGATTTTTTGCTCCGCGTGGGCCGGGGCGGGGAAGACGTGACCGGGGCCACGCTGACCCGCTTCTATGCCATCCACGTTGCCGTGCTACCTGGGATCACGTTTGGACTGTTGGGACTCCATCTGTTCCTCGTCCAGAAGCACGGCATGAGCATTCCGCCGGGCATCGAGCGCGCGACCAATCCGCGGCGGGCGATGCCGTTCTTCCCCAACTTCCTGCTCCGCGATCTGGTGGGGTGGCTCACGGCGCTGGCCATCCTGGCCGCCCTCGCCGCCTTCTTCCCGGCCGAGCTGGGCGACAAGGCCGACCCGTTCCTGCCGGCTCCCGCCGGGATCAAGCCCGAGTGGTACTTCATGTTCATGTTCCAGACGTTGAAGTACCTGCCCAGCCACATCTTGGGCATCGAGGGTGAGATTGTGGGAGTCCTAGGATTTAGTCTGCTTGGCCTGTTGCTCTTTCTGGTGCCCTTCATCGATCGCAAGGCCGCCCGTGGCGAGCCCAACAGGCTGTTCACCTGGATCATCATCGCCACGATCGTCTATATCATCGTGTTGACCTATCTCGGCTACACCGCCAACCCGACGGTGTAACTGTGCAGCCCCTGTCCTGACTCCCCACCGGGAGGGAAGGATGAACAGAATCAGCGGCCGCATCAGCGCGGCCTTCACGACGGTCACCTGTCCAGGGTGCGGAAAGCAGGTTGTTCCATCGACGAGTCCCGTTGCCGGTGCTCCGCCTTCAGCAGCCGAAGGCGAGAAGCGGTGGTCGTTCATCTGGCTCCAGCCCACGGGGGCCATCTGTCCGGAGTGCTACTTTCCGATGGCCCGATACGCCCGGCGGCTCAAGTGGATCCGACTGTTCTTGGTTGGGGTCGCCCTCGTGGCGCTCTCCGGTCTGGTCTTGGTCGGCGCGCTGTTGAGTGGGTTCCGGGGCTGGTTCCCATGGATATTCCAGGTCACCCTGGTCGTCGGGCTCGCGGCCCTGCTCGTGGGACTCCTTGGCATCGTCATCGGAGGGCGCCGTCGTCCGGAGGACGTGCCCCCGCCCCCGGGACCGGCAACCTAGGCCACGCGAGAATGACGGTTCCAGGGCGCGGGCCGACCGCTCAGCGTCCCTGGAATCTCGCCTTCCGCTTCTCCAGAAAGGCTGCCATCCCCTCGCGCATGTCCTCGGTCGAGGCGACGAGCCCGAAGTGATTGGCCTCGAGTACCTGGGCTTCGTCCAGGGTCATGTCCAGGCCCTGATCGACCGCCTCGAGGCAGAGCCGCACCGCGACCGGGCCGTTTGCCAGCATCGACCTGAGCAAACGCTCGGCTTCGGCCAGCACCTCCTCGGGGGGCACCACGCGGTTGACGAGCCCGATGCGGTGCGCCTCCTGGGCGTCGATCATCTCGCCGGTCAACAGCAACTCGAGCGCGCGGCCCCGGCCCACCAAGCGTGGCAGCCGCACGGTTCCCCCGTACCCCGGGCCGATGCCTAGTTTCACTTCCGGTTGTCCCAGCTTGGCCTTCTCACTGGCCACTCTCAGGTGACACGCCATGGCCAGTTCGCAGCCGCCGCCGAGGGCAAACCCGTTGATGGCGGCGATGACAGGCTTGCCGCACTGCTCCAACCGACGAAAGACCTGCTGACCCGCAACCGACCGAGCCTTCCCGGTCAGTGGGCCCTGGGTAGCCAACTCTTCGATGTCGGCTCCGGCCACGAAGGCCTTGGGCCCCGCTCCGGTGATGATGACCCCGGCGATGTCCTCGTCGGACTCGATTCGGTCGACGGCTTGGCGCAACTCGCCGATCACGGCATCGTTCAAGGCGTTGAGCTTGTCGGGCCGGTTGATGGTGACGAACGCGATCCCGTCGCGGGTCTCGAATGTGAGGTGTGAGAACGTCATGTCTACTCGCTTACGAAGAATGAAATGGAGAGCTAATGTTCCCGTGATGAGATACCTGCACTCGCCACCCGCCTTTCGTGTCATCTGACCATGTCATCGATTCTTGCCATCGACGAAGGGACCACCGGCAGTACCGCGCTGGTGCTCCATCAGGATGGGCGGGTGCTTGGTCGAGGGTATCGAGAATTTACCCAGCACTTCCCCCAGCCGGGATGGGTGGAGCACGATGCTGAGGAGATCGTGCGGGTCACCATCGACGCGGCTCGCGAGGCCATGGCCGCCGCGGGTGACCCGCCGGTCGGTATCGGCATTACCAACCAGCGCGAAACC
This sequence comes from Gemmatimonadales bacterium, assembly GCA_041576235.1. Taxonomy (GTDB): domain Bacteria; phylum Gemmatimonadota; class Gemmatimonadetes; order Gemmatimonadales; family GWC2-71-9; genus JABDII01. The sequence continues at coordinate 14,508 of JBFGLJ010000031.1, read as the reverse complement.
GTGGTCATGTGGGACCGCGGGTCGCTCCAGCCTGTGGGACGCGCCATCGTGTGGCAAGACCGGCGAACGGCGGACACCTGCCGGCAGCTCCGCGACCAGGGCATGGAATCGCTGGTCCGGGACCGAACCGGTTTGCTGCTGGATCCCTATTTCTCCGCGACCAAGTTGGCGTGGCTGCTTCAGGATGATGCCCTTCGCACGCGGGCGGAGCGCGGAGAGCTGGCGGCCGGCACCATCGATAGCTGGCTCATCGCAAAGCTCACGGGCGGCCGACACCACGTGATCGATCATACCAATGCCTCCCGAACCCTGCTCTACAACCTCGAGTCGCGCGCGTGGGACCGCGATCTCCTCGAACTCTTCGGGGTGCCGCAGGAATTGCTCCCCGAGATCGTCTCCTCGAGCGGCGTGATTGGAGAAAGCGACCCGGAGGTGCTCGGTGCGGCTCTGCCCATTGCCGGTGTCGCCGGCGACCAACAAGCCGCGCTCTTCGGGCAGGGCTGTGTCACACCGGGGCTTGCCAAGAACACGTATGGGACCGGGGCCTTTCTCCTCATGTTCACCGGGCGTGAGCGGCCCAGTGCCTCACAGGGGCTCCTGATCACGGCGGCCTGCGGCGCTCGGGGGGAGCCCGCCTTCGCCCTCGAGGGCAGTGTGTTCATCGCCGGAGCCGCCATCCAGTGGCTGCGCGACGGACTCGGTCTGCTCGAGCACGCGTCCGAGTCGGAGCACTTGGCCAAGAGCGTCGACGACACCGGAGGCGTGTACTTCGTCCCCGCCTTCGTGGGCTTGGGGTCACCGCATTGGGAGCCGGCGGCCCGGGGGACCATTACCGGCCTCACTCGGGGCACAACGACCGCGCACCTCGTTCGCGCCGCGCTCGAGTCCATGGCCTTCAGCAGTAGCGACCTGGTTCACGCCATGGCCGAGGCCGCTGGCGTCCCGCTCCCGGTCCTGCGGGTCGACGGCGGCGCGTCGGCCAATTCCTGGCTGATGCAGTTTCAGGCCGATGTCCTAGGCGTGCCGGTCGAGCGGCCGGACGTGATCGAGACGACGGCCAGTGGGGCGGCGGCGCTTGCAGGGCTGGCCCTGGATGTTTGGCGAGATGTCGAGGCGTTTCTCGAAGCCCGTCGCTTCACCCGATTCGAGCCGACCTTGGAGGCCGAGACGCGCGAACTCCTGCAAGGCGAGTGGCAGCGCGCCATCCGGGCTGCCCTCCACTGGGCGCGCGACTAGCGCGGGCTCCTTCTCGTCAACTCCCCGAGTTGAGAATCGACCTCGGGTGACACGCCGCGCACATGACCGGGCTCTTCTCCCTGAGCTTCTCAGGATCGAAATCGGGACCGTGCGGGTTCACCCTTCGTCCGCCCAAGGCCGAGTGGCATTGGATGCAGTCGCGTTGGGCGTGGCAGGTGGCGCAGGTCTCCAGCCCTTGTCGCGCCGCTTGCCCGTGGCCGAAGACCCACGCGGGTTTTCGGTTATGGAAGCCAGTATCGATCCTGCCGTTGCTCCCCAGGCCTTGCACGGTGTGACAGTCACGGCAAAAGGCTTCGGGGTTGTGACATGAGGCGCATTCGACTTCCTGGCCGAACGCGGCCGCCGGGTGGCTCTGCACGAAATTGGCGGGATGGTACTGGCCCACATCCTCGCCAGGGCGGGTAACCGCCGCCGACGCCAGATGGCAGCTGGTGCACTGATCCTGCGTATGGCACACGGAGCACTGGCTGGTGGCCGAGGCCGCCAGGGCCCGATGGTCATCCGCAAAGGTGGCGGTATGGGATGGGGGTACTCGGCGTGTGGGGCGAGGGTCTTGCCCGGCTGACAGTTCCCTGATCGGATCCGGAACCGGATCGACGTGGCACGCCCGGCAGCTGGTCTGGGTGTGACACGCCGCACAACTCCGAGCGCTCGTCGCGACATCCTCCGCGTGGTTCTCCCACCAACCCGCCTCCCGGTGGGACGCCGGGAGCGGCAGACTGCTTTGGTTCTCGGCCGCCCATCCCGCCACCCGCGGGTCCGGCTCGAGCGCCTGGATCGCGGGAATCTCAGCCGCGTTGGCGTGGCAGCTGCTGCAGAGATCACGGGCATGGCATACCGCACAGCGGGTGCTGCTCTCATCGGCCGCCGATCCGTGGGTTTGCAGGAATTGATCGGTGTGGTCCGCCGGCTTCGTGAAGCCAGCAATCTCGGCGGCGGTGAACTCTGTCGCCTCGGTCAGCGCGACGTGACATGTGGCGCACGGCGCGTCGACATGGTGATCCTTGCCAGCCGCGTGGCATCCGAGGCAGCCGTTGGCGTTGACCCGTTGGATGTCCATGCGCCCGCCACCCGACACCTGGTGGCAGGTGGCGCACGTGAACGCCATCCCGAGCTTGGCCTGCTTCGCGGCAACCACCTGGGCGTGATTGAATTGCAGATTGCTGGGCCGCCGGCTGGGCGCCTGCCATTCCACCTGGGGCTGGATGCTCCCGTTGTGGCACACGGTGCACATGGTCGCCGCCGGCATCGTCACGCGATCGGCTTCGACCGTGTGGCAGCTCTCGCAGGTCGGGAACACCCGCTCGTGCCTGGCGTGGGGGAATTCGGGTTGGACTCGCCTGGTCTGCCACAGGGCGAGGCCAGCGGCCACACCTGCTACCGTCACCATACCGAGTCGAAGATTCACCGCCGCCTCCCGGGTTCCGACCCAATGTAGAACGCCAGGCCAAAGGACGCCCTGATCTGGTTCCAATCCGGCAACCCTGACTCCGGGTCTCGGCGATCGTGCCGGTACCGGTCCACGGCTCCCCACACCGTGCCAAGGGCCGTCTCGTAGCGCACATCGCCTCCCAGGCTCCAGACCCGGCCTTCCCCGACCCGGAACTCACCGAGCTGCTGGAACGCCGAAAAGCGGGCGCCCAGGCTCAACTCGTCCATCGGGCGGACACTCACCCGGGCCTCCCCGGCGCTGAGCGCCGAGCCGAAGGTGAAGTTGAGCCAGTAGCTCCCCTCCAGGTCCCAGCGCGGGTCGATGCTCCACCGCGCCGACGCGCCGGCTCGCCAGGTGCGGTCCGTGGTCACTTGAAAGGGGACCTCGGCGTCGGTGTCGCCGTAGTCGCGCCGTTCGCCCTCGACGCGAATCGAAAGGTCAGGGCGGGGACGCACGCTAACCGCCAGACCGTACCCCGTGTATGGCGTCGGGCTGAAGGCCGCCCAGATGGTCTGCAAGTCGAACACCGGCCGGTAGCGCAGCAGTCTCCCTTCGACATGGAGCTCGGCGAGGGGCGACCAGCCGACGGTGGCGCCGGCCTTCCCCCACCAGCCGGTGCCCAGGTCGTAGTCGGCGTGGCCTTGGAGGGAGACCTCCGGGATGGGTGCGTATCTCGCGTCCAGGGCCACCCGCTCCGAGGCGATGCCCGAGCGGTCGGTCTGGATCTCCTTTTGGTAGATCGCTTCTACGGACGAATTCACCGTGGGACGAGCGGCGGCCCGGAACCCGAAGAGGTAATTGCGGTGGCGCGGCTGAAACTCCTCCAGCGACGCCAGCGCGTCGGAGGTGACCGGCTCGGCCAGACCGCGTGCGAGGCCCCATCCGCCGTAGGCCTCGAGTTCCAGCCGTGCGGGCCGGAACCGCACCATGGCCGAGGCGCCGTCGTAGCCGTAGAACCCGAGCCCACTCACCTGCTGGTCGCGCCCGAGCCGGAACCGATAGCGGGGCCGGTTGAGCTCCACGTACCCGCGGATCAGGTCGAAATGGTCATCGGACCGGGGCCAAAAGGCCTCGTCCGCCAGCGAGAATCGAAAGCGGGAGTTGAGGTAGACCCGGAGTCCCTGGACTCCGAATCCCCACACCGAGATGTCGATGTCTTGAGTCACCGGCGCGGTCGAGACCACGGCGTCCGGCGCGTAGAAGAAGCAATGCGTGGCGGCCGGAGCGCAGGTCACCAGCTGTTGGCCGGCCATTCGCCTGCCGTTTTCGACGGTGGTAGTCGCGATCGGGACGCTGTCGAGTCTGAGCGGGCGGAGTTCGACGACCTGTACCCTGGTGAAGGCTCGACCCCGCCATTCCTGGGCGCTGGCCCGGGGCGTTGTCCAGGCCGCGCACAGCGCCACGGCGATGCTCGTTGTCCCGATCACCCACCGACTGCTCAACGTCGCTGAAGGAGCTACTCGGGTGCCCACGCGGTCCTCCGGCAGAGGGGAGCGCTGGTAGAGTGCCTGTGTCGCTTCACCTACGCAACGAGCGGGCGGGAGTGCTCCCGCCCGCTCGTTGCGATTCCGTTCGTCGTTCTCCTAGCGAATCCGGCGCACACCCGGTGGGAGCGTCCCGACCGCATCCATACGGACGGGTATGCCCGGCAAGCCGTAGGTGGACCGCACCTCGTTGATGGACGCCAGGAGCAGCGCCTTCAGCAGGAACGGGTTGTGCACCCCCTCGCCGCTGGCCTTGTGGGCCGCGAAGTGGATGCCGAAGGCCTCCCCGTCCCCGAACCAGGGCCGGGTGCTGGTGTAGGCCAATTGGGCGTTCCAGAGGGCCCCTTCGGCGACGGTGACCAGATCATCTGTCACGTCGATCTGGGTGGTGTCGCCCTGGGCCACGACCTGCGGCAACAACCCCCCATCGGTGGCATCGATGATGTGATTGTCGTCGGTGTCGAACCAGAGCTGGTCGAGCAGGTTCTCGAGGTCGGACCGCAGCGTCTGGAAGGCCAGCAGCGCCACGCCCGTGCCACCGATGTGGCAGGCGGCATTGCTACACGACGTGAAATCCCGCTCGTTGTCCGCGCACGGTCCCGGCACCGGAATGCCTGAGGCATCGAGGCAGGTGACGGCTTCGAAGAGATGACCCTTCGACGCAAACAGGAAATCGCCGCTGGCGGGATCGGTGACTTCGAAGATGTTCACATGGCACGTCGCACAGAGCTTGGGATTGGCGGTTGTGCCGTGAGACGAAGCGATCCTGGTGGTATCGTAAATGAAACCGGCCGGGATGTAGCCCACGTTCTCGCCCAGCACCAGCAGTCCCTGGGCCGCATGGGGTCCGTGGGAGGAAGGCGGAGTGCCTCGTCTGGCGTGGCAGGTTACGCAGAGATTGTCGGTCGATACCACGTCGATCGGCGCCCGGAGGTTGTTCTCGTTGGGTGATCCGTGGGGATCGTGGCAGACAATACATGCGATGGGCTTCGGCAGACCGTCGTTCTTCTCGATGTACTCGTCGGTCTCGCCGAACTTGACCTCGAGGGCCGCGTTTCCCTCGTGGCACGGCATGCAGCGGTCGTTGGTAGTGGTGCTCGAGCTGATGCCCTGGGCCGGGACCTGTCCGTGCCGCGATTGCTCCCATTGGTCGACAAACGGGTGGTGTGCCCCCGAATGGCAGTCGCCGCATCCGGTTGTCAGCCCTGAGCCCACCGAGAACGGCGCCAGGGGCTGGACGGCATCGGGGTTCTGGACGTGGTCGAAGCCTGAGCCATGGCAGCTCTCGCACTGGACATCTTCATAGCGCTCGTCCGCCACCAGGTTGTAGCCAGCGGCTTCGTCGAGGGCGTTGCCTCGTTCGCTGATGGTATGACAGCCTTCACAAAAGGCTTGGGCGCTGCCGCTGGCCTGGAGCGCATCCCAGGCGCCTGCATGTCCGGTCTGTTCCCACCCCGCTTGCTGGCCCACGTGGCAGTTGCCGCACACCGTGAGCTTCTGGCTGGCGTCGAAGTAGCCGAGGAAGTTGAAGGTGGCGTCAGGGGGATCCTGGAAGAGTTCCCGATCCCTGAAAACGATCTCGGTGTCGGTACACCCCGTCAGCACCGCGACCACCGCCACGGAAGCCAGCGCGAGCGCGACACCACTCTGACGATGACCCAACTTCACACCAAGGAATCTCGTCCTCACAAGCACCTCCATAGGCCATGTCTTAAGGTGGGCCCCAGAGACCGGCGCCCCGTGGGGTACCCTTCACAAACACCGTACTTGCTGTGGTCCAAATATACGACCAGATAGGTCGTACCTGCATGAAGCTGTCGTGAAAACCTAGGTAAACTTACCGGGGGGCGGATTGAGCGTAAAGAGACGCTCTGGACGTTCAAGATGTCTTCATCCCTTTTTTCGTTTTTCTTCATACTTCCACGACCGATGTCCAAAAAAGCCGGCGAGGCGTCCTAGGCAGCGGACGCCTCGCCACAGGAGGCTTGCAGGCTCAGCGGAGAGCCTGCCGTCGAAGGGTGTGGTCCTAAGTCCCCTTGTGGCACATCTGGCATTGGCCGTCTTTACGGTCCTTGTGATCCGCCGGGCTGGCCGGGACATCGGGTATGGCACCCGAGTGGCACATGGCGCAGGCCTCCCGCCCCTCGAGTTCGTGGGGGATGGCCGTGGGCGTCTTGCTCTGCATGGCGGCGTCGGCCCCGTGGCACCAGAGACAGGTTCCAACCTCCCGTCCCTCATGGCTTTTCGGCGCGGCCGGCACGTCGGGGATGGCCCCGGAGTGGCACATGGCGCATTGCTCGCGGCCCTCCAGTTCGTGGCTCATGACGACCGGTTTGGTGTCCTGGGCCTCCACGACGGCCGGTATCACCAGCACGGCGCCTGCCAGGACGGCCCCGGCGATGGCGAAGCGAAATGAATAGGTCATGTCTGTCCCCGTCTGTCTATGGATCCCGCGCATGTGGGGCTCACGTGCAGCCCAATCATTACATAGTGCCCCATGACACTTGTCGCAAGAATGTTGCCACCGGCCTAAGAGGGTATCCGCCACCCATCCCACCGATTCTCCTATCGGAGAAGGGACCAAATCACCAGGACGATCAGGGCGATGCCGAGCGCCAGTGACAGAAATCCCAGTGCCAGGGACCACGCGTAGAGGACCTTCGACGGGGGCGGGACTTCCAGCTCCTGGAGCCGCCCCTCGGCCAGCCAACGCTGGTGTTCGAGCGGGTGTTCCTCCTCCATGTACTGAGCCGTGGCGCTCCCGGTGAAGATGACCACGTCGATAGGAAACTTCTCCGGGCGGAGGTGCACGTTGAAGAAATGGATGGTGAAGATGAACCCCAGGGCCAGCAGGGCCTCGTCGCCGTGGACGATGGTGGCGACATTGAACGCCCAGCCCGGAAGGAACCGGGAGAAGAACTCCGGAAACCAGAGCAACAGCCCTGAACCGCCGATGATGGCCACGCCCCAAAACACCGCCCAGTAGTCGAATTTCTCCATGTAACTGAAGCGGTCGAACCGGGGCTTGGGCCCTCGGCCGACAAACCACTTGAACATGGCGATGATGTCTCGAATGTCCTTGGGCTGGGGCACCATCGAGTCGGGTCCCCACAAGATTCTGGTCCTGTCGGGGGCGCGAACGAAATGTACCGCCAGTGAGCCCAGGTGCACGAAGAAGTACCCGAAGGTCAAGATCGCGCAGAACCGGTGCAGGGTTCCGGCCACCTGGAACCCGCCGATCGCGCGGACCAGCACCCGCGCCCAGGGTGTCGATGAGAAGTGAAGCGGAATGCCTGTGATCACGAGGCCGAAGAACGACACGATGACGAACGCGTGGAGGGTGCGCTCCAGCGTCGAAAATCGCCGGAGGTAGGGGCCCGGTCCCCGGTGCGAGGCGCTGAGGGCGCGGGTCACGTCGTCTCCGCCCCCGCGTCGGTTGCGGCCTCACCATCCGGCCGCCAGGGCCCCCGCACCCGATCCAGCCCCAATCGAATGAGCCACATCAGGGTGTGAATCCCGAAAAAGACGAACACGCTGCCCAAGAGCACGGTCATACCGAGCCACGACCAGAAGAGCGCCGGGTAGCGGGTGCGCTGGGTATGGTCCCCGTGGCTGTAAAACTTGATGAAATTCTGGTTGGCGCCCTCATGACATTTTGCGCAGGTGGACACGAGGTTGGTTGGGAACACGGACGAGGCTGGATCGGATGCGGGGCGCATGTCGTGCGGGGTGTGACAGTCGCTGCACTTGGCCGTGAGCCCAAACCCTAGGTTGGTGACTTTGCCATGATAGGTCTCGAGGTAGGTCTCCCACAGCTCCTCGTGGCAGGTCCCGCACTTCTGCGAACTCCCGAGAAACCACTCGGGGTCGTCGGCCCGCACCAGTTGATGCGAGGTGTGGCAATCGACGCACACGGGGGCCTGGCGATGGTTCACGGTCGCCAGCTTGGCCCGGAGCGCGGCTCCGTGGGCAGACGCCTCGAAGGTTTCCAGCACCCCGAGATGGCAGCCACCGCACGTCCCGGCGATGTTGTCCCGGTGAACCGACGATGCCGGTGAGTCCGCCGGAAGCACCAAGTGTGCCTGGTGGCAATCATTGCACGTTGCCGACACCAAGAGGCCAGCGCGGGTGAGGGCCGCGCCGTGAACGGTGGCATGATACTGCGCCACGGCCTCGCGCGCCTGCTCGCGTTCCGGGCCGGCGAAATAGGTCCCGACGATGTCCTCATCGGCGTGGCAGCTGCCGCAGAGTTCTGCCACGTTGAGCGGGTGCGTGGGGGAGCGGCGGTCTGTGGGGCTGTACACGCTGTGCGCGGTGTGACAGCTGACACAGGTCGGGGTATCTCCGGTTCCGTTCGCCGCGTGAGTCGATTGGGCCCACGCCTCCCCCGCAGCCGGGTGGCAACTCTGGCACGGGCGGGCTGTGGCTTGGGCGCGGTGGGGAAACCCTTGGTCAAAGCCCGGATGACACGAGGCGCAGGCGAGCCCCCGGTGCTGGGATTCCGCCACCATCGAATCGGTGACGTAGAGCACCGCGCTCGGCCCATCCAAGAAGGTCGCATTGGCATGGCACTTGACGCAGGCCACAGGGCTCTGGCCCGCGGTGGGGTTGGCAAGCGCCCCGACGAGACCGGCCGCCATCGCCCACCCGCGGATGGCACATCGCCCGGTCCCACTCGTGGCCTCGCGGAGGCTCGTGCTCAGAGACTCACTCGCATGCCTCGACAGGCTGAACTGGTTTAGCGAGACCGAGGGCCCACCGGCCCTCGTCCCGGCCCACATGAGCAATCTAGGCCCCGGGCTGGAGCAGCCCGTGAAGAAGGTGTGAAGCCGACTACGATCCGGCGGCCGCAGCTCCTACGGTCGGCCCCGCCCGTGCCTGCTTGTGACACCCCTCGCACGGGAGCGGGGCGTTGTGGTCTACGCGGTTCGTATGGCACGTAGTACAGATTTGTCGGCTCCAACTGCCAAGCTCTGGTAGGGCCTTCGCATGACATTGGCTGCACGTCATCTCATGCGCCATGGCCCGAGTGTGCTTGGCCTTCACACCTTCGGCGTGGCACGCGGAGCACGTGGCGGCCGGTTGGTGATGGGCCTTGTGACAGTCTTGGCACTCAACCGCCGCTGTCATGGACGGCGGCTTGTGGCACGTCGCGCACGAGAAGCCGGCATCGACATGCTTCGCGTGGGGAAACCCGCCTGTAGCCGTGGACATCGGTGCAGCTGGCGCCCCGCCGGGCCCCTCATGACAGCGGGCGCACGCGATGGGAGCGCTCGCGGCGTGGTGGCAGGCGTTACACTGGGACCGAGAGCTGATCCGTGTGCCGCCATGCTCGTCGAGCGGCGTGTGGCAGGCAGTGCACCCGAAGCCACCACGCAGCACATGTTTCTCGTGATCGAATGACGTTCCATCGAACGGCACCTGCCGTCGCTCCATGCCCAGGTGGCATTGGAGACAGGCATTGGCGCCGACCGACGGGCCGAGATCCACTTGGGGCACGCGGTACGAGAGGGGGCCTGCCCGCACAGCCTCTTCGACGAACCCGACGGCATTCCGCAGGACCTGGTCGGCGAAGGCGATGTTGTGCGCCCCCTTGCCCGTTCGCACCAATGCGACGTTCTCCGCGGCCAAACCGAGCAGAGAATCGACAGGTGGCCTCCGCCGGGCGGGGACCGCACCGATGGCCGCCCGGGCGTCTCTTACCACGCGTTCCACCCGCCCGACCTTTCGCGAGATCTCCTGCTGCCAGCGCGGCAGGATGTTCGCGTATCGGGTGCCATGGCAGGAGAGGCACGAGGCCTCGCCGGCCAGGGACACCTGTTCGTGGCCCCTGACGGTCATGGATAGCTCATGACAGCCCTTGCACGAGACGTTGGCCAGGTACATGGCACTCGGCATCGCGTCGGTCCCGTGTCCCCCGATCCCGGCGTAGAGCTTCTGCTGCTCCTCGTGGACTCGTTGGTGGCAGGACGCGCAGTCCAGCTCGAACATCCCCGAATGGGACACCACCCGGTGCTCAATCGGGACATGGCACTGGGCGCACTCGACGTTGTGCTCCGCGATGTGAACCTCATGCATGCGGGTGGTGTTCTCGAACTGTCCCACCCGCTCCGGCTCGTTGTGACAGTTGAAACATCGGGATCGCTCGGCGCTGCCCGAGCCTTCGATCACGTTGTTGTGGCACGACACGCAGGACACGAGATCACGCACGTAATCGGCATGATCGACCGCGAATCCGACGGGCGAGATGACCCGCGGTGGGGCGGTGTGGCAACCAACGCAGCCACCGACTGGGTCGCTGGCTGTGCGCTCCTTGAAATGGCACAGATAACACGTGGACTCGGTGACGGTCAGATGCTCGCCCTGCACGATCTGCGAATGGCAGCTGGTGCAGCGCAGCTGCTTGCCCCGGCGTAACTCGCCCAGGTGAGCCGAATGGTTGAACCGAATACCCTTGAAAACAACCGTACTCTCGAGTTCGCGGGTGATGTGGCACCCGGAGCGGAGACAGGCCGCGTCCTCGATCTCGGCCCAGGGTTTGAGGCCGTACGTCCCCGTCACGTATTTCACGACCTGATTGGCCGCCTGGAGCTTCCCCATGGCTTCGGCCTTGATGCCGGGTGCGTAATGGCAGCTAATGCAGGGAACCATGTTGTGCGAGGAAGAGGCCCACGATTCGTAGTACGGCACCATGTTGTGGCACTTGGTGCAGAAGCTGGGTTGGGCGCTGTACTCGACGAAGCCTATGGTGCCAACGGCTACCACAATCACGCCGAGAATGCCGACTTGAATGATGATCTTCCACACCCGACGGGTCATGGCTGCTGCTCCCGCTTGAGCTCGTGCAGCTTAAAGAGCGCCAACGCTGTCCCTGCCAAGGCGAGAAACCACACCGGGATCAGGAGGAGCCGGTGCTCCCAGCGCCGTTCCCGGCTGACCTCTGCCGTTCCTTGAAGTTCCCGGGAGATCGACGACACCTTGCGGGTCAAATCGTCGAGCAAATCGAGGTCGAGGCTATGCTGGACCTTGGCGATCTGCTTGTACTCGGTGAGGGCAGTGGTGTAACGGAACCGTGCATCGCTCAGGCGGCGGCCGTGCACCCCCAATGTGGCAATGGCCTGCTCTGCCTGGGCCAGGTCGTTCACCGCACGCACGATCTTCGACTGCAAATCGGCGCCGACCAACGCGGCCTGGCTCTCCTCCCCGTGGCAGTTTGCGCACAATGCCGCGGTTGACTCGGGTGGAACGGCCTCCGTTCCATGATTCGAATGGCAGGCCAGGCATCCCGGCATGGTACCAGCGCGGGTCGCCTGGCCGTGTGGGCCGGACTCGAATTCGGTCCCCAAGAGGACGTGGCACCGGTCGCAGACCGTGGCAATCTCGGTGGTGGCAGGCGGGAGCGCCGCGTGCGATCCATGGCAGCCGACGCAAGTGGGCGCAGCGTAGTTGGCGTCCAGGAACACCGCCTTTCCGTGGGCACCGGCCTGGTACTTGGCGAGCTGCCCCGTCGGCAGGCCGTAGCGCCGCATCATAGCGGCATCTTCGTGACACACAGCGCAGGTGCCGGAGATGTTGGGCGGATACACGTTGCTCCGGGCATCCTCCGGTCGGAGAATCATGTGGGCATCGTGACAATCGGTACAGGTGGGGGCATCGAAGTTCCGGCTATACAACGCTTGGCCATGGCGGCTGGTCCTGAATTCCGCGAGTTGGTCGGCCGACAGCCCATACTGGCGCATTCGACCGGGGTCGGAATGACAACTGGAACAGAGCCGGGCGACGGCGACCTTGTCACCCGCGTCGAGCGTGCGCCCGCGATGGGCGGCCGCCGTTACCAGCGCGCCGGCGTTGCCCCCATGGCAGTCGACGCAGGTCATGCCCCGCTCGGAGTGGACCCCGAGCGTGATACTCCGCCGCTTGTCGGCGTGGCAGGTCGCACAGCCGTAGGACGTATCCTGTGCACTCGTCGAGAGCGCGCGATCGGACGCGGGCTTGAGAGCGGCGCTCGACACCACCGTCATTCCGACGACGGCCAAGACCCCCACCACACTCACGGTGCCCCCCCTGGCGCAGCGGCATCGGGCGTGGCCTGGCCTGGCGTCGCTCCACCCCGAAGCGGCTCCTCCTGGCCCACGGCGGGGGCCTCGACGCTCGGCGCGGTTCGCGGCGCGACCGTAGTGAGCCGGCGTCCCGCGATCCAGGCTCCGAGGACGCTCAGGGCCAAGAGGCCGCCAATGACCAGCGCGGTCGGGTGCCTGCGCAACTCGCGCTCGGGGCTTCGGTCGATGAGCGGCAGCATTGCGAGGGCGACACCCAAGACGACGAAGCCAACGATGCCCCAGGGGCCGAGGTACCGGGTCACTGCGAGGGCGACGTCAACGGGGGCCCAGCTCGTAACCAAGGCATCGGGAACCTGGTACGGGTTCGCCGGCTCACCGATCGAGCGCGGGGAGAGCACCGCGGCAGAAATGACAAAGGCCACAACCAGGAGCGCGGTAATGAAACTCCGGAGCAGGTGGGTGGGAAAGAACCGAACGCCGGGGGTCGAGACGGTTGCGTCGTGCTTCGGTGGGGCGATGCCGTGGCGGCGCAGCAAACCGAAGTGAAAGGCAAGGAGTGCAAACGCCACCCAGGGCAGGATGATCACGTGGATGGCGAAATAGCGGCTCAGCGTCGCGCCCGACACGACAACGTCTCCGGTCAAGAGTGCGGCGACCGTGGGCCCGAGGATGGGCAGCCGTTGAGTAGTATCGAGCACCTCGACTACGGTCCAATAGGACCACTGGTCCCAGGGCAGGAGGTATCCTGTCGCACCAAACGCCAATACCACGATCAACAGTAAGAGGCCGATCAACCAGTTGGTTTCCCGCGGCGGTTTATAGGCCACGTCCACGAAGACGCGAACCAAATGGGCGAGCATCACCACCACAATGAGACTCGCCGACCAGACATGCACGTCCCGGATCAGCCACCCAAAGCTGACCTCCGACACGATGTGCTGAATGCTGGGATACGCCTCTTGGGCGGACGGGCGGTAGTACAGGGCAAGCAGCACGCCCGTGACCACCAGAATGACGAAGAGCAGGTAGGTGATGCTGCCCAATGCATGCCGCCAGCCGACATGGGCCGGGAGCCGGTGCCCGAGGGCTTTCCGGAGTGCCTGATCGATAGGAAGGCGTCGATCGATGGGGCCATACAGGAGCCCGAGCCAGCGGATGACGCCTAAGAGGCTGGCGTCGGTGCTGGCCTTCACGTCGGCCCAGACCTGGGCTATCCACTGTCGCACCAGGTTGGCCATGTACTAGCCCTTCACGTAGACGACGCCATCGCGCACGTAGACCTGGTAGCGCCGGAGCGGGGTGGTTGTGAGGCCGGTCACGACGTTGCCTCGAAGGTCGTACACGACATAGGTGCACGGCGACGCCACCCGCCTGGAGGCCTCGTCCCAATCGAGGATGCAGCCATCGGATGGCGAGGTGCCCTCGAGGCCGGCATACTCGGTCTCGCCCTGGCGGACCACCAGGATGACGGCATCGCCCCAGTTGAGGATGCGAACGGCACCGATCGGAAAGTCCTTCTCTGCGGCGACCCTGGCAAACGGCTGGAGTTCGGGGAGAGGGAGGTGTTCTTCGGGGAGGATGAACAGTCCCACCCCAAGGGCCACCGCCACGACGATGAGCAGGATGACCCCGCCGAGCAGGAGTTCGTTGAACGTTGATCGCCCGTCGCTGGTCTTGTCCTGTGTCATACGAACAACATCCCGAGAAAAGGAGACGCGTAGCGATCGGTGTTGGCTGTAATACTGGCCACACCCCAGGCATTGCGCAACGGAATCGGAGGGGGTCGCCCGCTCCCCGAAATCCGCAGTGTCCGAACGCATTCACCGGCCGTCCAGGACAAGGGGGAGCGCTTACTATCCAATTAAGGATTCCTTCATACGAATCCGAGCAAGTTGACCCATACCACATTGCATGGTGCTGCATTCCTCGGCGTGGACGCCCCGCAGCCGCCGCGATGGTGACTCCTCATCACCCGAGACAACGCAGGCGGATCAGCAGCGGTGTGCCCCAGAGGACCAACTGCCAAGCATTTGCGGACTCGCGAAACCGAGCGGGGGAGGCTTATGATTCCACCTGTCCCGTGACTCGATGACCGGAGGAATCTGTTGGGAACAGACAAGACCGAGAGCGGCTGTCCGGCCTGCGGGACCCAGGCCACCGGGAACTTCTGCACCCACTGTGGTGGAAGCCTCAGACCGATCACCTGTCCGAGTTGCGGGACCGCCCTGGAGCCCGGGGTGCGCTTTTGCGGCTCGTGCGGCGCCGCGGCGGCAGG
>JBFGLJ010000030.1:0-21789 GCA_041576235.1 Gemmatimonadales bacterium | reverse complement strand
CGGGGGCGGGGGCGGAGGCGATGGCCGGCTCGCGCTCCGGTGGACCATTAGCTTTGAGCCAGCGCTGTGAGCGGTTCACCACCAGGAGGGCGGAGGTCCATGGTCGGGTTCACCCCGGGGAATCGCAGAGCCTTTCTGCGGGACGCCTTGGGGGAATGGGTCGAGCGGCTGCTGGAAGGCGCCGAGAGCCGTGTGGTGGCCGAGCGCTACCTTCGACCGCCGGGGGCACTGCCGGAGGTGGGGTTTCTCGCGGCCTGCACCCGCTGCGGGGACTGCCTCGACGTGTGCCCCCCCAAGGCCCTCGTGGCGGTGGGGCCGAAGGGCGGCCTGGCCGCCGGCACGCCCCACCTCGAGGTGTATCGGGAACCATGCGTGGCCTGCCCGGACATGCCCTGTGCCCAGGCCTGCCCCACCGAGGCGTTGAGCGTGCCCGAGGCAGGATGGGACGGCTACCGGCTGGGTACGCTAGAATTCATGCCCGAGCGGTGCATCACCTACCAAGGCACGCCGTGTAGGGTGTGTATCGATTCGTGCCCGATCGGGGAGGCCGCGCTCGGGTCGGACCCAGATGGACACCCCGTCGTCCGAGCGGAGGGGTGCGTGGGGTGTGGGGTGTGCGTCAGGACCTGCGTGGCGCTGCCGTCGGCGTTTCAACTCAAGCCACTGGGGAAGGGAATGTGACGGCCGATTTGCCATTTCGGGTGGAGAAGCCCTGGGGTCATGAAATCATTTGGGCCCGCACGGACCGGTATGTGGGGAAGATCCTCCACGTGAAGGCCGGCCATATCCTGAGCCTCCAATACCACAACGAGAAGGACGAGACCATGTACGTCCTTTCGGGGGAGCTGATCTTGCGCACGAAGACCGAGGACGGCCTCGAGTCGCGCCCCTTCAGAGCCGGTGAGAGCGTGCACATCGCTCCAGGGGTGATTCACCAGATCGAGGCGGTCCGGGATAGCGATGTCCTCGAGGCATCGACACCCGAGCTCGACGATCTGGTCCGCCTCGAAGATCGTTACGGCAGGATTCCCTGATGCAGGTCATCATTCCCCTGGCCGGGAAGGGGACCCGGTTGCGCCCGCACACCTACCTCACCCCCAAACCCCTGCTCAAGGTGGCCGGCCGGCCGGTGCTGGACTGGGTCATGGATCGTCTCGAGCCGCTCGACATCTCGGAATTGATCTTCATCACCGGCCACCTCAGGGAAGAGGTCGAGCGTTACGCCGCCGATCGATACGGCATCCGGGCACGGTTTGTGGAGCAACGGGTCCAGGACGGCACCGCCGGCGCCGTCAACCTGGCTCGGCCACACGTGACGGGGCCGGTGCTCATCATCTTCGTCGACACCGTCTTCGAGGCCGACCTCACGCTGATTACGCGGACCGATGCCGATGGCGTCATCTGGGCCAAGGAAGTGGAAGACTACCAGCGGTTTGGGGTCGTGGTGACGGACGACCACGGGTACATGACACGGATCGTGGAGAAGCCTTCCAAGCCGATCTCGAAGCTGGCGAACATTGGGCTCTACTACATTCGCGACGTCGAGAGTCTCTGGAAGGGAATCGACCACACCCTGGCCGCGGCGCCCAACAAGGGGGAGTACTATCTGACCGACGCCTTCCAGTGGATGATCGAGCGGGGCAAGCGGATCAAGACGGCTGAAGTCGGCGGGTGGTATGACTGTGGCAAGGTCGAGACCCTGCTCGAGACCAACGGGATCCTCTTGGCCCACGGCGCCGCCCGGCGCCGTGAGTTCCAGGGCGTCACCATCCGCGATCCGGTCTACATCGAGGACGGCGTCACCATCGAGCGAAGCGTCATCGGCCCCAATGTGAGCGTCGAAACGGGCGCCACGATCCGCGACAGCATTCTCGCCCACACGATGGTGGGAAGCAGTGCCGTCGTGTCGCGGGCCTCGCTCCGTGGGTCGCTGATAGGGGACCGCGCCAGGGTCCAGAACGTCCGTGGGACCGTTAGCGTCGTGGCGGACTCGACGGTCGCGGGCGAGGCGGGCGAGGACACGCACGCGGGTTGACGCCGGCCGCCGGGCCGGTGAACGTACAGCCATGGACACCACAGGTCTCGTCTACGACTGGAACAGCCTCGGCCAGGCGTTCGATTATCGAAGCGTCTCGTTCGTCCTGAATGACGAGACCCTCCGGGATGGGCTCCAAAGCCCATCGGTCATCGATCCCGCCATGCCGGCCAAGCGCAGGTTGCTGCATCTCATGGCGGATCTCGGCATCCGGGCCGCGGATATCGGGCTTCCAGGCGCCGGGCCTCGCGTCGTCGATCAGGTCCGGGCGCTCGCCCGCGAGATCGTCGACGCCGAGCTCCCCATCGATCCCAACTGCGCGGCCCGCACCGTCGTGGCCGACATCGAGCCCATCGTCACCATTTCCGAGGAGATCGGGCTTTCGATCGAGGCCGCCACGTTCATCGGGTCATCGGCCATTCGGCAATACGCCGAAGACTGGACCATCGAGAAGATGCTCAAGGCGACCGACCAAGCCGTGAGCTTCGCGGTCGACCACGGGCTTCGGGTCATGTACGTCACCGAAGACACCACCCGGGCTCAGCCCGAGACCTTGAAGGCGCTGTACCAGACGGCCATCCGGTGCGGGGCCCGCCGCATTTGCCTGGCCGATACCACCGGCCACGCCACGCCCAACGGGGTCCGGAATCTCGTGGCGTTTGCGCGGGAGGAGATCATCGCGCCGCTCGGGGAGGACGTGAAGGTCGATTGGCACGGGCACCGCGACCGCGGGCTCGGTGTCGCCAACTGCCTGGCCGCCATCGAGGCCGGCGCCGACCGGATCCATGCCACCGCCCTCGGCATCGGCGAGCGGGTTGGCAATGCCGAGATGGACCTGTTGATCGTGAATCTGTATCTGCTGGGCGCACTCGACGCGGGCGGTGATCTATCCAAGCTGCTCGAGTACTGCCGGACCGCCTCGGAGGCGACGGGGGTGCCCATCCCGGCCAACTACCCTGTCGTCGGCGAGGACGCGTTCCGCACCGCCACTGGGGTGCACGCATCCGCCATCATGAAGGCCCTGGAGAAGGGCGATACCTGGCTGGCCGACCGGGTGTATTCCTCAATTCCCGCCGGCATCTTCGGCCTCAAACAGCGGATCGAAATCTCTCCCGTGTCCGGACTCTCCAACGTCAAGGTCTGGCTCAAGGATCACGGATACGATCCGAGTGATGAGGCGATGTGCGATGCGTTGTTCGCCGCGGCCAAGCAAACCGACCGCGTGCTCACCGAGGAGGAGTGCCACCGATTAGTGGGAGCGGCTCGCGGCGGGAGCGTGGCGGATGCCCCCGGCCACTGAAGCACTCTGCCGCAGCTACCTCGATCTTCGCTGGCACTTGGATCCTGCCGCTGCCACGGCTGCCGGATCCTCCGATCATGACGACCGGCTGGGCGCGTTCGATGCCGAATCGCTCCGACACCACCTGGCGGCCTTCCGGGCCATGGCCGGTGCCGTCGAAGACCTGGACGTCGAGTCGCTCCAGGACGAAATCGACCGCACGGCGTTGCTGGACGACATTCGGGTTCTGATCTTCCGGTTCCAACACGAGCAGCCGCATCTCAGGAACCCCCAGTTCTGGCTTTCGCACCTCTTCCGAGCGCTCTACACCCTCCTCCTTCGGGAAGAATCCGGCCGTGAACACCGCGCCCGCGCGGCCTTGGCCCGGCTCCAGGCCATCCCGGACTTCCTCGGACAAGCTCGGGACAGCCTGACCGAACCGCCACCGGTCTTCATCGAATCCGCCACGCGGATGATTGGAGGAGGGCACGTGCTGATCGAGAACGCGGTAGACACGTTCACGCGACTCCTGCCTGAGATCGCTCCCGATCTGGCCGTGGCCGGGGCAGAGGCGAGGCACCACCTCGAGGCGTTCGGCCACACCCTCGACAGCGACCTCGAGGCCCACCCGGATATCATGTCCTTTGCCGTGGGCGAAGATCAATTCGAGCGGCGGCTGCACTACGAACATGCGCTCCGGAACACCGCGCCGGAGCTCTGGCGCTTCGGGCTGCACCTGCAAGAGGAAGTCACGGCGACGATCGAACGCCTGGCCGCGGATCTCGATGGGTCGCGCCCGTGGCGCGACGTGGTCGACCGGCTCCGCGAGGACCACCCGGCTGCGGACGGCTTGATCGAGGCCTACCAAGAAGCCCTCGACCGGGCCCACCGATTCGTGCAGGCGCGGGCGCTGGCCACCCTCCCTGACGGTCCCATCGAGTTGATGCAGACGCCCGGCTTCATGGCACCGCTGGTGCCGTTTGCGGCCTACCAACCGCCCGGTGCGTTGATGACCGAGCGCACGGGATATTTCTATGTGACCGTGCCGAACGGGGGCGGAGCGCCCGCCACCCTCGAGCGCCGGCTGCGAGAACACTGCGTGCACGAATTGGCAAACACCGCGCTCCATGAAGGCTATCCGGGCCACCATGTGCAGCTATTGACCGCCCAAAAGCTCTCGTCCTCGGTCCGGCGGTTCATCTGGTCGCCGATCCTCGTCGAAGGCTGGGCGCTCTACTGCGAAGACATGATGGGCGAGGAGGGATTCTACACCACGCCCGAAGAGCGGCTCTTCCATCACGTCCACCTCTTGTGGCGAGCCGTTCGGGTGATTCTCGATGTGGGGCTCCACACCCGCGGCATGACACCGGACGAAGCGGTCGACTATCTCGTCGACCATCTCCCCATGGACCGACAAAGCGCCGAGGGAGAAGTCCGCCGCTATTGCGCCTGGCCGGCCTACCAACTGTGTTATGCCGTCGGTCGGCGGGAGATCCAGCAACTCCGCGCCGCCTACCGCGAACGTGCCGGAAGCGATTTCTCCCTCCGACGATTCCACGACGAACTCCTGAGTTACGGCGGCCTGCCTATCTCTCTCAGCGCCTGGGGTATGGGATTCGAGGGCTGAGCCGTTCCCGCGGCTACCTTGCCCGCCGCTGTTACGGCCGGTAGCTTGGTCCGCCTATGCCTCTACCCGACGACTTCGGCCACTTCTCTATTTGGGGAAGCGAAGAAACCGGCGAAGAGTCCAGCGCCGCGCTCGAAGAGCCGGAACCCCAGCCCATTGGACACGGCTTCCACGGCAAAGTCGCCATCGTGACCGGCGGGGCCACCGGACTCGGCCGGGCCATCGCCATGGATCTCGGCCGGCGGGGCTGCAAGGTGGCCTTCTGCTTTGTCGAGATGCCCGGACGGGACGTCACCGAGCAGGCCCTGCTCACCGAGACCAGCCTGTCCGGCATGGGCGTCGACGTCTACGCCTCACGCTGCGATGTGCGGAACCGACAGGCCGTCGAACACTTCGTGATGGAGACCATCGGCCGGCTCGGCGGGCTGCACTACCTGGTCAACAACGCCGGGATCGCCGTCGACGGGGCCCTGTGGCGCATATCGGAAGCCGCGTGGAACGAGGTGCTGCACACCAACGTGACCGGCGCCTTCAATTGTATCAGGTCGGTGGCGCACCACTTCCGAGCGCAGCAGTACGGCAAGATCGTGAGCGTGAGCGCCCACACCGCGGCCCGCCCCGGGTTCGGCGTGGCCAATTACGCCGCCAGCAAGGCGGCCGTCGAGGGCCTGACCCGCTCGGCCGCCGTCGATCTGGGCCCCTCGAACGTCAACGTGAACGCGGTGGCCCCCGGCTTCATCCGGACCGAGCGCCTGGGGCTCCTGCCCACCGAGGTCGCCGAGCGGGCCCAGAAAAAGTCGGTGCTGGGCCGCCTGGCCGAGCCGGAGGACATCGCCAACGTCGTAGCCTGGCTCTGTTCGGACGAGGCGCGGCACATCACCGGGCAGACCATCGTGGTGGATGGGGGGATGGCGCTGGGGTAGGCTCAACCGTGGGTTTCTAACTAAAGAGAGGGCGACCATCATGGCCGCCCTTTCTTTGATGGGAACGTCGAGGGGAATGCTACGGGAAGGTGACCTGAATGTTGCCCGCCTCGACGTCGTTGAAGAACGACTCCGCGACAGCGGATGCCGGTATGCCTGGACCCGGCGACAAAATTTCGGGATCCGCGCAAACGGCGCCCACAACCTGCTCGAGGGTATGTACCGCTCCCGTAAACTGATCCGGACGAGAGGCATTCGCTCCTTCACCATTGTCCCGCACGGCGAAGAAAATACCGTGGTTCCCGCCTGGACGATTGGGCTGGGGTAAGCCAAGAGGGTTGCTCGGATTGTCTTCGGGAGATCGTAGGGTGCCCTCGGCACCGACGATAACGATGTCGCTGTTGTCAACTCTGGCCATGCAGAAGACCCGGCCATGCTGTCTGTGGGTGACCGCCGGGTCGCCCTGGTCATGGGTATCGTACCGCATGTGGCCCGTGGTGGTGCGGTCTTGCCGCTGGATGGCATTGAAAGTGAAGTTCCGCCAGCCGGCTTCCACACCCCCAAGTGTTGGCCCTGTTGCGTGCCCGCTGCCCCGGGCCGAGAAGACCACCGGGCCGCCGGACTTGGCACTCACCCCACCGGCATCATCGGCCAGGGTCGAGAGTGTGCCGACCTCGGGAGCCAACGGCTCCTGCTCGCCGCAACTGCCCACCACGAAGGCCGCCGCGACCAGCACGGATAAGGGAAGAATCAATCGATGTCGCATATGTTCTCTCCGACATGGGGAAGACGCCCTGGGGCGGGAGATCAGAGGTCTCGAAGTGGGACAGGCGTCCTGCCGGTGGGCGGGGCGTCGGCTCACTGGGGGGCCGGTGATGCATCGCAAGAGCAAGAACCCCAGGCAACTAGGGTTAATCTTCACTTGAAAGGCCACCTGGCAAGGAGCCCCCGGCCAGGATTACCTTCCCACCCGGCCCGTACCGCGGCGGACGAGGCCGAGACCCGGGGCCACAACTCATTGGGTTAGAATCTATTACACGATTGCGGCGGACTCGGCCCGAGCCCGGCCGATGGCGAGGGAGACCGTGGATCTGAAACCAACCATCCCAGCGATTCTTCTGCTTGTGGCCGGTTGTGGCGGCGGGCAACCTCCAGCCACGGCCGGCGCGTCACCCGCCGACACCCTGCTCCCGCCGGCCATCCCCCTGGCCACCGAGCGCATCGCCGGACAATCGATCGCGGTGCTCCCGGTCACCCTGGTGATCGCAGATCAATCGCTCCGCGGCGGCGAGCTGTTCCGGAATCGCGACGCGCTGCTTCAATGGGCCGACTCCATTATCGGGGAGAGACTCGCGGAACGAGCGCCCGAGGTCGAGTGGAAGCTGCCGGCCGAGCTGCGCCAAATCGCCCGCCGCTCGCCGGGGGTGGTGTCCGACCCGGACAAGATGGGCCAGGCGGTGATGCGCAATCCCGAGCTCGAGGTCATCCCCGATCCCTTCCGCGGTCACTTGCGCTCGCTGGTGGCGGTGGCCGGCGGACGCTTTGCCTTCGTTCCGGCGGCCCTGGTGTTCCGGCAGCCGGAGCCGGGGCGGGTCAAGACGGAAGTGATCCTGGTGCTGGGCGATGCGCGCTCGGGGCAGGTGCTCTGGCGCACCATCAGTGCCGCCGAGGGGGGAGCCCCCGATGCGGCGCTCAAGACGGCCATGGACGCCGTCCTCCCGCTCCACGGCCTCGAGCCGTGAGCTACACCGCGACCCTCATCCGCGGAGACGGCATCGGACCGGAGATCACCGCGGAGACCGTGAAGGTATTGGCGGCCACCGGGGTCGAGTTCGATTGGGACGAGCAGATCGGTGGCATGGCCGCGGTCCAGGCCGTCGGCACCCCGGTGCCCGATGCCACTCTCGAGAGCATCCACCACCATCGACTAGCCCTCAAGGGACCGCTCACCACCCCGGTCGGGAAGGGCTTCCGCTCGGTCAATGTGGCGCTCCGGAAAGAGTTCAAGCTGTTCGCCAACGTCCGGCCCACCAAGACCCTCATTCCCGGCGGCCGCTTCGAGGACGTCGACCTGGTCCTCGTCCGCGAGAACCTGGAGGGGCTCTACGTCGGAGTGGAACATTTCGTCGGGGTGGGCGACGATCCCCAGGCGGTTGCGGAATCGCTGGCCATCGTCACCCGGCCGGGATGCGAGCGGGTGCTGCGTTTCGCGTTCGACTATGCCGCCCAGAGCGGCCGAAAGAAAGTCACCATCATTCATAAGGCCAACATCTTGAAGATGGTGAGCGGGCTCTTCCTGGAGGTGGGACGCACGGTGGCCCAGGACTACCGGGGCACAGTGGAGGTGGACGATCTCATCATCGACAACACCGCCATGCAGATGGTGCTCCGCCCCGAGCAGTTCGACGTGATGGTCACGACCAACATGTTCGGCGACATCCTGAGTGACCTGGCCTCGGGCCTGATCGGCGGCCTGGGACTCGCCCCGGGGGCCAACATCGGCGCCGAAGCCGCCATCTTCGAAGCGGTCCATGGCAGTGCGCCCGATATCGCCGGGCGCGGGGTGGCCAACCCCGCGGCCCAGATCCTGGCCGCCGCGATGATGCTCGATCACCTGGGCGAACTCGACGCCGGCAGCCGGGTGCGCCAGGCGGTGGAGCACACCCTGGTGATCGACCAGATCCGCACCCAGGACCTGGGTGGCACGGCCACCACCAAGGAGTTCGGCGATGCCGTCGCTCAGCGGGTTGCCTGAGGTCCCCTGCCCCAAATGCGGAAAGAAGGAGGCCAGCGCGGTCTGGGGGGATCTCTGTTTTCAGTGCCGCGACGAACTCAAGCGCCGCGCCAATCGCATCGGGCGGCGGGGAGCCCTCGTGGCGACCCTGATGATGGGCGCCTATGTGTGGTTCCGAATCCCTCGCGACTCTCCCATAGCCCAGATCTATGGGGTCGTGGCCGTGCTCGCGACCTATATCATCATGTATCGAATCATCGCACGGGTGGCATTCGAGGTGCTCAAGTGAAAACCACAGCCGCTCTCCTCACCGCAACCGCTTTGCTCGCCCTGTCCCAACCACTCCACGGGCAAGCGCCCAGTCTCACCATCTACAACGACGGACGGGTCTTGATCCGCCGCTCGGTCCCGGTCCGGGTGCCGGGTGGCACCTCCGCCCATACACTGGCGCTGGGCCATCTCGACCCGTCGAGTCTCTTCTCCTTGGATCCCACGGTGGTCATTACCGCGGCCAGCTACGACGGCGCCACCGATCTCCAGAGCGTGCTCCGCCGCGCCGTAGGCAGGCGCCTGGTATTCCGCCGTGGCGGTCCCAGCGATACGGTGAGCGCCAAGGTCCTGGCCGTGGATCCCGAGCGGTATGAGATGCCGGACGGGACGGTCACCTTCACCATGCCGGGCACCCCGCAGTTCCCGCGCGATCTGGTGGTGGTGGACCCGGTGCTCACCCTCACCCTGGAGAGCCGCCGAGCGCGTGACCGGATCGACCTGGGCTACTTCGCGCCCGGCGGGTCCTGGCAGGCCAGTTACCACGTCATTCTGGGTACCAAGGATGCCCGTATCTCAGGCACGGCCGTGCTCGCCGTCGAGCGGCTCGACGTCGAGGGCGCCGGCGTGCAGTTGCTTGCGGGGTCGGTGGGCCGGGCCACCCCTATGGCACCCGAGGCTCGGTTCCGGCGGGGCATGGCCTTCGCCGAAGAGGCCTCCATGGCCGCGGAGGAGCGGGTCGGCGAGTTTCATCTGTACACCCTGCCGGGGGTTCATACCTTGAAGCCAGGGGTCACGACGAGCACGGCCCTGTTCGCTCCCGCCCAGGCGCCGTACGACCGGCGCTACGTGGTCCGGGGGGTCATCCCGTTTCGGGGAATGTTGCCGCAGACGGGCGAGATGCCGGACACTCCCGTCGAGGTGCGCTACGTCCTGGCCCGCTCCAAGGGCACCGACTTCGGCGACATGCCCTTGCCCGGCGGGGTCGTTCGGGTGTACCAGGCCGACCAAGCCTCGCGGCTCCAGATGGTGGGCGAGGCGGCGTTGGGACACACGCCCGCCGGGAAAGACATGACCCTGACCGCGGGGGTGGCGTTCGACATCACCGCCAAGCGCGTCCAGACCACATACACCACGACGCGCCAAGGCCGCTACACTTACGCCACGGCCGACTACGAGGTGCAGCTCGCCAACGCCACCGACGAGGCGGTGACGGTCGATGTGCTGGAAGAGCGGGCGGGCGAGTGGTCGGTGCTCGAGAGTTCACTGCCCGCGGAGAAGGTGTCCTCGACCGTCACCCGTTTCCGGGTGCCCGTTCCCGCGCAGGGCGAAGCCGTCCTGACCTATCGGGTGAGGGTCCGCTGGTGAGCGATCTCACCATCGTCCACCTCGGCGATTTGCACTTCGGCGGGGTGGCGGACCTCGAGCAGATCGAGGCCTTGGAGTCCTTGGTGCCTACCCTCCACGCGGACGCGATCGCGTTCTCGGGAGACGTGACCCAGCGGGCCAGACACGGGGAGTTCCAGCGGGCCCGCGCCTTGGTGCGGCGTTTCCGTGACATTGCCCCCACGATCATCGTTCCCGGGAACCACGATGTGACCTGGTGGCGGAGTCCGTTCAGTCTGTTCGGTGAGCGCCAGAAGTATTCCAAGTATAGGCGATACTTCGGTGAGGATCTGACCCCCACGCTCGAGGTACCGGGCGCCTTCTTTGCCGGCGCGCTCACGGCGCACGGCGTTGCCGTTGGGTCATTGACGCCCAATCTTCGAGACCTGGCGGTCAAGGGGCATCTGCCCAAGGCCGAGACGGACCGGCTTGGACGCGTCTTTGCCGAAGTCGACGACGAGGTGTTCAAGGTCATCGTCTTGCACCACAACATCATGCGCGGCGAGATCTCCATGCGGATGGGGTTGGCCCGCTGGCCCGACGCGCACCGGCGGCTCCTCGCCACCGGCGCCGATTTGGTGCTCTGCGGCCACGACCACCAGGAGGGAGCCGACCAGATCGGCGGCCGACTCGCCATCAGCACCACGGGAACGTTGAGCACCCGCAGCCGGGGCGGCCGCCCTCCCGTGTTCAACTTGATCACCGTCGATCACCAAGCAGTCCATGTGGTGTTCATGCGCTGGGAATCCAAGGGAAAGGCCTTCCGGAAGACGGACGTGCACTCCTTTGCCCGACGCAGTCACGCCTCGGCGACGAGTGCCGTCTCGACGCCCGCCGATGAGGTTCCCGCGTGAACGGGTTTCAGCAACCGGCCGACGACGTGCTCAACGCGCGTCTGAGCGCCTTGGGCTGGAAGGGACCGGACCGGGTCCGGACCCACACCAACCGCACCGTGATGGTGAGCCTCTCCCCGAAGGGCCAGCTGCGGGTGCATCGCGGCTACGCCTACGCGTCCGATCGGGTCCTCCGTGCGATCCTTCGGTTCTTGGCGCCGCGCGCGACCCGGACCGCGCGCGCCGCCGCCCGCCGGGAGCTGTTGGCGTTCCCGGTGGAGCTCCACGCGCCCGGTCCTACCCGCGCCAAACGCCGCGCCAGGCCGCACCCAGGGGACGCCGGGCGGCTCGAGCGACTTCGGCAGCTGCACGCCCGTCTCAATGCGCGCTTCTTCAATGGAGAACTCACCGCGCTCCCCCTCCGCCTTTCCACCCGGATGCGACGGCGGCTGGGCGATATCACCCTCGACCGGCAGACCGGGCGCGCCGTCGAAATCAGCATCAGCCGTCGACATCTCCGGGCCCACGGCTGGGCCGAGGTCGAACAGACCCTGCTCCATGAGATGGTCCATCAATGGCAGGCGGAGCGAGGGTACCCGGTCGATCACGGCCGGCGCTTCCGCGCCAAGGCACGCGATGTGGGGATCGTCCCCACCGCGGACCGCTTCGTCGGCGGCGAACACATCGTGAGGCAGTGAATCATGGCAAGCAAGTTTAGCGGGGTCGATTTCTTCGATATCGATTCTCTGTTGTCCGAGGAAGAACGGGCCGTGCGTGACACGGTGCGGAGTTGGGTCGATGAGCACCTCATGCCCGTGATCGGCGACGCCTACATCGAGGGGGCATTCCCAACCCAGTTGATCCCAGGCATGGCCGAGTTGGGGCTGTTCGGTGCCAACCTCCCGGAGGAGTTTGGCTGTGCTGGGCTCAACAACGTGGCTTACGGGCTCATCATGCAGGAGCTGGAGCGGGGCGACAGCGGGGTGCGCTCCTTTGCCTCGGTGCAGGGCGCGTTGGTGATGTATCCCATCTTCGCCTTCGGCTCCGCTGAGCAGAAGAAGCAGTGGTTGCCGCGGCTGGCCAGTGGCGAGGACATCGGCTGCTTTGGGCTCACCGAACCCGACTTCGGATCGAATCCCGGCGGCATGATCACCACCGCGCGAGAAAGCGGCGACGGCTGGGTGCTCAATGGCACCAAGATGTGGATCACCAGCGGGTCGCAGGCCTCGGTGGCCATCGTCTGGGCAAAGACCGGTGACATCAAAGATCCTACGACCATCCGCGGCTTCATCGTGCCGACCGACACACCGGGATTCTCGGCGCGGGATCAAAAGGGCAAGCTCTCGCTCCGGGCGTCGGATACCAGCGAGTTGATTCTCGAGGATGTCCGGGTTCCGGCCTCGGCCGTGTTGCCGGAATCGTCGGGCCTCAAGAGCCCGCTCATGTGCCTCACCCAGGCGCGATACGGCATCGCGTGGGGGGGCGTCGGCGCGGCGATGGCATGCTACGAAGAGGCGTTGAGTTATGCCAAGAACCGGATCATGTTCGACCGACCCATCGCCCAAACCCAGCTCCAACAGGAGCGGCTCGTCGACATGCTGACCGAGATCACCAAGGCGCAGTTCCTGGCACTCCAGCTCGGCCGCATGAAGGATGCCGGAACGATGACGCCGTTTCAGGTCTCGCTGGCAAAGCGGAACAACGTCAATATGGCGACCGAGTGTGCCCGCGAGGCACGCCGCCTCCTCGGCGCCAACGGCATTCTGGCCGAGTATCATTCCATGCGCCACATGGCCAACCTTGAGTCGGTCTACACCTACGAGGGAACCCACGACATGCACACCCTCATCCTCGGCGAGGTGATTACCGGTCTCAACGCATTTTAGGCGCAACAATCCCCTGGCGAGAGCACCAGATGAGCGCTAGCTTTCGGCCCGCTTTCACCCGCTCGACCGACAACTCCGAGGATATAGCGTGAAAATCGCCGTGTGCCTCAAGCGCGTCCCCGATACCACCACCAAGATCGTCATTGGGGCCGACGGGGTCTCCATCGACGAAACCGGCGTCAAGTTCGTTCCCAACCCGTACGACGAATACGCCATCGAGGCGGCGATCTCGCTCAAGGAGACCGCCGGCACCGGCGAAGCCGTGGTGTACAGCCTCGGCGGCGACGCGGCCCAGGAGACGATGCGGACGGCCCTGGCCATGGGGATGGACCGCGGGGTGCTGCTCCAGGCTCCCGGGAGCCCCGATGGGCTGGTCATCGCCAAGGCCTTCGCTGCCGAACTCGAGGACCAAGGGTTCGATCTCGTCCTCTTCGGCAAGATGGCCGTCGATGACTACAACCATCAGGTGGGTCCGATGACCGCCGAGCTGCTGGCACTCCCGTGTATCACCGCGGTGGCCCACCTGGACGTGACGGACGGAACCATCACGGCCGATCGGGAGATCGAGGGAGCGCTCGAGTCGTCGACCTGCACCCTGCCGGCGGTCCTGACCTGCGAGAAGGGTCTCAATACCCCGCGCCTCCCCAAGCTCAAGGGCATCATGGCGGCCAAGAAGAAGCCGCTCGAGGTGAAACCCGTCGATTTGGATGGTGGAGGACTCGAGGTCGTGAGCCTGGAACTGCCGCCCGACCGGCCGCCGGGGAGAATCGTCGGTGAAGGGGCCGACGCCGTGCCCGATCTCGTGAATCTCCTCCGCACCGAAGCGAAGGCGCTGTAGCGATGACCTCCATTCTCGCGGTAACCGAACAACGTGACGGCGTGCTCCGAAAGGTCTCGCTCGAGACCCTGGCCGCCGCCCGACAACTCGCCGATGCGATGAACGGCGGGGGAGCAACCGTCGACGCGGTCGTCTTTGGGGAGGGTGATGTGAAGGGGGCAGACGAACTGGGAGGCTATGGGGCGGACCGGATCCAGACCGCCAACCATGCGGAATTCGCTCGCTACGCACCCGATGGACAAGCCGCGGTGCTCGAGGTGCTGGGTCGCTCGGCGGACGCCATCGTCTTCGCCGCCACCGCCACCGGCCGCGATCTCGCCCCGCGCGTGGCGGCCCGGCTCGGGGTCGCATGCGCCACGGACGTCACCGCCTTCGGAGTCGAAGACGGCAAGCTGGTGGCCACCCGCCCAGTCTACGCCGGGAAGGCCCTGCAAAAAGTCCGTTTGACCGCCTCGCCCGCCGTCCTCTCGATCCGGCCCAATACCTTTCCAGCCACGGAGGTTGCGAAAGCCGGTGCGATCGAGTCCGTGTCGATTCCCGAGTTCAGCCGCCGGGTGACGGTCACCGGCACCAAGGCGCCCGAAGGGGGCGTGCTCGATGTCGCCGAGGCGCCCATCGTGGTCTCGGGCGGCCGGGGGCTCAAGGAGCCCGCCAACTTCAGACTCCTCGAGGAACTCGCCGCGGCGCTAGGCAACGCGGCGGTCGGCGCGAGCCGGGCCGTGGTCGATGCCGGCTGGCGCGATCACGCGGCACAAGTGGGTCAGACGGGAAAGACCGTCAGTCCCGGCCTCTACGTGGCGGTTGGGATCTCGGGCGCCATTCAGCACCTGGCCGGGATGCGCACGGCCAAGGTCATCGTCGCGATCAACAAGGACAAGGACGCTCCGATCTTCAAGGTCGCCGACTACGGCATCGTCGGAGACCTGTTCGAAGTGGTGCCGAGGCTGACGGAGGAAGTGAAGAAGCTCAGGGAGTAGGGAGGATGGTTGGGGGTCGTCCGAGGAAGGGGTCGGCGATTCGGTCGCCGACCCCCTTGTTCTAAGCACCATTCCTCGCACCATCCCTCCTCCAACGCTCCACTCCCTCACTTATATCTCTTGAACTCCCCTGCCTTGTATTTGGCCCAGTACTCGTCCAGATCTTTGCGGACACGTCCGCTCAGGATATAGACCCCAATCAGGTTCGGGAACGCCAGGCCGAGGATCATCAGGTCGCCGAAGTTGAGCACATTGGTCGAGGTGATGATCGAGCCAAGGAACACGTTGATGATGAACAGGATCTGGAAGATCTTGGATGTCCTGTCGCCGAACAGGTAGGCCCAGCACCGCTCGCCGTAGTAGGACCACGAGATCATCGTCGAATACGCGAACAGTAGCACGGCGCCCGAGAGCACGTAGGGGAACCAGCTCAGGTGCTCCGCCATGGCGCGGGAGGTGAGCGCCGCGCCCTGGTTGTTGGCGACGATATCGGCGTAGGCCGGGTTACTCCAGGCTCCGGTAATCACGATGACCAACGCCGTCATCGTGCAGATCACGACCGTGTCGACGAAAGGTTCCAGGAGGGCGACGATGCCCTCGCGGACCGGATAGGCACTCCGGGCGGCGGAGTGCGCGATGGAGGCGGAGCCGGCACCCGCTTCGTTGGAGAAGGCGGCACGCCGGAAGCCCTGGACCAACACCCCGATGAACCCGCCGGCGATGGCCGTTGGAGCGAAGGCCCCTCGGATGATCTCCCCGAAAGCCCCTGGGATGTGGGTCACGTTGACGGTGAGGATGTACAAGGCCGCCAACACATAGACAATCGCCATGAAAGGAACAATGCGGGAAGCCGCCCCGGCGATACGCTTGATCCCGCCAAGGATCACCGTACCGACCAACACCGCCATCACGATGCCGTACGCCCAGGGATACCGCCCCAGGATTGGGATGGTCTCCGTCACGGCATTGAGCGACTGATTGACCTGGAAGGCGTTCCCACCGCCCATCGAGGCGCCGATGCAGATCACCGAGAAGAAGATCGCCAGGAATTTGCCGAATCCGCCTAGTCCCTTTTCCTTGAGCCCCTTCGACAGGTACTCCATCGGCCCGCCCATCACCTTCCCATCGGGACGGACCTCCCGGTAGTCCTGCCCAAGGGTCACCTCGGCAAATTTGAGCGACATGCCGAGCAGGCCCGCAACAATCATCCAGAACGTCGCGCCGGGTCCGCCCACCGAGACGGCAATGGCAACGCCGGCGATGTTGCCCAGCCCGACCGTTGCCGACAACGCCGTGCTCAGGGCCTGGAAATGGCTCACCTCTCCCGGGTCGTCCGGGTTGCTGTACACCCCGCGGGTCACGTTCACGGCATGCTTGAACGCCCGGAAATTGATGAAGCCCATCCTGAACGTGAAAAAGATGCCACCCATGACCAGCCAGATGACGGCCAAGGGCAGCGTGTGGGCCGGGTCGAAAAAGAGGACATCCGCAAAGAAGAACGCCTCGACCCACCCATTGAGCACGCCAACGACGCCGTCGACCTGATCCATGAACCCTTGCCCCACCGCCTGGAGGGCCGGCATCACGCTCCCTGTGGGCGCGGGGAGCCACCCCACCGCGGTCATCGGCTGGGCGGCCGCGGTGTGGGGGACCCCGGCGAGGAGGGCGAGCACGACGATCGGAGACCAGGCAGGCGGGGCGGGCGGGGCGGGGGCGGACGAGCGACGCAGGCGAGCAGTCATGGGGCACTTTCGGTGGAGAAGTGGCGGGTGATTGGAGAGCCGCGAGATGTCAGCCGGTTCGGTGCGGGCGAGCCGCAGTTTCGGTGCCAAGGCGGGTCGCCTGGCTGTCCAGTTTGTGGACGCGCCCGGAGAACGGTCGCGCACATCGTGCGGCGTCGCACCGGATGGTCCAGCCAGCGAACCCGATACTATGCGCCCGACGGGCGAGATTGCCAAGGGGGCGTCATGGTCGGGCCTCGAGGGGCCGTCTCCATGCACCACTCGGCCCGGCATGGGGGATCGACCGGCAAACCCTAGGGAAAAAAGGGCTTAGCTCCATCCCTCCCGCTTCGTCGAGGGGGGTGGCGGTGTATATTGCGCCGGTCATCCGCGGCATTTCCGTTCACAAACTCAAGGAGTCGGCGGTGGCCGATTTCATCCCTGCCCGCCATCAACCAGCCCTTCCAACCGATCGGCTGATCCTGACCGAGCCCCCGAGCGAGGAAGCGCTCGAGGTGGACGTGCTCTTTGTCGGCGCCGGCCCGGCCGGACTAGCGGGCGCCATCGAGCTGGCCCGGCTCGTCAAGGCGGAGGCCGAGGCCGGCGGATCGCTGGGCGAGGTCTCCATCGGGGTTCTGGAGAAGGCGGGGAGTCTGGGCGAGCACAACCTGTCCGGCGCCATCGTGAACCCGAGAGTGTTCCACGATCTCTTCCCGTCGGCGGCCGCCGAGGACTTCCCGTTCAGACAAGCGGTCACCAAGGAGGCCGTCTATTTCCTCACCGAGGGCAAGGCCCTCCGCACGCCCACGCCACCAACGATGCACAATCGCGGCTACTACTCCGCGTCCATTTGCGAGATCGTCCGGTGGCTTGGTACCCATGCCGAGGAGGCCGGCGTGGACATCTTCACCGGCTTCCCCGCGGATGCACTGCTAACGGAGGGAAGCCGCGTCGTCGGGATACGAACAACCCCATCCGGGCTCGACCGGAACGGACAGCCGAGCAGTACCTATGCCGAGCCGACGGACGTCGTCGCCAAGGTCACGGTGTTGGCCGAAGGATCCCGGGGCCTCTTGTCCCAAGCCTACACGGCGTGGCAAGGCATCGCGTCGGCCAATCCACAGATCTACGCGCTCGGCGTGAAAGAAGTGTGGGAGGTGGCGCGCCCGCTCGACCGGGTGATCCACACGCTGGGCTGGCCCCTGCCGAACGACACGTTCGGCGGCAGTTGGATGTACCCCCAAGGGCCGAAGCAGGTATCCCTTGGGTTGGTCGTAGGCCTCGATTCACCCCGCGCCAACATCGACGTTCATTGGCTGCTCCAAGAGATGAAAACCCATCCCCTCTTCCGCCACGTGCTCGATGGGGGGGAGATGCTGGAGTGGGGAGCGAAGACGATTCCTGAAGGCGGGTTCTACTCGCTCGCCGAGCGGTTTCACGGTGACGGACTGCTCATGGTTGGAGACGCCGCCGGGTTTGTGGATGTGCCATCCCTCAAAGGGATTCACTACGCCATGCAATCGGGGGTCTTTGCTGCGCGGGCCGCGTTCCAGGCTCTCGAGGCCAACGACACGTCGGCCTCGAGCCTCGGGGCCTACGATCGGATGATCCGGGGGAGTTACCTCCGCGACGACCTCTACCGGACCCGCAACATGCGGCTGGCCTTCAAGAAGGGCCTGTGGGCAGGGGCCGCCCGGGCTGGGCTCATGGCCCTCACCGGCGGCCGTGTTCCCGGCAAGCAAATTGCGGTTCCCGAGGACGCCGTGGTCCCCCGCAGGCCCAGTCCGGCCCCGGCGGCGCCCGCCCCCGACAGCCGCCTCACCTTCAGCAAGGTGGATGCGGTGTTCAAATCGGGGAACGCGACCCGGGATGACATTCCGACCCACCTCATCGCCGGACCCGAGGTGAGTCCGGAGTTGGCCGACTTCTATGCCAGCCTGTGTCCCGCGGGTGTGTACGAACGCGGGGGGGGGGGCGTGGGCGTGGGCGGCGGCGGGCTCAGGATCAATGCCCCCAATTGCGTGGATTGCAAGGCCACCGACGTGCTGGGTCCGCGCTGGACCCCGCGGGAGGGTGGAAGCGGACCCAAGTATCGACTGATGTAAAGGGAGGCAAACGGCCACGAGGCGGGACGGAGGAGCGGGGAGCCGCCGTCGCCGGCCGGAGATCATGATCGACTTCGACACCATGGTGATGCGCCTCAAGCGCTGGTGGGGCGGCCCCGACCCGGTGCTGATCGACTCCGGAGCCGGCGGCGAGCTGGTGGTTGCCGATATTCGGCTGCTGCTTCTGGGGCTGCTGCTCTTCATCCCGCTCCACAACGCGATCCGCTACCCGGAAGCCAGCCATCACCAGCTGGGACTGGTGGTCATTCTGTTGGCGGTATTGGCGTCGATCGCGATTCGGGTGCTGGTTCGGCGCGGCATGTATCGGACCTGGCTCGGATTTGCCAGCACCGCCCTCGACATTTCCTTGGTGAGTGCGATCTTGGCCGGATTCCTGTTCCTCCAGCTGCCCCACCTGGCCGTCAACAGCCTCATCATCTTCGAGGTCTACTTCTTGGCCATCGGAGCCACGGCCATCCGGTACGACCTCAGGATCTGTGCCTTTTCAGGGGTGCTGGCGGTGGCGCAGTACGGGGCCCTGGTTCTCTACGCCGACGGCCGGTGGAATCTCAACGACCCCGCCTTCGAGCCCTTCGTCAACGGCTCCTTCAGCTGGCCGGCCCAGTGGGGACGGCTGGTGCTCTTGGCCACCGCGGCCGCGCTCAGCATGGCCATCGTGGGCCGGACCCGCCGGCTCCGCCGGCTCAGCGCCCGAGACCGGCTCACGGGCTTGCTGAACCGCGGCTATTTCGACGCCCGGTTCTCCGCGGAGATCAGCCGCACCATTCGGTACAAGCACCAACTCGCGCTCGCGATGATCGACGTCGATCGCTTCAAGCGATTCAACGATACCTTCGGGCATGCCGCCGGTGATCTGGCCCTCACGGCGATCTCAGATACCATCCTCCGGTCGATCCGCAAGAGCGACGTCGTGTCCCGCTACGGCGGTGAGGAATTCGTGATCCTGTTCCCGGAAACCGGGCCGGCTGAGGCGGTGGAGAAGCTCGAGCAGCTCCGGCTCGCGATCTCGCAGACCCTGGTACGGCTCCCGCAGCAAGAGGCGACCGCCGGGTTCACGGTGAGTGCCGGGGTGTCGAGCTTCCCGGCCGACGGAGAGACCCCCGATGCCCTGCTCGACAAGGCCGATCGGCGGCTCTTCCAGGCCAAGGAAGGCGGAAGGAACCGGGTGGTGGGGCCTCCGAATCTGCCGCCCAAGGAGGCGGTGGATCCCGCCATCTACTTCACCGAAGCGCGAATGACGGGCTAGCCGGGGGCCTATCCTCCGGTCGGCGGGACCAATTTGCCGAGGTGGGTGTATCATTATTCGACACTGTGCAATAATTGCGGATTGCCGCGATATGGGTCTTTGTGGCATACTTGCGGCGTTGGATGCGTAGGAATTGGACGTAGCGGTAGTAGGGTGGTAGCAGTAGTTCCTTCAAGCGGCCCTAACGCTCTGCTACCGCTACTTCCTCCCTTCGCCCAACACCTTAACCACCACTCGTTTCCTCCGTTGACCGTCCCACTCTCCGTAGAACACTCGCTGCCACGGTCCCAGGTCTAACGCTCCATCGGTAATCGGTACAATGACCTCGTGGCCCACAGTGAGGCTACGGAGGTGGGCCGCGGCGTTGTCCTCGCCGGTCTCGTTGTGCCGGTATCGGTGGGGGTCCCAGGGCGCAATCGTCTCCTCGAGCCACTTCAGGATGTCCTGCCAGAGACCGGACTCGTGGTCGTTCACGAAGACGGACGCGGTGATGTGCATCGCAGAGACCAGCACGAACCCTTCCGACACTCCGCTCGCCTCCACTTGGGCCGCCACCTCGTCGGTGATGTCGATGATCTCTTGGGGTCGTTTGGTGTTGAACCAGAGATAGTGGGTGTGGGTCACCATCCTCGATGTCCTCCGCCGGGATCGAACCTCGTCACGGCCGACCGGTCGCTCGACGCTGCGCGCGGGCTATGCCTTCGGCTTCGTCCAATTTCAAGAGCAGCACGGCGCCGACGAAGAAAAACACCAACACTACCGCAATCCCGGCCCGCTGCGTCTGAAACGTGGTGGTGAGCTGGCCCAGCAACAGCGGCCCCAGGAATGCCGTGGCCTTGCCCGAGAAGGCATAGAACCCATAGAACTCGTTCTCCTTGTCATCCGGCACGAAGCGGCCAAGGAGCGAACGGCTAGCCGATTGGTTGGGCCCCACCAGGAGACCGACCAGCACTCCCGCCACCCAGAAGAGCGCCTTGCTGGTGGCGACGACGGCCAGGACGCCGGCGATGAAGAGCCCGGCAAGGGTAATCAAGATGGTGCGCTTTCCGCCCAGCTTGTCGTCCACGAACCCGAATCCAAAGGCGCCCAGCCCGGCGGCGACGTTCAGCACGATGCCGAAAACGATGACCTCCGAGAACGTGAAGCCGAACGTGACCTTGGCGTAGATACCGCCAAACGCGAAGATCGTTACGATGCCGTCATTGTAGATCAGCCGCGCGACCAAGAGACGAAACACCTGGCGGTACTGCCGGACTTCCTGGAACGTAGAAAGGAGCTGGCGCGTGGCGCCCCGCCAAATCGACCCGGTCGGTGCGGACGCAGCCGGGCGGTCCTTGAGCCACAAGAAGAGCGGAAGACTGAACACCCCGAACCACGCGGCGACCAGAAGGTTGGTCGCACGGATATGCTCTGCGCCATCCTTCGACAAGCCAAACCACGGCACGTCGGGTTGCACGAATCCCACCAGCGCGATGCCGAGGCACAGGAGGCCCCCGACATAGCCGGCTGCCCAGCCATACCCCGACACTCGGCCGATCCGGGCCGGTGCCGCGATATCGGGGAGATAGGCGTTGTAGAAGACATTCCCCAACTCGAACGCGATGTTGGCCACGGCAAAGATGGAGAGCGCAAGCCACACTTGGCCCGCAGTTGGAAAGAACAACGCCGCGCTCCCAATGACCGCGAGGCCGGTGGCCCCGGCCAGGAAGAGCTTTCGATGCCCACCGCGATCTGCAACGGCCCCGATGTAGGGTGAGACAAGAGCGACGGTCAAGGCAGTGACCGTGACGGCGAGGGACCACTGGCGGGTGCCTACGTTCTCGTTCGGCGCGATGCCTTGAACGAAGAAGGCGGCGTAGATGAAGGTGACGACGAGGGTGGTAAAGGACGAGTTGGCGAAGTCGTACATCG
>JBFGLJ010000029.1:0-21886 GCA_041576235.1 Gemmatimonadales bacterium | reverse complement strand
TGTGGCCGGAGTTGTAGAGCACCACGAGATCCGGCCGTCGAGCCAGCACGGCTTCGATGTTGGGTCGAAGTCCGTCCCCGACGTTCGGGATCGCGGTGGCTTCCGGTGGGTAGTCGCACCACGCGGTACGCCCAACGACCACCGGCCCTGCCCCGATAGCGAACAGGAGTTCCGTCGTGGCCGGCGCGAGTGAGACGACGCGCATGGCCGGACGGGAAAGAACCAGGGTGTCCCCGGCGTCATCGATGACGCGGAGACCGCTGTTGGTGTGAGATGATTGGTCGCACCCGGCGAACGCGAGTGCGGCAACCAGTCCCAGAGACGAGCCGAGAACCGTGGGTCTCGAAATACGACCGCCCATCTCGGGTCAGTGGAGATGGGCGCACGATCGGTCGTAGTCGACCGAGAATGCCACCGTCCCCTCCCCCGAGGGAATTCAAGGTGGCGCGATCGGAGAGGGTCTCCTGGCTTTGGGCGTCCGCTCGCCTTCCCGGTTTCCCAGTGGCTCTGTGAGCGGCTCGGTGAGCCCAATACAGTGGCGGGGCCGCGCCGGATTCGCACCGGCTTCCGAGGATCCCCGTCGCGTCTATGTGTGTCCGAGTCTACCGGGTTCGGCGTTCCAGGGCAAGGGCGTCGGCAACGCGCTGCTTCAACCGTTCGCGTTGGTGCAGGTACGCGTTCCATTCCTCAGCCGGTACGGTGTCGTGCTTTCCCTCGTAGCGCGCATCCAGCTGCGCCAGCGCCTCAATCAGCCGCGACGAGCTCCCATCATGCGCCTGCTCCGCTACCCTCTCTCGGGTGGGACGGCGACGAAAGAGAATCCAACCGCCGAGCCCGAGCGCCGCGGTCATGAGCACGACGAGTACCAGAATCGTGGTGCGCGCGCGTTGGTTCGAAGCGGGCAGGCTGAGGACAATCGTACTCCCGGCGGCGTCGGGGGGGCCGGCGCTCCAGTGGGCAAAGGTCACTCCGCCGATGTCAGCTGACTCTGCGGCTTTGATCCCGCCGCCAGTCGGCCGAGCGCGTTGGTCTTCGACGTAGAGATCGAGCTGCGCGGCCGTATTGGGGATGGCGAGCGTCGAGCGGTCGGCAGGGATCCAGTAGTGGAGGAGGAGCTGCTTCTCACCTGGAGCGATGGGCCCGAACAGAAAGACCGAGTCTCGGTCAATGCGCGCGGCTTCGGGTGAGAAATCGCTCTCCCCGAGTCGGGCATCGAACACGCCGGGCGGGAGCGGACCGGTCCAGGTCGGTACCAGGCTATCGGGAGAGACCCGCGTTTCGAGCCGAGCGGGCTCGAGGGTCACCAGATCGACGATCTCCCTGGTGCGCTCCTCCGACGGCCCGGCCACCACGAGGTGCCTGGCCGACGCGAGGATCGGCACGTTGGAGGATGTATCCGAGACCAGAATCTCGATCGGCTGCCGGCCGGCCGCGTCGGTGGGAATCGCAGCGGAGAAGTACTCGATGCCGTGATGCCGGGCGCTCACGAGATAGAGCGAGAGAGAATCCGGGCTGAATCGGAATCGGAAGGTTCCCCCGCGGGCGGTGACGGCGGAGTCCACCGGGCCCTGCGCGATCCGGCCAACGCGATGAAGCACTACCCGGGACCCGGCCACGCCGGCCGCCGGGCTGGGGAGCGCGAACGTCTGATTCAGCACCCGCCCTTCGATGGTCAGGGGAACGGTCGTCGTCTGTGCGGGTGCTCCTCGAGGGAGGGCGACCGCCGGGGCGAACAGAAGCCCGAACGCCGCCTTATGGATTGAACTTCCCGAAATCCTCTGGATCGAGCTTCTCGAGGTATTGCCGGAGCGTCTCGGCGGTGGAAGACGGATCGGGGCCGGCCTCCAACGACTCGACGGCGGTCTGATTGAGCAGCTCATTGCTCGCAAACATCGGCGCATCGAGCCGGAGAGCCAGGGCGATGCTGTCGCTGGGACGGGCATCGACTTGGAAGACGTGGTCTTCGCGGCTGATCAGCAGCTCCGCAAAGTAGGTGTTTTCCTTGACGGCGGTAATGGTGACCTTTTGGAGACTGCCCCCGAGGCCGATGACGACTTGTTTCAAGAGATCGTGCGTGAGTGGCCGTTGGGCCTTGACCCCCTGAATCTCCATGGCGATGGCACTGGCCTCGGCGGGACCGATCCAAATCGGCAAGACCCGGGTTCCGTCTTTCTCGCGCAGGATCACGACGGGCGAGTTCGTCGTCCGATCTAATCCCAAGTGGGCAATCGTCACCTGGACCATCGTATCACTTTCCACTACACACTCCGAGCCACACTCAAGCAGATCTCGCGCCGGCTCATTTCGCTGCGCTCAGCAGATCGCGAACGCGGTCAGTCCGCTCCCAGGCAAAGTAGTCGAGTTTGGTGCCATTTCGGGTCGCCGTGTACGGCTTTCGGCCGAAATGCCCGTAGACGGCGGTCGGTCGGTAGATCGGGCGTTTCAATTTGAGTGCCGCGATGATGCCCTTGGGGGTGAGGTCGAAGACCTCCGTGACGATTTTCTCGAGCCGGGCATCGGGGATCACCCCGGTCCCGTAGGTATCGATCATGACCGACACCGGCCGAGCGACGCCAATGGCATACGCCACTTGCACCTCGCACCGCGTAGCCAGGCCCGCAGCGACGATATTTTTGGCCACCCAGCGGGTCGCATACGCGGCGGACCGGTCCACCTTGCTGGGGTCCTTCCCGCTGAAGGCCCCACCGCCGTGACGCGCCATCCCCCCGTAGGTATCGACGATGATCTTTCGGCCAGTGAGGCCGGCGTCGCCATGGGGCCCGCCAATGACGAATCGCCCCGTGGGATTCACGAGCAGCCTAGCCTTTTCCCAGTCCAGATCGACCCGCTTCAGAATCGGTTCGATCACCTGATCCGTCACCGCTTCGCGAATGGCTCGCTGGGACAGCTTCCGAGACCCGGCCCGCTCGGCGTGCTGGGTGGACACCACCACGGTCGTGATCGCCGTCGGGCGGTCACCCGTGTACTCGACCGACACCTGGCACTTCCCGTCAGGGCGGAGCCACTTGAGCGGCTTCATGCCCCGGCCTCCCTTGCGCACCGCCGCGAGCCGCTCAGCCAGACGATGGGCCAACAGAATGGGCAGCGGCATCAGTTCTTCCGTCTCGTCGGTGGCGTAGCCAAACATCATTCCCTGATCGCCTGCCCCTTGCCCACGGACCGATGCGCGATCGACTCCCAGAGCGATGTCCGCCGACTGCCGATCGATCGATGTCAAGACGGCGCAGGTCCGGCTGTCGAATCCGGAAGACGCGTCGGTGTACCCGATGGCCTCGACGGTTTCGCGCACCAAATCCGGTATATGGACATAGGTCTTCGTCGAAATCTCGCCGGCCACAACCACCATGCCGGTGGTCACCAGAGTCTCGCAGGCCACTCGCGACGCCGGGTCCTTGGCGAGCAGTGCATCGAGCACCGCATCCGAAATCTGATCGGCCATCTTATCCGGGTGTCCCTCCGTGACGGACTCGGAGGTGAAGACGTGCCGCTTGGAACCGTCCTTTGAGGAAGCGTTCATGTGCTCGGAATCACGCGGTTGAGGTGGGCATGTCCGACGGCAAGGTAGCTGGTTTGCGGGCCACGGGCAACGAATCGAGAGGGTCGATGAGTTTCAGATCGATAAAGGGCGCGACCGCATCGCGTACCGCCTGACGCACGGCTTGTGCCGTTGCCGCCGCCATGGCGTCCCGTGCAGCGGCTTGCGCGATCTCGAGCGGCACCCGGCGGACGGTCCACTTGACGAGGGGAAGCTCAGGCGGGGAGATGCTGAGACAGTGGTACCCGAGCCCGATGAGGAGGACCGCCCACAACGGATCCGAGGCCATCTCACCACAGACACTCGACGGGATTCCGCGCGCCACAGCTGCCCGTTGCACCTCGACAAGCTGCCGGAGAATGGCGGGATGATGTGCCATGAAGCGCCCTGCCAATCGCGCGTTGCCCCGATCGACGGCCATCGTGTATTGGGTGAGGTCGTTCGTCCCCACGCTAAAGAAGTCGCTCACGGCGGCCAACTGATCGGCGAGCACGACCGCGGCTGGAGTCTCCACCATCACCCCGACCGGAATGGTCTCCGCGGCAGCGACGCCATCTCGCGCGAGGGCGGCCGCTTCTTCCGCCAGGATTTCGCGCGACTCCGTCACTTCTTCCGCGTGGGTCACCAACGGGAGCATCAGCTGCACATCCCGGTCGGCCGCGGCACGCAGGATCGCTCTGAGCTGCGGCCGAAAAATCTCCGGTTGGTCCAGACACACCCGGATCGACCGCCAGCCCAGGAACGGGTTTGCTTCCTGAAGGGTCTTGAACGCGACCGGGAACTTGTCGCCGCCGAGGTCGTAGGCGCGGACGATGACTGGGTGAGGGCGAAAGGCATCGGCAACGCGACGGAAATAGCCACACTGCTCGTCCTCCGTGGGCAGGCCTGTCCGGCCGATGACCAAGAACTCGGTTCGGAGAAGACCCACGCCTTGCGCACCGTTGGTGACCGAGGGTTCGATTTCCTCGGGGAGATCGACGTTGCCCATGAGCGTGATCGTGTGCCCGTCGGGGGTGACAGCGGGCTCGCCGGCGGCGGTTTCGAGTTCGAGAGAGAGTCGTTGGCGGCGGCTCAAGCGGGTCCGCGCCACCTCGACGTCGGCCGGTGTCGGTGAGAGCACCACGCTCCCCCGTCGGCCATCGATCAAGAGCACAGTCCCGTCTTGGACCTTGTCGAGTGCCCCTTCGACCCCCATCACCGCGGGGATGCCAAGCGAGTGGGCGACAATGGCCGCGTGCGACGTCCGTGTTCCTTCCTCCGCTACCAATCCGACGACATGCTCCCGGTCGAGTTGCACCGTGACTCCTGGCGACAGCTCGTGCGCGACCACGATGACTTCTTCGGTGAGGTCGGAGGACCACCACTCGTGCTCTGGTCGGTCCATCAGACGGTGAAGCACCCGGCGCTGAACGGCTGTGAGGTCGGTGAGCCGCTCACGCAACCGGGGAGTCCCAGCCCATGCTTCGCGCACTTCCAGGGACTTGAATTCAAACGCCGTTTCCGCGCTCAAGAGGTTATTGCGAATGAGGGTCGTCACCGCGGCTAAGAAGTCGTTGTCCTGGACCATGAGCACCTGGGCGTCGAAAATGCGGGCCTCCTCGGGGCCCGCCCGCTCGGCGACCCGCTCCATGAGGGCGGTCAAGCCGCGCACGACATCTTCTACGGCCTCATGCAACCGCTCGATCTCGCTCTCGACCTCGGCTTCGGAGATACCGCGATCCGGAACATCCGGAAAATTCCACCGGACCACGAGGGCCGGTGCATACGCAATACCTGGCGAAACCCCGATACCGATCAGTTCGTGATGACCGTCCACTATTCCCCGAACCCTTTCTCGACCAAGGCGGCCAAGGCATCCACCGCCGCCTGCTCGTCCGGCCCGTCGCCGCGGAAGGTCAAGGTGCTGCCACACTCCGCGGCGAGCATCATGACCCCCATGATGCTCTTGCAATTCACCGTCATGGTGTCTTTCTCGACTATGATGTCGGCGGTGAACTTGCTGGCGAGCCGCACGAGCTGCGCTGCCGGCCGCGCATG
Source organism: Gemmatimonadales bacterium (assembly GCA_041576235.1). Classification (GTDB taxonomy): domain Bacteria; phylum Gemmatimonadota; class Gemmatimonadetes; order Gemmatimonadales; family GWC2-71-9; genus JABDII01. Next base: position 16,293 of record JBFGLJ010000029.1, on the reverse strand, counting down.
CAAGCCCAGGGTGTTCACCACGGTCGCCGTCCGTTCGATCACGTGAAGATTCCATGCCAAAGCATGACCAGTACCACTAACGCGAGGCCGTATCGAATCCCGCTGAACGCCCGACCACTCAACAGGGCCACCCCAAGGCCAAGGCCGGCGAGGAGAAGCACGCTCGCCCCTTCCACCGACCCCATACCGCTGGTGAGGCTGCGTCCGACAATCGGAAGAGCGATGCCGACCAACAATCCCGCAGCCACGCCGGCCCAGCCGCTGGCCCGGCGAAGCACCGAGGCGGCAATGGCACGCCCCACGCCGGGGCCATGGTGGAGCCCGATGCGGAGGCCCCACCAGCTGACCGCCACCCTGCTGGCGTTGTACCCAACCAGGAAGAGACCCACCCCCCACCACGGCGCGCCGGCCGCCGTCACGATCAGGGCAAGGGCCATGAGCGCCGGGAGCAACCCCACCCAGAACAACTGATCGCCTAAGGCGCCCAAGGTCCCGGACAGCGCGGTCCGGAGGCGCAGGATCTTCTCCCCCGGCTCGCCGGCCTGTTCGCTCGCCGCCGTCGCGCCGACCGCCACCCCCGCCAGGTACGGGTGGCAATTGAAGAACATGGCCGCGCGGCTCGTCGCCTCGGTTCCGCGTTGGGGGTCGGCCTCCCGTAAGGACTTCATCAGTGGTTCCGACGCGTATCCGACCCCCACACCAAGCATCCGCTCGTAATTCCACGCCCCTTGTACCGCGAGGAGCCGAACGAACGCGTGCCAGCGCCCGGTCACCACGCCACCACGATGGCACCGCCTGCGACGAGTCCCGCGCCGAGCCACTTGAGGCGCGCGGTGCGCCCGGCGGTGCGGACCGCCCCGCCGAGCGCCGTGGCAAGCCCCGCTCCGGTCACCGCCACCGCCATGGCCCTCCCGAGCCCAGGATCGAGCGGCACCCATGAGCGCGCGAAGAGGCCACTCGCAATCGCCACGAACGCAAGGAAGCCGCTCCGGGCGGCATCGCGCACCAATCCTTCATACTGCAGCCGGCGAACCAGCCGAGGATCGCCCGCGTTCAACCCCTCGCGGTGTCTCGCGACCGCACGGCTGTTCAATTGCCTGAGCACAGGCATGGTCCAGCCGCCGAGGGCCGCGAGCAGGAGCCCAACCGCGACGGCGATGCCGAGCGCGCCCTCCCAGGGCTGTCCCGCGGCCACGACGACCGCCCCGGCACTCGCGGCACCGTAGTCCGGGTACCGCGCGGCGCCGACCGGCACCACGTCGAGCGCGTACAGCTCGAGCACCAACCCCACCCGCGCCGCGCCCAAGACGTCACCCAGGAGCGCCCCGGCCACGACGGCTGCGACCAAGGGGCGGGCGATCATCGACTGCGGCACGCTCACCAAATCCACGCCGACGAGCGTGGCCCACACCCAGAGCGCGACCGGAACGACCGCCACCCACTCCACCTAGGCCAGCTCCGACAGCCGAACTTGTCGGCCCGTGGGCACGTCTTGCGCGGTGACACGCGTTCCTTGGGCTTCGAGCTGCGTCAGGGTGCGATATTCCTCGTCATTCAGGTACACGTAGGGCAGCCGCTGTCGCCGTCCCGGCCGGTGATGAATGCCGCCCAGGGTCACGCTGGCGATCTTGTCCTCGGCGTCGGCGAGAGCAGCCATGGTCTCCACACTGCCGGTGATCAGCAGTCCGCGCCGGCGATCCGCTTGCCATTGCGGCACCGCGGCGCGGGCCTCCTCGACGTCGGCGAACACGACCTCGATGGTTTCCGGGACCGCCATTCGGTAGAGGTCTTGTTCCCACTCGCTCTCGCGTACCTCCGCATCGACGAGCACGATGAACTCGATGCCGAGCGGCTTCCCCCACCCGATCACCACCTGGCCATGAATCAGCCGGTCATCGATCCGAAAGTTGACCAGGGCCATTAGGTGACGCGAATGGCGCTCGACCCTTTGGCGGCCACGTGAGCGGCCGCCTCGGCCAATGGTAAGTCCCGGTGGAAGAGAAAATCCAGCAGCATCGCGAGGTTGACCCCGGTGACGACCTTCACATCGGTGCGTCCGTGGAATCGATGCAGGGCCGCGAGCAGGCACGAACCGCTCGGTAAATCGACAAACACAACCGACGGCTGACCGCTGATCGCTTCGGCAATCCGATCCTCCAACGCGTCCCGGTCACACCCCACGTTGGTGACCGGGACCAGCACCTCCCGCAAGCCACTGATCCTCTCGGCCGCTTCGACCAATGCTTCCGCTACGCGCCCGTGTCCGACGACAACCCCCCGAAGCGGGCTACTCATAGTCCTCCTGCAGGTATTCCCGGATGCCACGTTGTTCGGTCATGCGGCGAATCAGTCGCTCGTTGAACGCGGAGGCAACGTCGATCCCGGAATAGCGGAGGAGGTGAAGCATGGCTACGACCTCCGAGATCACGGTCAGATTCTTGCCGGGATTGAGGGGCACGATGACCTTCGGCACGGCGACCCCGAGCAGAACCGTTTCCTGGCGTGCGAGTCCCGTGCGGTCGGCGTCCTTGGCGGTATCCCAATCCTCGAGCTGCACCACCACCTCGATCCGCTTCTGCTGCCGAACGCTCCGGATGCCGAACAAGGACGGGACGTCGACCAGTCCAATGCCACGAATCTCCATATGATGGCGGGCCAGTTCATGGCCCTGCCCGATCAGCACATCGTTGCCACGGCGGGAGATGAGCACCACGTCATCGGCGACGAGTCGGTGTCCACGCTCCACCAAGTCCAGCACGCACTCGCTCTTGCCAATGCCGGAACGCCCCACAAACAACAGTCCAACTCCGTAGACATCGGCCATCGAGCCATGCACGGTCGTGCGGGGCGCAAACGCCTCCTCGATGATGGGTTTGATGCGTCGGTAGAATTCCGACGTTTGCAATTGCGATCGCAAGACCGGAACCCGCCTGTCGTGCGCCAATTCGAGAATCTCCGCCGGTACCTCTTGTCCCTTGGTCACGAAGAGGCATGGCAGGTCGAATTCGAAGAACGTCTCGAGGGCCTGCCGGCGCTTCGCCGCCGACAGGGCATTCAGGTACGTGATCTCGGTCTCGCCCATCACATGCATTCGATCAGGCGCAAACCTGGCCGTAAACCCAGCCAGGGCGAGCCCCGGACTCGCGATCTCCTGATCGGGCAAGACTCCGTCCAGCCCGACGTCCCCGGTTAAAACCTCGAGTTGCAGCGAGTCGCCAGCCCGTTCGATGAGGTCGCGCAGTCGTAGCGTCACACGGCATCTGCCTCTGGCCGCCGGTTTCGGCGCCAGCGCGACGCCACCCGCTCGAGCTGCCGCTTGAGCTTCGCCTCCGCCCGGTCGAGCGCCGTCTGGTGGTTCGGGCCTTCGCCCCGGGCCACCAGCACCTCGCCACTCGCAACCCGGAGGCGGAGTTCGGCACGCTGATCGGCCCCCTCGACGTCGAAGACGACATACCCGTCAACGAGTTCAGGCCCGTAGTTCCCGAGGCGATCGAGGATCGTCGCTGCGCGCTCGCGAAGCGACGGGGGAACCTCACAATGCCGTGCGGTAATGCTCACCTGCATGCTTCGCTCTCCTTTCCTCAGGCCCCACCCGCTCGGATCAGGCCTTCGAGGTGACGTTCGGTTCGCTCTGCCGTTTGCTCCCAACTCATCGTCTCGGCCACCGCCTGGGCTGCCTGTCCCATGCGCGTGACCAAGGCCGGATCGGAGGCGAGATCGACCATCCGGCGAGCCAGCGCGTGCACATCACCGTGGGTCACCAGAAACCCGGTGATGCCGTCTCGCACGGAATCCCGCAGCCCAGGGCTGTCCGACGCCAGGGAGGGGGTCCCACACGCCGCCGCCTCCATCACCGTAATACCCCACCCTTCCTTCGGAGAAGGGAAGACGTTGGCCAAGGCGCTGCGAAAGAGGCGGATCTTCTCCGCCTCACTCACGAATCCGTGAAACTCAACCGCGTCCCGCAGTCCCAACCGCGCGGTCAGGGCTTCCAGACGCACCCGATCGTCTCCGTCGCCGGCGATATCCAGGCGGACATCAGGGCGGGTCTCACGAGCCAAGGCCAGCGCGCGGACCGCGGTCTCCACTCCTTTATAACGCTTGAGCCTCCCCACGTACAAGAAGGAAGGGGGCGAGGCCCGTTGGATGCCCGGGTCCGGGGTGAAGGTCGAGGCATCCACCCCAGGGTGAATGACCTCGATCCGTTCCGCCGCGATGCCCCGGTCGATGAGGTCGTCTCGGGTGCTTTCGCTGATCGCATGAAACCCAGCCCGGCGGTAGGCCCACGGGATCGGCCGCTCGCACAGCCACACCAGCGTGGCGACCGGCCACGAGGCCTCGACGAACGCCGCCGACCCGAAGAGATGGGGCACGATCACGCCGATGGGGCCGTCGGTCAGGAACTCCGAGTACAGCGGAAGCTTGTTGATGTCCTCGACCACGATGTCGGGGCGCTCTCGTCGCAGCGCCTGCCGCACCGCTCGCCGTCCGAACACGGCGAACGTGGTTCGGGAGCCCGTTCGCGCCACCGAGATACCGCGAACCGAAGCCGTTGCCGGCGCTCCCGGCCAGCCGGCACAGACCAGACGCACGCGGTGGCCGCGCGCAGCCAAACGGCTGAAGATCTCGAAGAGGTGAATCTCCGCCCCCCCGGCCTGGGGATGCTCGATGTCTTGCCAGTTGACGAGGAGAATATTCACAGGCGGCCGAGGGCATGGGCGACGCGATCGAGAATGCCGTTGACGAACCCGGGCGCCGACCCGCCAGCAAACCAGTGCGCCAACCGGACGGCCTCATCGATGGCGACCTTGGGCGGCACCGTCCCGCTCTTGAGTTCGTAGATGCCGAGGCGCAGGATGCCGCGTTCGACCATGGCCATGCGCTCGAGCCGCCAGTGCTCAGCGGCTTCCGCCACATCGCGATCCAGCGCCTCGACCTGGCCGGCTACCATAGCGGCCAGCCGTTCCGCCCGATCGAGCACGTCGAGACTCACCGGCCCGCAGAATCGGACGGCGCCCGAGGCAATCTCCGTCATCGGCGGCCGCCCTTGGATTTCCCAGGCGTAGAGCAGCTGCAGCGCCCGAGCCCGCGCCCGCGTTTCGGCCCGGAGTGTCATCCCTGGCGGAGGTTCGCGATGGCGTCCGCCGTTCTGAGAGCGGCCTCGGCCGCTTCGTACCCCTTGTTCCCGGCAGTCCCGCCGGCCCGAGCCATGCCCTGCTCCATCGTGTCGACAGTCAGGAGTCCGAACCCGACCGGGATCCCGCGGGTGACCGCGACCATGGTCAGCCCTCGCGCGGCCTCGCCGGCGACATACTCGAAATGCGGCGTCTCGCCGCGGATGACAGCGCCCAGCGCCACCAGGCAGGCATAGCGCCCCGTGTCGGCGGCGCACGCCGCCGCGACGCCCAACTCAAATGCGCCGGGGACCCAGACGATATCGAGATCGTCCTGCTTGAGCCCGGCGCCGTCGCAGCAGGCGAGCGCGCCCTCGAGAAGCTTGGCCGTGATCACCTGGTTGTAGCGGGCCACGAGGAGGGCGACACGACCCTCCGGCGGGGCCCGGAGGCGGCCGGCGTAGTCCGTCACCGTCAGTGCGTCAGCAGATGGCCGAGTTTGTCGCGTTTCACGTCGAGATAGCTCCGGTTCTCTTCCGTCAGCGCCGCCACGAGCGGAACCCGCTCCACGATATGGAGGCCGTAGCCCTCGAGCCCGACCAGCTTCCGCGGGTTGTTGGTCATGACCCGGATCGATGAGAGCCCCAAGTCCCGGAGGATCTGAGCGCCGATTCCATAGTTCCTGAGGTCTGGCCGAAAACCGAGTTTTTGGTTCGCTTGCACGGTATCGACCCCGGAATCCTGGATGGCATAGGCGCGGAGTTTGTTCAGCAGTCCGATGCCCCGTCCTTCCTGGTCCAGATAGACCATGGCCCCCTGGCCCGCCTCTCCGATCATGGCGAGCGCCGCGTGCAGCTGGGGCCCGCAATCGCAGCGGAAGCTTCCGAAGACATCGCCGGTGAGGCACTTGGAGTGCATGCGGACCAGGACATTTTCCTTGCCGGTGACCTCGCCCAGGATCAAGGCGACGTGCTCCGCGCTGTCTACATCACTGCGGTACCCAATGACGGTGAACTCCCCGTGCGGCGTGGGGAGACGGGCCTCTGCCACCCGATGAACCAGGCGTTCGGTGCGAAGCCGGTAGGCGACCAGATCGGCCACCGTCACGCTCGTGAGCGAGTGTTCTTTGGCGATGCGCTCGAGATCGCTGCGCCGAGCCATCGTGCCGTCGGGGTTCAGGATCTCGCAGATGACGCCCGCCGGATAGAGGCCGGCCAACCGCGCCAGGTCCACGCTGGCCTCGGTCTGGCCGACGCGCTGGAGCACGCCGCCGGGGCGCGCCCTGAGGGGAAAGACATGGCCGGGCCGCCGCAAATCTTGCGGCTTGGTATCCGGGTTCAAGGCCACGTGAATGGTCGCTGCCCGGTCGGCCGCCGAGATGCCGGTCGAGACACCGAACTGCCGTTGGGCGTCGATGCTCACGGTGAAGGCCGTGCCGAGGGCTTCCGTGTTCTCCTCCGTCATTTGCGGGAGGCCCAGCGCATCGCAGCGCTCACCGGTCAGCGCTAAGCAGATCAGTCCGCGGCCATGGATCGTCATGAAATTCACCATCTCCGGCGTGACCAGCTGTCCGGCGCAGACGAGGTCGCCTTCGTTTTCCCGATCTTCATCGTCGGCGACGATGATGATCTTGCCGTTTCTCAGGTCATCGATGGCGTGTTCGATGGTCTGGAACGTCATACCGCCTTCTCCCCTCACGTCTCCTTGGATTCCTGGCGCTCGGTCCACGGCCTGAACAGGGCCCCAACGTACTTGCCGATCGCATCCCCCTCGAGGTGCACCGCGTCCCCAACCTCCCGATCCCCGAGGGTGGTGTGCTGTAAGGTAAACGGGATGAGGGAAACCTGGACGGAGTCGGGACCTGGCAGGGCGTTCACGGTGAGGCTCACCCCGTCCACCGCGATGGACCCCAGTGGAATCGAAACGGCACGAACCGCTGGCGGGACCCGCAGATCGAGTACCCTCGCGTCCTCTCGCTGGGCCACCCGGACGACCCGACCGATCCCGTCCACGTGGCCTTGAACAATGTGCCCTCCGAATCGGTCGCCGAGGCGGAGCGCCCGCTCGAGATTGACCCGCCGGCCCTCCTGATACGCCGGTCCCCCGAATGCGGTCCGATCGAGCGAGGTTCGCACGATGTGCACTCTGAAGGCGTCGCCCTCGACAGCTTCCACCGTGAGGCACGCCCCATCGACGGCGATGCTCTCCCCACGTTCGAGGTCCGAGTACGGACTGGCGAGATCGAGAGCAAGGCCGTCATCGGTGCGGCGCGCGGCGCGCACCGTTCCTATGGCCGTTACGATGCCGGTGAACATGGCACGCGGTCTACCACCAAAAGGGTGTCTTCGTCCAGCGCCCGCCGTTCGACCACCGTCCACCGGCTCGCCTCCGCCAACGGGCGTCCGGGCAATCCGGCCACGGCCGGCACGGCCTCTGCCCCGAGCCACAGCGGACTCTGGATCCAGTAATAGCGGTCGACCAGATCGGCCGCGAGAAACGCTGCTGCCAACCGGCCGCCACCTTCGATGAGCAACGAAGCGACGCCCCTGGCTCGGAGAGTTTCGAGCCCCTGCCCGAGCGTATCGGCGCTCACGATCTCCACGCCCCGGCGTTCGAGCGGGCTGCGTTGCTCGACCGACGCAATACCGGACGTCATGACAACAGTTGGAATAGTCGTCGCCGTCTCCACGACCTTCAGGGTGACGGGCAGGTTGGCCTTGCGATCGAAAATGACCCGCACCGGCGGCGATCTCGGGGTCACGTCTCCCCGCACCGTAAGAGACGGATCATCACGACGCGCCGTTTCGCCACCGACGCCCAGCGCATCGAACCCGGCCCGCACCCAGTGCACATAGGCGCGGGCTCGAGGGCCGGAAACCCATTGCGACCGGCCGGCGGGATCGGCGATTCGGCCGTCGAGCGAGGTCGCCAACTTGAGGGCCACGAACGGTCGGGTTGGATTGCGATGCCGATGCAGGAACAGGGCATTGGCTGCGGCAGCCTCCCGGGCACCCAGGCCCAGGTCGACCTGGATTCCGGCGGCGCGCAGGGCGTGGGCGCCTCCTTTGGCGGACGGATTGGGATCGCGGACGGCGGCCACGACGCGTTGGATACCCGCCTCGATAATCGCCGGGACGCAGGGAGGCTGCTTGCCCAGATGGGTGCACGGCTCGAGGGTGACGTACAACGTGGCGCCCAGAGCCCGGCCGCCCGCCGAGTCCAAGGCAAGCGGTTCGGCGTGGGGACCGCCGAATTCCCCATGGTAGCCCTCGCCCACGATGGTGTCGCCGGCAACCACCACCGCTCCGCAGAGCGGGTTGGGGTGGACTCGACCCCAGCCCCGCTGCGCCAGCACGCTGGCCCGTTTCATGAACCGGCCTTCTCGACCGTCGCGAGGCAGTGGCGGCGTCACGGTACCCCCTCGTTCAATCGGCATAATCCACGGCGCGCTCGCCCGCTCGCACCTCGCCCATGACCCAGGTGTCGATCTCGGCACGGCGAGCGGCGGCCTGGGCAGTATCGACCTCGTTCACGGGCAGCACGGCGACGAGCCCAACGCCGAGATTGAAGACGGCCCGCATCTCGTCGGTAGAGACACGACCCCCGTCTTGCAGAAACTGAAAGAGCGGCGGGATGTCCCAGGTTCCAGGATCGACGATGGCCCGGCAACCCTCCGGCAGCAGGCGGATGAGATTTCCGGCGATGCCCCCGCCGGTGATGTGCGCGAGGCCATGCACGCGGTCAATGCTCGGGCTCACGGCGTCGTAGTAACTGCGATGCACGGCCAAGAGCGACTCGGCGACCGTCTGTCCCGTCTGGTCCAATCGACTGTCGAGGTCGAGCTTCATGTCGCGGAACATGATTCGGCGCGCTAGGGTGTAGCCGTTGGTATGGAGTCCGCCCGAAGCGTATCCCAGCAAGACCTCGCCTGGCTGGATGCGGTCGCCATGAATGGCCTGCTCGGCTTCAACCACACCGACGATCGTGCCGGCCAGGTCGAAGTGTCCCGGTCGGTAGAGGTCGGGCATCTGCGCGGTCTCACCGCCGGCAAGCGGCATGGCGTGGCGCTGGCAGGCCCGGGCCACACCCTCGACCACCGCCACCGTGGCGTCTTCGGGGAGTCCGGAGCCCGCGAGGTAGTCGAGGAAGGCCAGCGGCCGTGCGCCATGCACGAGAATGTCGTTCACGCAGTGGTTGACGAGATCTTCGCCGACGGTGTCGTAGCGACCGGCCATGTGGGCGACCAGGACCTTGGTCCCCACCCCATCGGTGCTCAGCACCAGGACGGGGTCCGCGAGACCTGCTGGGAGGCGGATCATACCGCCAAACGCGCCGATGGTCCCGAGGGAGGCTCTGGTCCGGGTCGTCCCCACCGCCCGGGCGATGCGGTCCTTCGTCCGCTCGGCGCTCGGGAGGTCGACGCCCGCGGCGCGGTACTGCTCGGCGGAACCCTTCGCGCTCACCGGGAGGCCTTAGGGCAGGATGTCGAAGTGCACGAGGTCGCTGAACGCCCGCACGCGCGTCGTGACTTCGGCCGGTCCGATTTCGTCGAAGCGCATTGTTGAGAAGCGCTCGACGGCGAAGGACCCCATGGCGGCGCCGTAGACCATGGCCCGGCGGAGATTGGGCGACGAGAGGTCTTCCGTCCTGGCGAGATGGCCCATGAATCCGCCGGCGAAGGCGTCCCCGGCCCCTGTGGGGTCGAACACGTCCTCGAGGGGGAAGGCCGGCACGTAGAAGTAGCTGTCGCGCTCAACGAGCACCGCACCGTAGACGCCTTGTTTGATGACGGCCATCTTCGGCCCTTGTTTCAGAATCCACCGCGCGGCACGGTACACGTTCCAATCGCCGGACAATTCCCGGGCCTCGCTGTCGTTCACCATGAGCACATCGATTCGGCGCAGGAGATCGAGCAGGCGCTCGCGCTTGCTGTGAATCCAGTAGTTCATGGTATCGCAGGCGACCAGTCGCGGCTGCCGGATCTGATCGAGCACGCCCAGTTGCAGTTCGGGGTCGATATTTCCCAAGAAGACATACTTAGCGTCTCGCATGCCGTCCTGGATCCGGGGGTCAAAATCGGCAAACACCCCGAGCCGGGTTTCCAGGGTCTCACGATTCTGGAGGTCGTACGAGTACTTCCCCTTCCAGCGGAAACTCTCGCCCGCCGCCTGCTCGACGCCGGACCAATCGATGCCCCGGGCCGCCAGCCGGTCGAGCTCGTCCATTGGGAAGTCGCCACCGACCACCCCGACCACCTGGACAGGGTGCAGCAGCGCGCCAGAGACGCTGAAGTACACCGCGGAGCCCCCCAGCGCGTCGGCGGTCTCGCCGAAGGGGGTGAATACCGAGTCCAGGGCAATGCTGCCCACCACACAGAGGCTCACGTCTACATCCGGTCAGGGGCCGCGATCCCCAGAATCGCGAGGCCGTTGGCCAGCACGGTCCGGGCCGCCCGTGCAAGCACGAGGCGCGCGCGCTCAGTCGTCGGCGGTTCGCCGAGCACCCGACAGTGGTGGTACCAGGCGTGGACGGAACGAGCCAAGTCCTCGAGGTAGACCGTTATGCGGTGGGGCTCGCGTTCGTGGGCCGCGCCCGCAACGGTGTCAGGAAACACGGTGAGCTTCTTCAGCACGTCCCGGTCGTAGTCGCTGGGAAGATCGTCGAGGCTCACCTGCGCGGTGACGGCCTCTGGATCGCGCTCCGCGACGCGGAAGATGCCGCTCATCCGCGCATGGGCCATCTGCACATAGAAGACCGGGTTTTCCTCGGTGTGCCGTTTGGCCAGATCGACATCGAAGTTCAACTGCGAATCGGCGCGCCGCATCAAGAAGAAATAGCGGGCCGCGTCGACGCCGACTTCTTCCACCAAGTCGCGCAGCGTGACAAAGGTGCCGGCGCGTTTCGACATCTTGACCTCTTCCCCGCCGCGGACCACTCTGACCAATTGCACCAGGGTGACGGCAAAGAACGAATCGGGATAGCCAAGCGCCCTGAGGACGGCGCGCATCCGGGGGATGTACCCATGGTGGTCCGCGCCCCACACATCGATGACATGCGTGAATCCTCGGTCGTGCTTGTCGACGTGGTAGGCGATGTCCGGCACGAGATAGGTATAGGAGCCATCACCCTTGCGAAGCACCCGAGGCTTCTCATCGCCGAACTCCTCGGTTCTGAGCCAGAGCGCCCCGTCCGACTCGTAGGTGAGACCGCGCTCGCGCAGTTGTGCCAGGGCCGCATCGACCTTGCCGTCGGCGTAGAGCGACCGTTCACTCACGACGGCGTCGAACGTGATCCCGAAGTGCCGAAGGTCCTCGTCCTGCTCGTGCCGCTGAAGCTCCACCCCGAGAGCCCGGCAGCGTTTCAGCGCCTCTTCCTGTGGCAGATCCGCAAATGCCGGCCCTTCGCGCCGCAGGATCTCCCGGGCGTTCTCCATCAGGTATTCGCCGCGATACCCTTCGTCCGGCATGTCGGCCGGGCGGCCGGCTTCGTGCTGGATCCTGGCCCACAGGCTTGCAGCGAGTTTTTCGATTTGGGCCCCGGCATCATTGACGTAGAACTCGCGGGTGACCTCGTGTCCGGTCCACTCGAGGAGCGAGGCGACGACGTCGCCGACCGCGGCCCCGCGGCCGTGTCCCACATGGAGCGGCCCCGTGGGGTTGGCGGAGACGAACTCGACGTTGATCCGCTGACCTCCGCCGACGGTCTGCCGCCCGTAGTCCCGGCCCTCGACGAGGATGGTCTCGAGGTGGCTCGCCAAGGTGGCCTGCGCCAGCCAGAAATTGATGAACCCCGGACCGGCGATCTCCGTCTTGGAAACGACGGTCTCCGGCAGGTCGAGCCGCTCGATGACCTGCTGCGCCAGGTCCCGCGGCCGACGCTTGAGCCTGCGAGCGAGCACCATGGCCAAATTGGTCGCCAGGTCACCGTGCGTCGGATCGCGTGGACGCTCGACGACGAACTCGGCACCCTCCGCGCCGAGCTCCCCGGCACCCCGGGGCAGCTCGGCGCGAACCCGCCTCATCACTCGGCGGCCTTCTTGGGGGATGACGTGGACGAGCTTGCGCTCGATGAGTCCTTTGGTTTGTCCGATGTCTCGGCCTTCCCTTCCTGAGCCGTGTCCTTCTTCCGGCGCGGACCCTTGCCGTCCTTCCCATAGTCGGTGATGTAGAATCCGCTGCCCTTGAACACGAGTCCAGCCCCCCCGGAGATTTGGCGCTTCGCCATGCGGCCGCAGGTCGGGCACTTGGCTCGAGGCTTCTCAGTCATCTTCTGGAAGCATTCAAAGGTGTGCCCGTCGGGGCACCGATACTCGTATGTTGGCATAGCGCGGTCGCGGGCTACGGGCTCATAACAGTCGAAAACCCAATATTTTAGCCACCTTAGGGCCGGTATTCAAGCGACCAAGGCCTGCCCGCAGTGTCAGCGGACGGGGCGGTAGGTGCCCCAGACGGCGCGGAAGACGTCGCTGATCTCACCCAAGGAGGCCCGGACCCGAACCGCGTCGATGATCTGCTCCATGAGGGGACCGCCCCCCTGGGCGGCTGCTCCGACCGCCTCGAGCGCGCGGTCGACGGCCCCAGCATCCCGTGAAGCGCGCGCCGCGGCGAGCCGTTCCCGCTGGTGTTCGGCCAACGCCTGATAGTCCGGCATGGCCATGATCGGGGGCTCGGCCGCATCCGCGAACTGATTCATTCCGACGACGATCCGGGAGCCTCGTTCGACCTGCTGCTGCACCTCGTAGGCGCTGGCCGCGATCTGTTCTTGGAAGTATCCCCGCTCGACCGCCGCGGCCGCTCCCCCCAGGGCCTCGACTGCAACGATCAGCTCCCGAGCGCCGGCCTCGACCTCATCGGTCAGGGTCTCGACGTAATAGCTCCCCGCCAACGGATCCACGGTGACCGGAACGCCGCTCTCATGGGCCAGGATCTGTTGGGTCCTGAGCGCCAGCGTCGCCGCGTCTTCGGAGGGAAGGGCCAAGGCCTCGTCGTAGCCGTTGGTGTGCAGGGACTGGGTACCGCCGAGGACGGCGGCCAACGCTTGGTAGGCCACCCGAACCACGTTGTTGAGCGGTTGCCGAGCTTGAAGGGTGACCCCGCCCGTTTGGGTATGGAACCGCATGCGGCAGGCGGCATCGGTCGCCTGGTACCGTTCGCGGAGGAGCCGGGCCCAGAGCCTCCGCGCAGCGCGGAACTTGGCGGCCTCTTCAAAGAGATCGCTGTGGGCGGCAAAGAAGAAGGACAAGCGGGGCCCGAGGTCCTCAATCGAAAGCCCGGCATGGGCGGCCCGGCCCACGTACTCCAGGGCATTGGCCAGGGTGAATCCGACTTCCTGGACGGCCGTTGCGCCGGCCTCGCGCATGTGGTAGCCGCTGATCGAGATCGGGTTGAATTTCATTCCCTCGGCGGCGACGAACTGAAAGACATCCGTCACCAACCGGAGGGACGGTTCCGCCGGGTAGATGTAGGTGCCGCGGGCGATGTACTCCTTGAGCACATCGTTTTGGACCGTTCCCGTCAGCTTGGCCCGGGCGACCCCGTTCTCTTCACCTACGACGACATACATCGCCAACAGGATGGCCGCGGTGGCGTTGATGGTCATAGACGTCGACACACGGTCGAGGGGGATCTCCTGGAATAACTCCGCCAGGTCGTCGACCGTGTCGATCGCGACTCCTACCCGCCCCACCTCACCCGCGGCCATGGGGTGGTCCGAATCGTAGCCCATCTGGGTGGGCAGGTCGAAGGCCGTGGACAATCCGGTCTGCCCCGCCGCCAGGAGCCGGCGAAAGCGCTGGTTGGTTTCTTGCGCCGTGCCGAACCCGGCGTACTGCCGCATGGTCCACACGCGCGACGCGTACATGGTGGGATACACGCCCCGTGTAAACGGGTAGGTCCCGGGGGCGCCGAGGTCGCGCGCCGGATCACCACCCCAATCCGTTTGGTCGTAGACCACCTTCCGCGAGGAGGCTCGGGGGCTGCCGCTCACGCGGGGGCCTCGGAGAGCATGTCCCTGACAAACTCCACGTCCTTCCGCGAGCCGATCACCAGCGGGGTGCGTTGATGCAGGTCGGTTGGCTCGAGATCGAGGATGCGTTCCTGTCCATTCGTGGCGAGGCCCCCTGCCTGTTCGGCGAGGAGGGCCATGGGGCAGGCTTCATAGAGCAGCCGAAGCTTCCCCTGGGGGTTCTTCGCGTCTGCGGGATACAGGAAGATGCCCCCGTTGACGAGGTTCCGGTGGAAGTCGGCCACGAAGGAGCCGATGTAGCGGCTGTTCTTCCTCGCGATCCGTTCCGGCATGTCCCCCTTGAATCCGCGGACCGCGGCCCGGATACCGGCGCTCCAGCGGGTGTAATTGCTCTCGTTGACGCTGTAGTACTGCCCAACCTCTGGCATGGTGATGCACCGATGCGAGAGCAGGAATTCTCCGATGGTCGGGTCGAGGGTAAACCCGTGGACACCGTCGCCCGTCGTGTACACCAGCATTGTGCTCGAGCCATACATCACGTAGCCCGCCGCGACCTGGGCATTCCCCGGCTGCAGAACATCCTCCACCGTCCCCCGTCCTTCCCGGCTCACCCTGCGGTAGAGACTGAAGATCGTCCCAACCGACGAGTTGCAATCGATGTTGGACGATCCATCCAACGGATCAAACACCGCGACATACTTTCCCGCAGGGTATTCCTTCGGGATGGGGATGATGTTGGCATCTTCTTCGGAGGCCATGACACAGACCCGACCGGTGTGGAGCATGGCGCTCTTGATGGTCTCATTGGCGAACACGTCCAGTTTCTGCTGCTCCTCGCCCTGGACATTGGTCCGTCCGGCGGATCCCAACACCCCCACGAGCCCGGCCCGACGGATCTCGGCGGCGATGACCTTGGCGGCGAGGCAAATGTCATAGAGCAGATTCGACAACTCACCGGTCGCCTGAGGGTGCTGGCGCTCCTGATCGAGGATGAAGCGTTCGATGGTCTTGACCGTCGTGTCGGATCTCACGGAAACCACTCCTCGTCTGAACAGTGTGGAGTCATCGCTCGCTCACCCCGCGCCCCCGCCCCATCGGCGAGCTGCTCCTGGCGCGCCCGCAGATCGGCGAAGCGCTCGCGCCGCGTGCTGCTCCGGACGTCCATGGTGCGGCCATCGGTCAGGACGCGGATGTCCCCCTCGCGATCGGTACGCCAGAGGCTTGCCCCGCCGGCCAGGCGGGCCACCACCGTGGGGTCCGGATGACCGTAACGATTCCGGCCGACGCTGATGACCGCCATTTTCGGCTGCAACTCCTGGACCCACATCGGTCCGGTGGCCGTCTTCGACCCATGATGCCCCACCTTCAAGACATCGACCGGCCCCACGGTGCCGCGGAGGTGGGTCTCGGCCGGGAGCCCGGCATCGCCGCTCAGGAGCGCCTGGAAGTCTCCGTATTCCACCAAGAGGATAACCGAGTCTTCGTTGAGATCGTCGCCCCATTGGGCCCACGCCGAGTCGGGATGAAGAACGGACACCCGCACCCCGTCCACCTCGAGCCGCTGGCCGGCGCTCGCGGCCCGCCATACCGCGGCGCCCGCCCTCGCCCGGGCGTCAGGTTCGGGCTCGAGGGCGCTCAGAAACTCGCGATACAACGCATCCGGAACCGCCACGCCTGGCTCCACGACCAGCCGGGTTGGGAACTGCTCGAGAACCGCCGGGATCCCTCCCAGGTGATCGGCGTGGGCATGTGAGGCCACGACCATGCTGAGGCCCCGCACCCGCTGCCTGATCAGAAACGGGATGACCCGATGGGCGCCGGCGTCGAAGCGGTCGTAGCGAGGTCCGGCGTCCACCACCAGCCACCGACCGTACGGGGTGCGGATCACCACAGCATCGCCTTGCCCAACGTCCAGAAAATGTAACGCGAGCCGCGAGTCGCCGTGAGACAACGGGGGACCGAGGCGCAGGGCCACGGGTGCCCAGACGATGGCAACCAGGACCCACGCGAGACGGCGCCCCGCCTCGGCGGCGGTGTTGCGCCCACCGGTGATCCACCACACGACCACCAGGCACGCCACCCACGGGCCCGCCGATGAGGGGGCCGCGGGTTGCACGATGTGCCCCAGCGGGATGCGTGCCCCGGCCTGGGCCACGCGGTCCAGGAGATCGAGGCCTAGCCCAGCGCCCGTGGCGAGACGGGCCGCGAGCGGCTC
>JBFGLJ010000028.1:0-21979 GCA_041576235.1 Gemmatimonadales bacterium | reverse complement strand
GGAAGTTCCGGATGCGGAATCACCAGGTCAGGGTCGTCGATGGTTCGGGTGCCGAATCGCACGAGATCCAGATCGAGCGTGCGCGGGCCCCAACGCCGGCCGCGGACGCGTCCACCAGTCTCCTCGATGGCGCGGCACGCGGCGAGCAACTCACGGGGTGAGAGGGCCGTTTCCATGTGGATCATCTGATTGAGGTACGGCGGCTGGTCAGGGCCCAGGGCACGGGTTTCCTCAACGGTTGAGACGGCGACCACCCGCGACTCGGGAATCTGGCCGAGGGCGACGCGGGCGCCCGCCAAATATGCGGCACGGTCGCCGAGATTGCTGCCCAGGGCCACATAGACCCGCTCTGGCCCGCGAACGGAGCGGCGGTCAGCGTTCGACTTCAAAATGGCGCGTAATGGCTTGCAGATGGGTTGCCACCTCCTGGAGTTCGGCAATCGCGCGCTCGAGATCGACTTGCCCGCGCGACGCGTTAGCCGCTTGGACCGACAGGGCTTCGGTTTGGGCACCCGTCTTTCGCGAGACTTGGGCGAGACGTTCGATCTGCCGTTTCAGTTCTTCGAATGACGACTCCTGTGCGGCCGCTGTCGTAGCGATGCGGCGGGCGTGGCCCCCGGCTTCCTCGGTGGAACCCACGATCTCTTCCAGAGCCACCGCGGCGTCCGCACTCAATTGTTCCACGCCGGCCACCACCGCTTGGCCGCGTCTCATTTGGTCGGAAATATCGGTCACCTGCGCCGAGATCGCACTCAGAAGGGTGGCGGACTCGCGCGCGGCATCCGCGCTCTGGGCGGCGAGATTGCGCACTTCTTCGGCGACAACGGCGAATCCCTTGCCCTCGGATCCGGCCCGCGCGGCCTCGATCGCGGCGTTGAGCGAAATCAAGTTGGTCACGTCGGCGATCTCCCGGATCGAGCCAATGAACTGTGTGATGCGGCGCGTGACCCCGCCTAACTCGGCGACTTGACGCGAGCTCTCGCTGACGAATCCGTTGAGTTGCACCAAGCGTTCGATGGCGTCCCGAATGGCCTCACGATTCCGCGTCGCCACCGCGGCAGCCGCTCGGCTGGCCTCGGATGCCTTGGCCCCTTCCGTCGCGACTTGAGCCGATGCCTCCGAGAGCCGGCTGGTGGACGCCAGCCCCGCGGCCACGAACGCCTCTTCTTCGGAAATCCCCGTGCGGATCGTGGACGCAACATTGGCCAACGCGCCGGCTGAGGTCCGCAAGGATTCGGTGATCCGAGCCAGGGCGCGGATCTGGTTCCCGATCTGCTGAACGGTTGAGACCAATGGACGGCGCAGTTCCGCAATGTGCATGGCTGTTGCGACCTGGGTGGCAAGCGTATTCATGGCGGCCACATCGCGGGGCCGGTAGGCGTGCCGCTTGTGGTGCTCGAGTTCCAGCGTTCCGACGATCTGCTCACCAAACCGAAGCGGCAGGAACACCATGCACTGCACCGCAGGATCTGGGTGGCGGATCCGGGGGTCCTTCCGGGTATCCTGGACCACGACCATGCGGCCCTCGCGCATCGCTTGGCCGCGCAGCGCGCGCGCCTCCTCGGGCGGCTCGGGGCGATTCGGGCGGCCCCGGTCGCCCCGATAGGCCAGCGCGGCCTCTCCGTTCTGGACCCGATAGATACGCAGGTCCCCCCAGTCGAGGAGCCGATCGGCCAGGCGCTCGATCTGCCCGAACGAATCGAGGAGGTTGATGTGACTGGCCACCGCCGTTTCCATGAGGTGCACCTTGTTGAGGTCTTCGGCGGCAATGGCCTCTTCCACGATGCGCTTGGTCAACAGGCCCACGACGCCCAACACCAGCAGCACCGCCACCCAGCCGAGTCGGTCGAGGGCCGCGAAGGCACCAACGACGGTGGTGGTGGCCAAGAGGGTGAGAACGTACGAGACCACCTCGTAGCGCAAGATGAGGAGCCGTTCTTCGCTTTCGAGCTTGTTCCGAATCAAGAGGGTGAAGTAGAACAGCGCCTTGGACGAGAAGAAGTACATCCCGGCCAGGGTGAACGCTGCGGGAAGGAGATCCAATGACAGACCGGGCACGCCGCTCAGGCGCCAGACTCCGGCGAACGCGCCGTACGCCACGGCAAATCCGATGATCTCTCGCCCGGCATTGATGAGCGCAGCGCGCAACGGCTTGCGGAGCCACACGCCATCGGCGCCGACCACCCCGACGGCGAGCGCAACCACCACCGGGCTCGCCCCCGCAAGGACCGCTCCGGATAGCACGGCGATCGCGCTCTGCGTCAGATAGGAGTACTTGCTCAGCCGAACGGGGGCGGCTCGAAGGCCCGCAACCGCGGCCGTCAGGAGCAGGGTCGCCTGCCAGTGCCGGAGCCAAGCCCCGTCCGTCACAACCGATGCCACGAGGATGCCCCCGCCAACCACCATGAGCGTCCGCGCGTAGAGCCGTAGGATTCTCGGCAGCGGGATGGTCATGGTCCCCGCCGAGGACGGCGGGTGGTGGTCCCGCTCGGGATCGGGGGCGAGGGGTCAGACGAAGTAGTCACCAACGGTGATGCCATAGCGGTCCGGGTTGGTGACCTTCACGATCGATCGCCGGAAGGCGCCGTCCGCCGTGCGCTCGGCGAGATCGACCAGGATGCCGGGCGGGGGCACGGCGCCGCCCTCTTCGTTGATGACCAGACGCACCCCGGGCCGGTTCAAGTAGGCCGCATCGGAATGCGGCTGGGCGACGATGGCCACTTCCAGGGTATCGAGGATGACGCAGGTTCCGACGGGATAGATGCCGAGCAGATTGATCAGTGCCTTGACGAGCACCTTTTCGTACCCCCGGCGCGGATTGTCCCACATCTCTTTGAGCACCTGATCCGGTTCGATCGGCACCGTCTGGTAACTCCGCCGGGTCGTCGCCGCGTCGAACCCATCCGCCACGGAGACCACTTTTGAATAGAGGCAGAGGTCACGGGCGCGCAGGGACTTGGGATAGCCGGTCAGGTCCTTCTTCATGTGGTGTTCGTACGCCACCAGGATCGACCGGTACGGCGTCTCCTCGTAGGCCCGCAGCTCGAAGAGGGTCAGCGCGCCTTGCCATGGATGCTCCTGAATCGCGCGCCATTCATGGTCGTCCAGACCCCCGGCCTTGTTGATGATCTCGATGGGGACCCGAGCCTTGCCCACATCGTGCATGAGGGCGGCGAGGCCGAGATCGTAGAGCTGGTGTTTGGTCAGGCCGAGCTTCCGTCCGAGCGCAATGGAGAAGATGCACACGTTGACGGAATGGGTGAAGGTGTACTCGTCGTAGTCGCGCAACGTGGTCAGGCCCAGCAGTGACGTCTCGTTGGTCAGCACCTGGTCGACCATCATTTGCACCGCGCGTTTGACCTTCTTGAGGCTCGCCGCGCGGCCGAGTCGCACACTGTTGACCACGTCCTTGGTGACGGCGACCCCGTGCGAGTACGTGCGCTTGGCGACTTCGCGCGCCAGTTCCTGCTCGTCCATTTCATGGGCGTCGCTCCGGGGCTCGACCTCGATCGCCCGGACGCCCCCAGCGTGGGCCCGCTGGACGAGCTCCGCCAGGAGGTTGGTTGCGTCCTCCCTGGCGGCCAGCCCGAGCATCACGCTCAGAAAGACCTGCCATTCGCGACGCTCAACGCCACGCCGCACCCACACGGTGCCGATCTCAAATATCCGAAGCAGGGACAGAATCTGGCTGAATGAGGCATAGTTATCGAGCTCCAACCGGAGACGGGTCCCGTTGATGAACAAGAAATCGCCCGCCATGCGGATCTCGATTTCCTCCTCGCGCGCCAGCAGCCCATTGGTGGCCGTCAGGAGGTCGTCGAGCGCCTTTTGGACCGTGGCGTTTTCGACGGGATAGAGCTTGAGACTTCTGAGGGCGGTATAGAGGCTGACCAGCATCCCCCGCCCAGCTTGCCTCAGGAACCCTTCGCTGGCGCCCGAGCCGGGGCCTTGGTCATCGTGCCTCCCGGCATCGCTGCCGACCGGGGGTTGGTGTGTCGTCATCAGCTCGCGGCCCGGAGCGCTGCGGCGATTGCGTTTTTGACCTGGCGGTCGCGGTCGCCGGCCATCCGTTGGAGCAGCTGACGCGCCTCCGGTGTCCCGATACGCCCGAGCCCGAGCGCCGCGCACATCCGAATCTCACTGCTGCGTTTGCGCCGAATGATCCCCCGGGCTCGGAGCATGGTGCTCAGCGGCTTGAACCCGGCGGGCCCCGCGATAGCCCCGAAGGCCTCGAAGAAGGCGCGTTTTTCGTTGAAGTCGACCCCGCGGTGGCGTCGGGCCAGCACCACGGCTTCGATGTCGGCCAGCGCGCCCTTATATCCGCGCTCCCCCACGAGCTTGACTGCGGCCATGCGTACGGATCGGTCTTTGTCCTTAAGCGCAGGGGTGAGTTCCTTCATGGCGCCTGGACTGCCGATCGCGCCCAGGGCTTCAACGGCCCCGGCGCGGACCGCCGCGTCGCCGTGCCCCAACGCCGCCCGAAGCCCCGGTATGGCCGGCTCGAGCTGGAGGCGACCCGCGAGCGCAATAGCGCTCGTCAGGGAATCGCCATTCTGGCCCTGCAGGAGCCGCAGGACCTCCTGCGGGTGACGCTCTGCGATCCGGTCGGCCGTGCCGGCCACGAGCGTGCGCACGGCGCTGCGGTTGAGGTTGGGTAGCCACTCGAGAAGCGTTTCCAGGGCGGCCGGCTGGAGCTCCGCCAGCAGCTCTCCGACGCCTCCCTCACTGGGATCGCTCACCGATTCATCCAGGGACTGGAGCAACTGCGCGACCACACCTGGTGCGCTGAGTTGGGCATCGAAGGCGGCCAGCCGCTCGCGAAAGCCGTCCCCGGCGCGCTCCGCCAAGAGCCGTGTCTCGCGGAGGATTCCCCCAACCACCTTGAACTCATTGGCGCTCAGCAGGTTGGGGAAGAGGGCCTCGAGGATCCCCAGAATCTCGGTACGGACGGCCTCGGATTCCTGCAACTCGAAGAGATCGAAGAGGGCGTTGAACGCGCTCGCGCGCAAATCTCTGGTGTACTCCCGCTCAATCTCCTGTCGGACGAACTCGGTCTCCCGCTCGTCGAGGAAGTAGGGCGTCGAATCGAATTCGTCGAGGTCCACGATCCCAGGACGAGGCGGGGCATCCTCCGCCGCGCCCTCTTGCACATCCTGCTGGATCTCCTCCTTGAGCACCTCCGGGTCTGCCGTCGGCGTGCCTTCCCCTGTCGGCTCGAGCCCCTCCAGCCCCTCGAGGAGGTCGGTGAAGCGGTAGGTCAGGCATTCGTATTCCTGTTCCCAGAGGATGGTGCGCAGGTCATCGGCGGCATCCGGCGGCAGGAGCTTCACCTGGTTCACGGTTTGCAGAAAGCGAATGATCTCCTCCTGCTCGATGCCTGGACGCA
Organism: Gemmatimonadales bacterium; assembly: GCA_041576235.1. GTDB lineage: Bacteria > Gemmatimonadota > Gemmatimonadetes > Gemmatimonadales > GWC2-71-9 > JABDII01. Next base: position 16,593 of record JBFGLJ010000028.1, on the reverse strand, counting down.
AGGTCAACAGGCGCATGCCGTCTTTGTACAGCTGCCAGGCGAGGCTGTCGTTCTTGCTCAGCTCCTGATAGACCACGATCTCTTCCCAGACGAAGTCGGTCTCCGCGATGGTCAACACGAGTTCGTTGGTGGCAGCCCAGATGGGACGGAACGCAGCCTGGACGTTCTCGACCGCACGGTGGTACACCGGGTTGTTCGGGAGGTACATCTGAAACGCCCGCTGGCCTTTCACCAGCGTGCGCAGGAGCTCCTGGACTTGTGTATCGGGCAGGATGAAGCCCGAGTCCGCTCCGATCGTCAACGCGTCTTCATTCACGTAGAGGCGACCTGGGAGTTCCCTAAGATCTGGAGTCGTGGGCCGGGAGAGCCCGCCAACCTCGGGTCGTGGCGGAGAATAGTCAAACTTATGTCAACTCGACTTCTACGGCCACTGCGCCCCTCGTTCGTCGGCGCCGGCGGCGGAAGATCCCTCTTGCCCTTCGGTGACTTTTCGGGTAAGTTCTTATTCGGTTTCTTTTCGGTATTCTGGTCCTCCACCCGGGGTCGCCCATGTCGCTCACGCGCCGGCAACGCGAAATCCTCACCTTCATCCAAGGCTACATCGCCGATCGCGGCTACGCGCCCAGTTTCGAAGAGATTGCTCAGCGGTTCGGGTTTCAGTCATTGGCCACGGTCCACGAACACCTCTCGAACCTCGAGCGCAAAGGGTATATCACCCGACAGTATAATGAAAGCCGGTCGATCGAGGTCCTGCCGCCGAGGGGGACGGCGGCCGCCACCGAGATCCCGCTGTTGGGGCGGGTCGCCGCCGGCACACCCATCGAATCGCTGATGCACGAGGAAGCCGTGTCCGTTCCTGACGCGATGCTGCCTCGTCGCGGCCCCAACTACGCCCTTCAGGTGCGCGGCGATTCGATGATCGACGAGCACATTCTCGATGGCGACTTCGTGGTCGTGCACGGCAAACAAACCGCGGAAAACGGTGAAATGGTCATCGCCCTGGTGAACGGCTCGGAGGCCACGGTCAAGAAGTTCTTTCGGGAACCGGGCGGATGGATCCGGCTCGAGCCGGCCAACCCGAAGGTGGCCCCGATGCGGTATCAGGAGAACGAAGTGTTGATTCAGGGGAGCGTCGTCGGCGTAATCCGAAAATATTGATTCCCCCGGCCGTGCACTCGTCGAGACCCCGACCCGCGAGAGCGGGTCTTTTTTCAACGCTGACAACGAGTTGCGCGTCTTGCTCCGGAATGGAGATCGGGACTACCTTTCCGCGTGATGAGCCGGACGTTTCTCGGGTTGTTGCACTACGCCGGTGGGGACTTCGTCGGTTGGCAGCGACAGCCGCGGGGGCGATCCGTCCAAGAGGAGTTCGAGCGGGTGCTGGAACGGCTGTGTGGCGCGCGCGTCATGGCACATGCGGCCGGACGAACAGACGCCGGGGTCCACGCCCTTGGGATGGGCGTGAGTTTCACCGTGCCAGCACGATGGACGGCCGACTCCCTGACGCGGGCCCTCAATGCCTTGTTGCCCCCGGATTGCTGGGTCGCCGAGGTTCACGCCATGCGTCCGGGATTTCACGCTCGCAAACGAGCCCTGGAGCGTCGGTATCGCTACCACGTTGGAACCGATGCCAGTTCCCGGTCGCCATTTCGGCGTCCGTTCGAATGGGCGCTGGGACGACCGCTCGACCTGGAGAAGCTGCGGGCCGCCGCCAGCCCCGTTGTCGGCGAGCACGATTTCAGGGGATTCGCCGCCAAGGGAGCGCCGCGTCCGCACTACCGGTGCCGAGTGCGTCGCGCCGACTGGTCGCCACGGACGGATGCGGCGGGAGTGGCGTTTGACATCGTCTCCGATCGCTTTCTTCATCACATGGTCCGCATGCTCGTTGGAACCATGGTGGACATTGGCCAGGGCCGGCGCGACGTGGAGGACATGATCACCTTGTTGGCCAGCACCCATACGCAGGACACGAGCCCGCCCGCCCCGCCCGAGGGGCTGTATTTTGTGGCGGCCACGTACGGCACCGAGTGGTTTCTCCCGCGTGGGGAGGCGGCGTGAGAGACCGGTGGCCGGCGGTCCTGGTGCTCGCGCTCGCGGGGGCGGGGACGGGGGGAGCCGCGGCCTGCGGAGACCCGATCGAACGCCCACCCGTCGCGGTCGCGGGGGCGACGCTGCAGGTGGCCAGCGAGCGCAGCCCATCACGGTCGCTGGCCCAGTCCCGCCGTACCGCCATTGTCGATGCGGTCGGCCGTGTGGGGTCGGCGGTGGTGTCGATCAACGTGACGTCCCGGCGGCGGGTGCAGCGATCGCCATACGACCTCTTCTTCGTTCCGCAGCTCCGAGAACGGATCGTTCGGAGTAACGGGACGGGGTTTCTCATCCGAGCCGATGGCGTGATCATCACCAACCAGCACGTGGTCGGTGGGGCGGAGTCGATTGTCGTCACGTTGAGCGATGGGACCGACGCGGACGCCGAACTGGTGGGGGAGGATCCGATCACCGACATCGCAGTGCTCAAGATCACCGGGTCCAATCTCCCGGTGGCCCCGGTGGGTCGGAGCACCGACCTCATGATTGGCGAGTGGGTGGTGGCGCTCGGGAACCCGTATGGTTACTTGCTGGGGAATGCGGAGCCCACGGTGACCGCGGGCGTGGTCAGCGCCACCGGTCGGAACATCCTCCCGAGCGGGGACCAACCCGGGCTCTACCTCGACATGATCCAAACGGACGCCGCGATCAACCCGGGGAACAGCGGCGGCCCCTTGAGCAACGCGCTTGGCGAAGTCGTAGGGGTGAATTCATCGATCTTCACCAGCTCTGGCGGGTCGATCGGCCTCGGCTTTGCAATTCCCGTCGAGCGAGCGTTGCGCGTGGCGCAGCAGCTGCTCCAAGACGGGGTCGTGCGCCGGGCCTGGACGGGCCTCGAAGTCGCAGGCGCCGACGCGATCCGCGAGTGGAAGACTCAAGGGGGGGTCTCGGTCACCAGTGTGGCACCCGGCGGGCCCGCAGCCCGGGCCGGCGTCCGGGCCGGCGACGTCATGGTCGAGGCCAATGGCCGGCGGCTTCGGAATTATCTGGACTGGGAAGCCGTCAAGCTGGACCTCTTGGTCGGGGATAGTATCGCGGTCAAGATCGGCCCCGAGCGGCCAACGGATCGGGTCGTCATCACGGCCGACCTGCCGACGGTCACGGCCGAGCGGGTCACCGTGCTGCGAGACCTGCAACTGATCACCGTCGATCCGGCCATTCAGTCCGAGCGCGGATTGCAGAGTGCTGAGGGGGCGTTGATCGTTCGCATCTCCGACGCCGTCTCGCGCGCGACCGGCCTTCGCGAGGGCGATGCCATCCTCGGCATCGACCGGACCCGGGTTCGGAGCGCCGCCCAAGTCGGAGAGGTCCTGAACGCCCTCCGGCCCAGGCAGCAATTCCGTCTCTACTTCGAGCGGTCCGGCCGTGTCACGTTTACGGACCTGGTGTTCCGATGACCGACGATCGCTACCTGTCGCCCCTGAGCACGCGCTATGCCTCACCGGCCATGCAACGGCTGTGGGGCGTCCGCCACCGCATCGGTCTCTGGCGGCGCCTGTGGCTGGCGCTGGCTGAAGCCCAGCACGAGTTGGGCCTGGGTATCCCGGATGCCGCGCTGGACGAGATGCGACAGCACCTGGATGACGCAGACCTCGAACACGCCGCCCTGCATGAACGGCGGATCCGGCACGACGTGATGGCGCATGTGTTGGCGTTCGGCGACCAGGCCCCGGCCGCTCGACCGATCCTCCACTTGGGCGCCACGAGCGCATTCATCACCGACAATGCCGACCTCCTCATCGTCCGCGAGGCCCTCCGCCTCGTGCTCGGCCGGACGCTCGCCCTCCTGGCGGCGCTTGAGGGGTTCGCCCGTCGCCACCGCTCGCTCCCGTGCGTGGCGTACACCCACTTTCAACCGGCCCAGCTCACCACCGTCGGCAAGCGGGCCACCCTGTGGATGCAGGACCTCGCCTTGGATGTCGAGGCGTTGTGTGACCGGTTGGATCGGCTCCGCTTTCGCGGGTGCAAGGGGACGACCGGGACTCAGGCCTCATTTCTCGATTTGTTTGAGGGCGATCACGCGAAGGTTCGTGAGCTCGAGCGCCGGATCGCCGACAAGATGGGGTTCGCCGAGGTGTTCGCGGTGACCGGACAAACCTATCCGCGCAAGCAGGATAGCACGGTGCTCGATTGCCTGAGCGGCCTGGCGCAGTCGGCGTCGAAATTCGCAGCCGACATCCGGCTCCTCCAACACGAAGGCGAGCTTCTGGAGGGTGTGGAATCCGAGCAGGTCGGGTCAAGCGCCATGGCGTACAAGCGCAACCCGATGCGGGCCGAGCGTTTGACCGGTCTCGCACGGTTCCTCATGTCCCTCGCGGCCAACCCGGCTCAGACGGCGGCGACGCAATGGCTCGAGCGGACCCTGGACGACAGCGCCAACCGTCGGCTCGTGCTGCCCGAGGCGTTTCTCGCCGCCGACGCCATTGTGGTGTTAGCCACGAACATTGTCACCGGGCTGGAGGTCAGAGACGACGTGATCCGGCGCCACGCGGAGGAGCAGATGCCGTTCATGGCTACGGAGCGCTGGTTGATGCTTGGCGTGGCCGCGGGCGGCGACCGGCAAGCGCTGCACGAGGTCATCCGCCGGCACAGTGCGGCCGCCGCCGAGGCGGTCAGCCGCGGAGCCCCCAACGACCTGATCAGTCGCCTCGCGGCCGACCCGGCGTTCGGGCGTGTCGCCAATGAGGATGTCCTGGTCCAACTCGACCCGGCCCGATACACTGGCCGGGCCAGCGAGCAAGTGGAGGAGTTCTTGAACGAGTATCTCGAACCGCTCCTGGCCTCCGCTCGGACACGAGCGGGAGCGCCGGAGCACACGGATGTCGTCGTATGAGCGTCCTTGCCCCTGATCGCGCGCCCCTGCCGATCGTTCGGCGCGGGAAAGTCCGCGAAGTGTACGACGCAGGCAATGATGAGCTGGTGATCGTGACCAGCGATCGGATCAGCGCGTTTGACGTGGTGATGGCCGAACCTATTCCACGGAAGGGCGAGGTATTGACCCAGATCAGCGCCTATTGGTTCACGGCGCTCCGGGATACGTTCCCCTCGCACTTCCTGTCGGCAGACATCGACACGATCATCGATCGGGTCCCCGCCCTCGCGCCCTTCCGATCGGCGCTAGCGGGACGCACGATGCTGGTGCGCCGCACGACCCCCGTCCTCTTCGAGTGCGTGGTTCGCGGATACCTGGCCGGCTCAGCCTGGGCCGAATACCGCACGAGTGGCACGCTTGCGGGCCAGCCGCTGCCGCTGGGAATGGTCGAGAGCCAGGAGCTCAGCCCGCCCCTGTTCTCCCCGGCCACCAAGGCCCATACCGGTCACGACGAGAACGTGCCCTTCGATGCCATGGTCGAGGCCCTGGGCGCTCCGAAGGCCAACGCGCTCCGGGAGGCGAGCCACCGGCTGTACGAGGCTGGCCGGCGGCACGCCCGCGGGCAGGGGATCATCATCGCCGACACCAAGTTCGAATTCGGCGTCGATCGTGACCGACTCCTCCTGATCGATGAACTCCTGACACCCGACTCGTCGCGATTCTGGCCGGCCGATGGATACCGGCCCGGCCAAAGCCAGCCGAGTTTTGACAAGCAGCCCCTGCGGGATTACCTGGCTGGGCTCAAGCGCGAAGGCCGGTGGGATGGGCGGGCTCCGCCACCCACCCTCTCAGTGGAGTTGCGGGAGGCGACCAGCGCCCGGTATCTGGAGGCCTATGCCCGGGTGACCGGCGCGCCGCTGGCCCCGGCGGCATGAGACTCGCCCCTGAGGGACGGCCCTTCGTGGCGGCGGCCGGTGCCGGCACCCTGGTGCTGGCCCTGGTGGACTGGCGGTTGGGGGCGGTGGCCCTGTTGGCCGCGGTATGGGTCGCGGCGTTCTTTCGCGATCCCGACCGGACCGGGCCACGCGGGGATGAGTTGGTGCTCGCCCCCGCCGACGGTCAGGTGGTCAGCATCGGCGAATTCGAGGAGCCACAGTTCCACCGGGGTCCAGTCAACCGCATTTCGATCTTCATGAATATCTTCAACGTGCATGTGAATCGATATCCGGCGAGCGGCAGCCTCACGTTCCGCGATTACGTCCCGGGCAGGTTTGGCAATGCGGCCAAGGACAAGGCCAGCCTGGAGAACGAACAGGCGTCCGTGGGTCTCGAGACGGCCCGGGGCAAGGTCTTGGTCCGTCAGATCGCGGGTTTAGTCGCGCGACGAATTGTCACTGACCACACGGTTGGGACCCAAGTTGAGCAAGGACAGCGCATGGGCATCATTCGGTTTGGTTCGCGCGTCGATGTGTTTCTCCCTCTCACGACGCACGTGTCGGTCAAGGTAGGCGATCAGACGAGGGCCGGGACGACGGTGGTGGCTCGCTGGACATGACGATTCCCCCGCGGCACCCGACTCCCCGCCCCCGCCCCCGGACCCGCCCCCGCCGGGCGAAGCGGCGGCGCGGCGTGGTGCTCCCCAGCGCGTTTACGCTGGGAAACTTGTTTTTCGGGTTCTGGGCCATTGTCGCAGCGTTCAACGGCGATTTCATTTGGGCGGGGTGGTTCATCGTCATCGCCGGCGTGCTCGACATGCTGGACGGGAGAATCGCACGCCTCTCCCGCACGGGGAGCCGGTTTGGAGCCGAGCTGGACTCGCTGGTGGATCTGATCTCCTTTGGGATCGCCCCCGCGCTGGTGATGTATTTCCTGGAGTTCTCGCAGGCCGGCCGCTTCGCCTGGGTCATCTGCTTCATCTACGTCACGGCAGTCGCGCTCAGACTGGCACGATATAACGTCGACGCCATGAGCGGGCACGAGGGGCGGTGGTTCAATGGGTTGCCGTCGACCGCCGCAGGCATGGCCCTCGGCGTCTACTACCCGTTTACCCAAACGCCGTGGTACGGGCCAACGCTGGGGCGGGTCAACAGCCAGCTCTTGCTCGTCATGCTCATCCTGGGCCTCTCCGCTTTGATGGTCAGTCACGTGCGCTACCCCAAGCTCCCCGGCATCGGTGTCCGGTCGCGGCGGGGGATCATGGGGCTTGGGCTCCACCTGGGCATCCTGGCGGGCGGACTGTTGGTTCCCAAGTACTTTTTCTTTCCTTTCGGTATGACCTACATCATCTACGGACTTCTCCGCGCCACGGTCTATAGTCTGCTGGAGCGAGGAGACGAGCGCGCGCTCCGGCAGCCGGTCTCTCCGCCGGCCGACCAGGAGTCCTCGCTGTCGATCCCCCGGCACGGCCGGCCGCGCGAAAGACGAGGGCGGGGGCAGCTCCCATGACCTTCCGTGTTCGGATTCGGGTCATGCCCCGCGCGGAGCTGCTCGACCCCCAGGGCCAAGCCGTCGAGCGGGCGTTGGGCGAGCTGGGGTTCTCGGACGCCCGGAGGGCCCGTATCGGCCGGGCCATCGAACTCACGGTCGAAGCGCCGTCGGCCAGCGAAGCCGAACAGCGGGCGGAAGCGATGTGTGAACAGCTGCTGGCCAATCCCGTCACCGAAGATTTCGCTATCGAGGTCGAGTCCTAGTGCCGCGCGCCGCTGTCGTCCGCTTTCCTGGGAGTAACTGCGAGATGGAGACGGCTCGAGCGGCCGAGGCGGCCGGCCTCGACGCCACTATCGTGTGGCACCGCGACCGGGATATCGCCGGGGCCGATATCGTGCTCCTGCCAGGTGGGTTCAGCTACGGTGATTATCTGCGTTCGGGGGCCATCGCGCGTTTTAGCCCGATCCTGCACGCCGTCCGGGAGCATGCCCGCCGCGGAGGCGCGGTCCTCGGCATCTGCAACGGATTTCAGATCCTGTGTGAAGCCGGATTACTCCCGGGCGCGCTCAACCGTAACGCGGGACTCGCGTTCGTCTCCAGACCAGTCGGGATTCGCGTCGAACGCGTGACGACGCCCTTCACCACCGTATTCGGACCCGGCACGACCCTTCGGCTCCCCGTCGCGCACGGAGAGGGACGATTTGTGGCACCAGCCGACGACATCACACGGCTGGAGGCCGAGGGACGTGTCGTGTTGCGGTATGTTGAGGGGCAGAATCCCAATGGATCGGTGCATGATATCGCTGGGATCGCGAACGCCAAAGGCAACGTGGTCGGCATCATGCCCCACCCCGAACGGGCGGTCGGCGCCGTAGGGGCGGGCGCAGATGGAGCCGGGTTCTTTGCCTCGATGGCCTCGTGGGTCCCCATCGTGAAAGGAGTCGTCTGATGCGAATCCTTGCCGTGGCAGTCCTGACGACGGGTCTCGGCCTCTACGGGTACGCGCCCCCCGCGCAAGTGAAGGTCATCCGCGCCGGGATGTCCGAGGCCGAAGTCCGCGTGTCCTGGGGCGAGCCGCTGACGGTCCGGCGCCGAGGCGCGTTCAGTTACATGTTTTACGAGAATGGCTGTCTCAAGACGTGCGGGATGCACGACCTGGTCATCCTGGAAGGGGGGCAGGTCACGGATGCGATCGCCCGGGCGAGCTATCACGCCTACGAGGGTGTCTCGTCATCACCGGGAGACCGGGCACCCGAATTCACCCCGCCGAGCGGCGGTCCCTGACTCACCATTCGACTCCAGACGGATGCACTATGCCAGCAGACAAACCCAGCAAGAACGAGGACGAGTACTTTGCGCGCCAGGAAGCCGAACTCCTCGAACAGCAGCGCAGGAGACGGGCGGCAGAAGCCGCCGCCGCCGAGCGACAGTCGCACTACCTGAAGTGCCCCAAGGATGGGCACGACATTGCGACCGAGTCGTTCGAGGGCATCCAGATCGAGCGATGCCCCGCGTGCGGAGGCATTTGGCTCGATGCGGGCGAGCTCGAAGCGCTCACGGCCAAGGCAGACACCGGCGTCATCGGCCGCGTGTTCCGGGACATCGCGGCGAGCCTCCGCGGATCCAAGGACGGCGAGTGACCTGGGGCGGAGTGCCACCGCGCGCGGGCTTGCGACCGTGATGCCTCCCACATCCATCTCCCCCGCCACCGAGGCCAGCGCGCTGCCAGGGGAACCGGTGGTGGACGAGGCCCTGGTCCGAGAGCATAACCTCTCATCCGGCGAGTACGACCGGATACGTGACATGCTCGGCCGCACCCCGACCGTGACCGAACTCGGCATTTTCTCAGCCCTCTGGTCAGAACACTGCTCCTACAAGCATTCCAAGTCCGTGCTCGGAACGCTGCCGACCACGGGGGAGCACGTGCTGCAGGGGCCGGGCGAGAACGCCGGGGTGCTGGCGCTGCCTGATGGCTGGGCCGTCGCCTTCAAGATCGAATCGCACAACCATCCGACCGCGGTCGAGCCCTACCAGGGAGCCGCCACAGGAGTGGGCGGCATTCTCCGCGACGTGTTCACCATGGGGGCCCGGCCGATCGCATTGCTCAACAGCATTCGCTTCGGGCCCCTTCATGAACCGCGCAATCGATATCTCTTCGCCGGCGCCGTCCGCGGGATCGGCGACTACGGCAATTGTGTCGGGATCCCGATGCTCGGGGGAGAGGTCGTCTTTTCAGACACCTACACGGGAAACCCCCTCGTCAATGCCATGTGCGTCGGCCTGCTCCGAGCCGATGCCCTCATGCACGCGAAAGCGGAGGGGATCGGGAACGTCTTACTCGTCGTTGGAGCCCGTACCGGACGCGACGGTATCCACGGGGCCAGTTTCGCGTCTGAGGAACTCACGGCCGAAAGCGAGGCCCGGCGGCCCCAGGTCCAGGTCGGCGACCCGTTCACCGAAAAACTCCTGCTCGAGGCAAGCCTCGAGCTCATCGAGCGCCGGCTCATCGTCGCCATCCAAGACATGGGAGCAGCTGGTCTGACGAGTTCCTCGGCCGAAATGGCAGCCCGCGGCGGGGTTGGAGTGGACATCGACACCGCGCTCGTGCCGACCCGCGAGCCGGGGATGACGCCGTATGAGATTCTGCTCTCGGAGTCGCAGGAGCGGATGTTGGTCGTGGCCGAGCCCGCGATGGTCGATCGGGTCCAGGAGGTCTGCCGGCGGTGGGACCTCACGGCCACCGCGATCGGTCGGGTCACGAACGATGGCCTGTACCGGGTCCGGCACGGCGATGCGGTCGTGGCGGCCATTCCCGGCGGCCGGTTGATCTCCGAGTGTCCGGTTTATGAACCTGAGGCTCGGGAGTCGCCGGCCGCCGCAGAGCGACGGTGCAGCGCGCCCCCAACCGGCCGGGAGCCTGATGCCGAGCGCGGCCTCGAGATTCTCCTCGATAGCCCGTCCATCGCAAGCAAGCAGTGGGCCTACGAGCAGTACGACTCCACCGTTCGAGCGGCAACGCTCATCGGACCGGGCGGTGATGCGGGCGTCGTCCGGATCGACGAGACCGACTTTGCCCTTGCCGTCACCGTCGACACCAACGCGCGGCTCGTTGCGCTGGACCCCTACGAAGGCGGCAAGGCGGCCGTGGCCGAAGCCGCGCGGAACATAGCCTGTACCGGGGCAACTCCGCTCGGCGTGACCGATTGCTTGAACTTCGGGAATCCGGAGCGCCCGGAGATCTTCTATCAATTTCGGGAAGCATGCCGTGGCATCGCCGACGCGTGCCGCGCATTCAATACGCCGGTCACGGGCGGGAATGTCTCGTTCTACAATGAGAGTCCGGCAGGGGCCATCGACCCGACGCCCACGATTGGGATGGTTGGACTCCTGCACCACATCGATGACCGAGTCGGGAGCCATGTGCGCCGGTGCGGGGATCGCGTGCTGCTCCTCGCGGGCGAGGACCCGCATGGACGGCTCGGCGGTTCGGCCTATTGGGCGGAGGTGCTTCAGTTTGTGGGAGGCGAGCCGGCACCGGTCGACCTCGACGCCGAGTTGCGCCTGCAGCGGGTCCTGCTCCAGGGCGCAAAACGCCGGCTCTGGTCCTCCGCCCACGACTGTTCGGACGGCGGCCTGGCCGTGGCCCTGGCCGAGACCGCGATGGGTGGACCGCATGGCGGCGGGTTTGCAATCGACATCGATGCCCGAGGCCTGTACAACGGACGAAACGATGCCCAGTGTCTGTTCGGCGAGGGATGCGCGCGGGCCGTGGTGTCCTGCTGCCCGGACGATGAGCGAGCGGTGTTGGACCTGGCACGCGAGAGCGGGGTCACGGCGGTGCGTCTGGGGAGAGTGGGGCGGGGGGAGGGGGAGGGGGAGCCATCGGGACCAGCGCGCGGTGAGCGGGCAGCCCTGACGATTCGCCTCTCCGACCGCACCCTCAGCTGGGACGTGAGTCGACTCCGTGAACGGTATTTCACTGCGATCCCGCGCCGAATGAGCCAGCCCGGCCCGGCGGGGAGGTCCTTGGGGGGAGGGGCGTAAACGATGTGCGGAGTGGTTGCCGTTTCGGGTTCCGCTGAGGCAGCCCGGATTGCCTACCTGGCGCTGTATGCGCTTCAGCACAGGGGGCAAGAGAGCGCCGGGGTCGTCACCATCGATCGCGATGGTGGCGCGCACGCGCATCGGGGTATGGGTCTCGTGTCGGAGACGTTCCCCGATGCGGTGCTCGATAGCTTGCTCGGCGATGTCGCGGTCGGTCATACGCGATACTCCACGACGGGAAGCACCGTGCTCGCCAACGCCCAGCCGTCACTGGTCAACTATCGCGGCAGCCCGCTCACCGTGTCCCACAACGGCAATCTCACCAACGCGCCGGATCTTAAGCAGGACTTGGTTGATCGCGGAACCATCTTCTCCACCTCGACGGACACGGAAGTCCTGGTCCACCTGATCGCCCGGTCCGAGGCGGGCACTCCCGAGGAGCAGATCCGTCACGCGCTCGAGCAGGTGGAGGGAGCGTACAGTCTGGTGATCGGGATGGGCCAGATCCTTTACGCCGCCGTCGATGGACGGGGCTTCCGGCCGCTCTTCCTGGCCCGACTCGGCGACGCCGCGATCGTCGCCTCGGAGACCTGCGCCTTCGACCTGCTTGGAGCAACGAATTACCGGGAACTCGAGCCCGGCGAGCTCGTGAGAATCACCGACGGAGACGTCGAGTCACTCCCGAACCTGAGGCCGAGACCCATCAGCCGGTGCGTCTTCGAGTTGGTGTATTTCTCACGTCCCGACAGTTCGGTTTTTGGTCACTCCGTGGACCGCGTGCGTAGAGAGCTGGGCCGGCAACTCGCCCGAGAATGTCCCGTCCCGAACGCCGATGTCGTGTTCAGCGTTCCCGACAGCGCCAATGCCATGGCCCTCGGATTCTCCGAGGTGGCCGGCATCAAGCTCGAACACGGGCTGATCCGCAACCATTATGTCGGACGGACGTTCATCCACCCGTCGGCAGCGCACCGGGTCGCCAAGGTGCGCATCAAGTTCAATCCGGTCCGCGAAGTGATCGCCGGCAAGTCCGTGGCCGTCATCGATGACAGCCTGGTGCGGGGGACCACGAGCAAGGGACTGGTCCAATTGATCCGTGCCGCCGGAGCGCGAGAGGTGCACCTTCGCCTCGGCTCGCCGCCCATCATCGGCCCGTGTCATTACGGCATCGACACGCCGACCCGCGACGAACTGATCGCGGCAACTCATTCGCTCGAGGACATCCGCCGCCACCTCGAGGTCGACTCGCTCGAGTACCTCTCACTCACAGGCATGCTGCAGGCGGCCGGCGGAGCCTCAGGCTATTGCCACGCCTGCTTCTCCAACCAATACCCGACCACGATCTCCGAACGTCTCGCGGATCACCGGCACGCCACACCGCTCACGTCTTCACCCGTATGACGACCTCATTCACGCATCCCCTCGTTTCGTTCTTTGGACAGGGCCACGCCGACGGCACCGCTGCCATGAAGGACATTCTGGGCGGCAAAGGGGCCGGGCTGGCCGAAATGACGAATATCGGCATTTCGGTACCGCCCGGTTTCACCATTTCGAGTTCCCTATGCCACACGTACCTCGAGACGGGATCGTTCCCGGCCCGCCTGCGGACTCACCTAGAGACGGCCTTGCACCGCCTCGAGGCAGCCACCCGCCGCCAGTTTGGAGGACGCACCAAACCCCTGCTGGTCTCCGTGCGGTCAGGAGCCGCGGTTTCGATGCCCGGCATGATGGAGACCATTCTCAACCTCGGCCTCAACGATGAGACCGTCGAGGGCCTCCAGGAGGACAGCCAGAACCCCGCGTTTGCCTGGGACAGCTACCGGCGGTTCGTCCAGATGTTCGGTCATGTGGTCCATGGGGCCCCGAAGGAACCGTTCGAGGAACGGCTGGAGGCTCGCAAGCGCGCCGGTAGCGTGACCCGTGAAATCGACCTGCCGCTTGCGGATCTCCAGGCGCTGGTCTCGGAGTTCAAAGCACTCATCGAGCGGGAGTCCGGACAGAGGTTTCCTGAAGACCCCGCAGAGCAACTCTGGGCTGCGATTGCGGCGGTGTTCAAGAGCTGGAACACCAAACGGGCCATCGACTACCGGCGGCTCCACGACATCCCCGACACGATGGGAACGGCCGTCAACATTATGGCGATGGTCTACGGCAATTTGGGCGAGGACTCGGGAACCGGCGTCGCATTCACCCGCGACCCTTCCACCGGCGATAAGGTGCTGTACGGAGAGTTCTTACTCAACGCGCAGGGTGAAGATGTCGTGTCGGGATCGCGCAATCCACAACCGATCTCGGCGCTTCGCGAGGTCCAACCCGAGACCTATGCCGAGCTCGAACGCATGGCCACCAGGCTTGAACGACACTTCCGCGACGTCCAAGACATGGAATTCACCATTGAGCGCGGTACCCTCTACATGCTCCAGACCCGCCGTGCGCAGCGTACCGGACAGGCGGCAGTTGAAATCGCGTGCGCCATGGTCGATGAAGGCATGATCAGCGAGAAAGAGGCGGTCGCGCGAATCCCGCCGAATGACCTCGACCAACTGCTTCACCCTACGATCGACCCCGCCGTCGAGCTGGACGTGCTCACCTCCGGACTGCCGGCGTCCCCCGGAGCCGCTAGCGGGACCGTTGTGTTCGACGCCGACCGAGCCGAAGCCCAGGGCCGCCAAGGCGACTCCGTAATTCTGGTGCGCCGCGAGACCAGTCCGGAGGATTTCCACGGGATGGTCGCGGCGAAGGCGATTCTCACGGCCAGGGGTGGGATGACCTCTCACGCCGCGGTCGTGGCCCGGGGCATGGGCAAGCCGTGCGTGGCCGGGGCCCACGGGATGACCGTGGACGCGACGGCCGGGACGTTCTCCGTCGACGGGCGAGCCGTGCGCGAAGGCGAGTGGATCACCATCGATGGGACTCGCGGTCAGGTCTTTGCCGGCAAGGCGACCCTGGTGCCGCCGTCGCTGAGCCCCAGCTTCGGTCGCCTCATGGCCTGGGCCGATGAACTGCGCCACCTCAAGGTGCGCGTGAATGCGGATACCCCGGCCGATGCGCACCGAGGCCGAGAATTCGGGGCGGAGGGCATTGGCCTCTGTCGCACCGAACACATGTTCTTCGAAGGCACCCGGCTCCAGGCCATGCGGCAAATGATCGTGGCGCAGGACGCGGCTGGGCGGCAACGAGCACTCGCGAAACTCCTTCCCATGCAGCGGTCGGATTTCGAGGGCATCTTCAGGGCCATGGAGGGACTACCGGTCACCATCCGCCTCCTGGATCCACCACTTCATGAATTTCTGCCCACCAATCCGGACGAAGTTTCGGCGCTGGCCAGGGAATTGGGCAAGAGTCCGGCCGACATGCGCCGCATTGTCGATGGCCTGAGCGAAGTCAATCCCATGTTGGGCTTCAGGGGATGCCGGTTGGCCATCCTCTTTCCGGAAATCCCCGCCATGCAGGTGAGGGCCATCTTCGAGGCGGCATGCACCATTCGGGAGCGGCAAGGCCAGGTGATGCCCGAGATCATGATCCCCTTGACCGCCTCGGTCGCCGAGTTCAGAAAGCAGGCGGAGATCGTGCGCGCAACGGCGGCGGCGGTCATGGCCGAGCGGGGTGTGGAAGTCGGCTATCTCTTGGGGACAATGATCGAACTGCCGCGCGCCGCCCTCACCGCAGACGCGATTGCACGCGAGGCAGACTTCTTCTCCTTCGGCACCAATGATCTGACGCAAACCACCTGGGGACTCTCCCGCGACGACGCGGGCCGGTTTCTCCCCTTCTATCTCGACGCCCAGATCATCGACGCCGATCCCTTTCAGGTGCTCGACCAGGAGGGGGTGGGGCGTCTGGTGCAGATGGGCGTCGAACTGGGCCGGAAGGCACGGCCGGATCTCAAGGTCGGGATCTGCGGCGAGCACGGAGGAGAACCCTCGTCGGTCGCCTTCTGTGATAGTCTGGGCCTCAACTACGTCTCCTGCTCCCCCTACCGGGTGCCCATCGCGCGTTTGGCCGCCGCACAGGCCGCCTTGGCGGCTCGCGGGACCATGGACCGCACCAAGGCGACGTTGTGAGCGGCCCCGCCCCAGAGGCCCGCCCGCGGCCGAGCGCCGCCCAGGAGGCGGCACCCCCTCCCTCGGAATGCCAACTCGCGCCGGCCACCGTCGAGGACACCGAGGAACTCACCCGGATCGCCCACCTGGCAAAGGCACACTGGGGCTACCCCGAGGCGTGGCTCGCCGCGTGGCGCGAGGAACTCACCCTCCGCCCCAGCGACCTTTCTCACCTGGTCGTCTCGGTGGCGCGCCGTCCCGCACCCGGTTCCGTCGCCGGCGAGATTCTCGGTTTCTATGCGCTTGCGGACCAGGACACGCGGTGGTCGCTCGAGCATCTTTGGGTTCGCCCCCGGGTCATGGGTCGTGGCATCGGACGGCTGCTCTTCGCCGATGCCATCAGGAGCATCCAGGCAAGACGGCCGGCGGGCACCCGGCTCCTCGTCGACTCCGACCCCCACGCAGCGGGGTTCTACGTGAAGATGGGCTGCCTGAAAGTAGGGAGCGTCCGCGCCGACATGGGCGTATCGCGGACCCGGCCCCTGTTCGAGTACCAGGTTCAGCCGATCACATGAGCCACTCCTGGGTTGCCAAAACGAACGAGGCCCTCCTTATTCCGCGCGGCAAGCCAACAACGCACACAACGGAGATGCGAACGGGATGGGAAAGCCGCGGGTAGGAGTCATCATGGGGAGCGACTCGGACTGGCCGATCATGGAGCGGGCGGTAACCGCCCTCCGTGAGTTCGGGGTGCCGGTCGAAGCCAGGGTGCTGTCGGCGCACCGGACCCCCGAGCTCGCGGCGGCATACGCCACGGAAGCCCGCGACCGGGGACTCGAGTGCATCATCGCCGGCGCCGGCGGTGCCGCCCATCTGGCTGGGGTGCTGGCGGCGAAGACCACGCTTCCCGTCCTCGGTGTGCCGGTGCCGAGCCGGCATCTCCAGGGCCTGGACTCATTGTTGTCCACTGTGCAAATGCCGGGGGGGATTCCCGTTGCCACGTTCGCGATCGGCGAGGCCGGCGCCAAGAACGCTGGTCTCTTTGCGGTGGCGCTCCTTGCCCTCAATGATCCTGCTCTTCGAGACCGCCTCGAGGAATTCCGGCGCGCCCAAGCCGAGCGAGTCCGGTTGATCACCCTCCCCGATCCCACCACCTCCACCTAGGGAAGGACGCCTCATGTT
>JBFGLJ010000027.1:0-22202 GCA_041576235.1 Gemmatimonadales bacterium | reverse complement strand
GCGGCGCCAGGGAGGGCGTCGACATTCCGGCTTAGGACCCTTTCAGGGGCGCTCACCTCGCCACGCCGGGCAAGGCCCGGGACGAGCCGCCGGACGATCATCGGTACGGGCGGGGGGGGGCGGGGGCGAGACGCCACATACCTAATTGAGCGGAGGGCGGGAGATGACAGCGGGACATGGTGACCGGGCCGCAAACCAGCGCATTAGGTTCGCGGCTCGACTCCTTGGGGCGCAGGACGGTGCTATCCTAGGGGCCGCGACGGCCGTACGCGATCGGTTCATGATCGATGGCCGGGATACCGGCGCCAGGTTTTCGGTGGTCGAGCATCTCATGCCGCCGCGGACCTTGGCCGCACCGCTGCATCGTCATAGCCGGGAAGACGAGTGCAGCTATGTGCTCGAGGGGCACGTCGGCGCCCACTTCGACGGCGAAGACGTGTTTGGCGCTACCGGGGATCTGCTGTTCAAGCCGCGCGGCGAGTGGCACACCTTCTGGAACGCGGGTGACGTTCCAGCCCGGATCTTGGAAATCATCTCACCGGGCGGGTTCGAGCAGGCCTTCCGCGAGATGCACGCCCTCGGCGAGGCCCTCGACCCGGCGCGCATGGCCGGGATCGCGGCGCGCTATGGGGTGGAAGTGGATTTCGGGCGCACCGCACCCATCATCGAGCGCCACGGGCTTACGTTCTGAGGCGTGCAGGGAGACCGAGGCGTGGGCGCTCCGTATACGCTGGCGATGTGGCAGGTCCGCCCCGGGAGGGAAGCCGCGTTCGTTGCGGCCTGGGACCATCTCGCCCAGACCTTCGCGGGGCTCCCCGCCCCACCGGAGTGGGGCACGCTCCTGCAGAGTGATGCCGATCCCTCGCTGTTTTACTCGTTCGGGCCCTGGCGCCGGCTCGACGACATCGCGGCCATGCGCAGCGATGCCGGCGTACAAGAGGCCCTCCAGCGGGTCCGTGATTTGTGCGAGAACGCAACCCCTGGCGTGTATCGCGTGGTGCGACACGTCGATGTGGATGACCGGCCGCGGGACGACTAGGTTACGACCACTTCAAGCGATCCGCGCACACCGGTGGTACCAGTCCACGGACAGCAAGGAGGCTGCAGAGTGACACTTCGTGAGGGACGCCTTCATCGCTCGACCCTGCGTGGGGCATTGACCCTGACGCTGCTTGTGACCTTCGCCACCCCGAGTCAAGCACAGCACGCCGGCCGCGCCGTGGTCGATTCCGTCGCCCGTGCCCTGCTCGCGGAGCCTGACTACATCGGGGTGGCCGCTGCCGTCGGACGCGAGGGGAAGATCGTGCTGTCCCGGGGATATGGCACCGCCATTCGATCGTCGAGCACCAACGTCAGCAACGAGACCCAATTCCGGGCCTACTCTGTGGTCAAGCCCATGACCGCCGTGCTCGCGGCGCGCCTGGCCGAGCGCGGCGTGGTAGACCTCGACGCGCCGATCTCGCGGTATCTGGATAGCCTGCCACCGATGGCGCGCCCGATTACGGTTCGCCAACTCGTCGGCCACCTGGGCGGCATCCGCCACTACCGTGAGGGCGAATGGTTGTCGGTGAGCCAGGCACAGTGCACGAGAGCCGGGCAGGGCCTGGCACCATTCATGGCCGACCCGCTCGTCCATCCGCCCGGCGAGGCAGTCAAGTACTCGTCATTCGGCTACGTCCTGCTCAGCGCGACGCTCGAAGCCGCCGCCGGTGTGCCATTCCCTCAGCTCCTGCGACGGGAAATCGTCGAGCCTGCCCATATGACAGCCATGGTGTTGGATGATCCAACGGTGACGTTGCCCAACCGAGCAACGCCGCACGAGTTCTGGCGGGACAGCCTCTACGACGCCCGCCGCGCGAATAATACCTGTAAGATGGGCGCGGGTGGCTTCATGGCGTCCGCGGAAGACCTGGTCCGCTTCGGCCTCGCGTTGCTCGACGGGCGGCTCCTCGGCGAGGACATGCAGGCGGAGGTCCTCCGGCCCATGATCCTTCCCTCGGGTGAGACGTCCCGCTTCGGCTTCGGCTTCTCTTTCGACACGACCGACGACGGCACCCCGTACGCGTGGACGAGCGGCGGATCGATTGGTGGCCGCGCAGCCATCGTGCTGTTCCCCAACGAGGGCCTGGTCGCGGCGCTGGCGTCGTCCGCAAACGGTCGTAATCTCGTCGACGCCACCGTGGCGATCGCCAGTGGATGGCGAGGAAAGCAGAGATCCAAGGCGGCGGGATAGCCCGGACGTCTTCTACTGGTTCCGACACCGCTGGCCATGGCCTCCTTCACCTCCGATCGGGAGCGGCGCCTGTGGCGCTGGACGCTCGCCGTCATCGCCGCGATCTACGCCACCCTCCCTTTCGCGGGCGCGCTGGCCCAGGTGCTCATCGAGCGCCGGGTGCTGGACGCCGCGTTTGCGTTTGCGTTCACCCTGGTCGTGATCGCCATCGCCGGCATCGCCCTCAAGCGGCGCCCCGCCGTGGGGCAGCGCGAGATCTGGGTCGCGCTCGGCCTCATCGCCGTCTACGCCATGGTCGTGGTCCGCATGGGGATCGGCCCGGCCGAGCGCACCCACATCTTCGAGTACGGCCTGGTGGCCGTGCTGATCCATCAAGCGCTCCTGGAGCGGCGGCGAAACGGCGGCCGGGTCCGGGCCCCGGCGGCCCTCGCCGTCCTGGCGACCGCCCTCGTGGGCTGGCTCGACGAGGGGATCCAGGCGGTCATTCCCGGCCGCGTCTACGACCTTCGCGATGTCGGCATCAACGCCCTGGCCGGCCTGATGGCGATCGTGGCGACCCTGATCCTCGGACTCGCGCGGCGCTACACCGTCGGGCGCCGGGCCCGCTAGGCGTGCAACCGACTCCGTCCACACTCGATGCCAACGCCTACCGGCGGGGCGTCGCCGAATTGGTATCGCACGACCCCGATTTGTCCCGAGTCCTGGTGACGTGGGGTATGCCACCGTTCTGGACCCATCCGAGCGGGTTCCCGGGAATCGTCATCTGTATCCTGGGCCAACAGGTCTCGGTGGAATCGGCGGATGCCGCGTTCGCGAGGCTCGCGCAGGCGGTCTCCTCGGTTCGCCCTGAAGCCTTTCTGTCGCTCGACGATCACACGCTCAAGGCCCTAGGGTTTAGCCGACAGAAGACCTCGTATGTCCGAGACATCGCGGGCGGGATTCTCGCAGGGGAGACCGATCTCGGCGCCCTGGAGTCCTTGGACAATGACCGTGCACGCAGTCGTCTCGTCGCGCTGCGGGGGGTTGGGCCGTGGACGGCCGAGGCCTATCTCCTGTTCGCCCTTCGGAGGGCAGACGCGTGGCCCACCGGCGATCTTGCGCTGCTCAGGGCGATCCAGGAACTGAAAGGACTGCCGGCGACCCCCTCTGCGAAGGAGGGCGACGCCATTGCCGAGGCGTGGAAGCCGTGGAGAGGCGTCGCGGCTCGCATGCTTTGGTATCAGTATCTCTCTTCCCGCGGTCGGCGCCCTCGCCCACCGGCCCCGCCCCTGTCTGGGGCTCAGCGGCTGGCTCTTGCCGGGACCGCGGGAACACAGTGAATTTGGTGAGCGGGTCACACTCTGCCCGTCCGGGGCAGGTTGCGGTCGGGGCCCATTCGCTGGAGGCATCCATGTGGTTCAAGCACCGCGCCTGGATACCGGTCGCCTGGTTCCTCTCGCTCGCCAATGTCGTCTCGGTGTGGTTCGCGGCCCAGCCGGGCGAGCCCTGGCACGCCACCACGCATGCCGTGCTCGCGGCGGGCTTCGCCCTCGGCGGGCGGCATCTCATGGCCCGCCGCCGCACAAAGGCGCTGAGCGAGGACCTGCAGGACGCGCTCGAGCAGAACGACGACCTGCACCACACCCTCGAGGACATGCAACCGCGCATGCACGAACTCGAGGAGCGGGTGGACTTCGCCGAGCGCCTGCTCGCCCAGCAGCGGGCGCCCGATCGCCAGGACGCCCCACCGCGCTGAGGCGCACCGACGAGTCACGGAGATACGGATCCGGCGTCTTTCGTCGCCGAGCGGCGCCCGCGTCCACTCCATGCTCAAAACGAGGAGGCCGGATGACCAGACGCATTACGCTGCTCGCATGAGGGCGGTGACAGCTGGTTCTCCCAACCGGACCGCGCGACTCGCGGGGGCCCTCTACCTCGGCCTGGCGCCCTTCAGCTTCTTCGGCATCATCTATGTTCCCTCTGTCCTCATTGTGCCCGGTGATGCAGCCGCCACCGCGAGCAACATCATGGCCTCCGAGGGGCTATTCCGGACTGGGATCCTGAGCCATTTGATCGGCCAGACGATCTTCATCTTTCTCGTCCTGACGCTGTACACGCTGCTCAAGCCGGTGCACACGGGCCACGCTCGGGCCATGGTTGTCCTCGCCCTTATCGGCATCCCTATCGCGTTCTTGAATGAGCTGAATCACGTCGCGGTGCTCCACATGCTCAACGGCATCCACGACATGACGGCACTGACCACAGCGCAGCTGCACACGCAGATGATGCTCTTCCTCGACTTACGTGCCTCGGGCATCGTCATCGCCCAGGTCTTCTGGGGCCTCTGGCTCCTGCCTCTAGGATACTTGATCGTGCGGTCAGGGTTTCTTCCCAAGGTCTTGGGAATCCTCGTGATCGTCGGAGGCCTCGGCTACCTGATCGACTCCGTCATCTTGCTGCGCTTTCCAACCGTGAGCGTGACCATCGGCCAGTTCACCTTTGTCGGAGAGTTGTTGCTGCCGTTGTGGCTTCTGGTCAAAGGGGTGAACGTTGGACAGTGGGAGCAACGAGGTTATGCCGAAGCGCGCCCCCCTGGATGATGCCGCCGATATGACGGAAGAGCGTTGCGTCAGGCGTGTCGAACGTGACCTGGCGTGTGGTCGGATCCACACGGCATGAGCCGACCGGCCGGCAACGTGATCTGTCGCGAGGCCACGGTCGCGGATGTGCCGGCCCTCACCCGGAGCCGGGCCCGGGATAGTGAGTGGGGGCCCGCCGACCCGCGAACGGCGGCCTACTTGGAGGGACGGCACCACCCGCAGCGCGCCCTCGCCCCCCGGGTTGCGTTTGTCGCGCTCAGGGGTGAGGCCGACGTCGTCGGCTATATCGCGGGGCACCTCACCCGCCGCTTCGACTGCGACGGCGAGCTCCAATATCTCTGGGTCGTCAGCACACACCGCCGGAGCGGCGTCGCCAGCAGACTGCTCTACCTGCTCGCCGAGTGGTTCGTGAAGCACAACGGGCGGCGGGTGTGCGTCGATGTGGTGCCCGAGAATGTTGCGGCACGGGCTTTCTACCAGCGCCATGGCGCGGTCGAGCTCAATCCGCATTGGCTGGTGTGGCAAGACGTCGGGATGGCGTTGGCACACCGAGTCGACCCTCGCCCGGAGCGGTAGATGGCCGAGGGAACCGCACCGACCCTCAAAGATCGGGGCCTGGCGATTCGACAACCTCGGGGCGCCGGTTGAGGAACACGACGAGGAGGGCGTCTTGATTCGATCCACCCAACGGCGCTGCTGCCGCCGCTGCGGCGGCCAGGTCGAGCATGTCTGGTCGGATCCTGAGGGTCGCCAGATGCGGAAGGCGACGTGACCTTCGACCTCCAGCCGACGCTTGCCGGCGCCCTGGTCCGCCTGCGCCCGCTCCGCCCTGACGACTTCGACGCGCTCTACGCGGTCGCGGCCGACCCGCTGATCTGGGAGCAACACCACGACAAGACCCGCTCTCAAGAAACGGGCTTCGCGCGGTTCTTCGCCGAGGCGATGGCGTCAGGCGGCGCATTGCTCGTGTCTGATGCGCGTACGGGCCAGGTCATCGGCTCGTCCCGTTATCACGGCTACCATGCAGCCCGGAGCGAGATCGAGATCGGCTGGACGTTCCTCGCCCGCTCCCATTGGGGGGGCCGGTACAACGGCGAGATGAAGCACCTCATGCTCCAGCATGCGTTCCAGTTTGTCGAGAACGTGGTGTTTCTCATCGCTCCGGACAACGTGCGATCCCAGCGCGCGGCCCAGAAGATCGGGGCCGAGCAGGTGGGCACGCGGCCAACCGGGGACGGCCGTGACAACCTGGTCTTCCAACTCACCGCCAAGGCGTTCGTCCCGCCGAGCGCATAGGTGCTGGCACCAGGGGTGCCGCAGTGCAACGAAATGGAGCCCAGTAGCTGTCTAAGCCACGAGAACACCTCGCATGCCGTCACCCCAGCCAAGGACCTTGCCATGCTCCCGAGCAGGCGCGCCCTTACCATCGCCGCCGTGTTGGCGGCCAGCGCACCGCATGTTACCGCACAGGACGAGGCGTCCGCTCAGCTCGACGTGAGCGGGGTCGGGCTCGTCGCCCATGTCGTCCGGCCAGCGGCGCCCGGCCGATACCCAGCCGTGCTGCTGGTGGGCGGCTCGGGCGGAGGGATCGATTGGCAGAGTCAAATGGCCCGGCTGCTGGCCGACCGCGGCGTCGCGGCCATGGCGCTCGCCTATTTCAGGATGCCAGGACTGGCGGAGGAGCTGGAGCGCATCCCGCTCGAGTACATTGACCAGGGGCTCACGCTCTTGCGGGCTCAGCCATACGTGGATTCCACGCGAGTGGGCATCGGGGGGGTCTCGAAGGGCGGCGAGCTGGCGCTGTTGGTGGCGTCCCTGCGGCCGGAGATCCGGGCGGTGGCCACCTTCGTGCCATCGGGCGTGGTGTTCCAGAGCATCACTCCGACCTTCGGGCGCAGCTCGTCGTGGAGCTATCGCGGCCAGGAACTCCCCTTCGTGCCCTACGGGGAGGCACCTCGGGGCTCCCCGATTGTAGAGTACTACCGGCAGGGCCTCGCCCAGATCTCGGCTGACTCGCTCGAGGCGGCCACCATCAAAGTCGACCGCATCAACGGTCCGATTCTCCTCCTGAGTGGGCGCGACGACACCCTGTGGCCCAGCACGACGTTGTCCGACATGGTGGTGGACCGGCTCACGGCCAAGGGGTTCCCGCACGCGGTCGAGCACATCGCCTATGACGACGCCGGTCACTTGATCTCCAGTATTCGCGATAGCGTCACCCAGCGAGGCGGCACCGAGGCCGGCAACCGTGCCGCGCAACTCGACGCTCGACGCCGCTTCCTCGGGTTCTTCCAGACGCATCTTGAGTGATCGGTTGAGCGGCTCATGAGCCTGTATTCACCGACATTGTTGATCGCCATGATCGCCGCCGCGGTCGCTGTCCTCGCCGCCGGCGCCTCTCTCACCGGGTATCACCGCGAGCGGACCGGCCGCGCGGCGCGGATGGGCGGCGCCGTGAGCATGGTCCTGGCGGGCGCCGCACTTGGCGCGCACCTTATGAGGGACCATCGCCCCGGCACGGAAGCGGGGCTTGGGATCGCCGCCTTTTTCGCCGCGCACCCGGCCCCTCTGCTCACCATGCTCATCGGCGCGCTTTGCCTCTGCGCGGGGACGGGGCGTCACTCTTCACGGGCGCAGTGATCACGTCGCCTTCCACTCCCGCGAATCCATGAAGACACTCAATCCTTACCTCATGTTTCCCGGCACCTGCCGCGAGGCGCTCACCTTCTATGGCGAATGCCTGGATGGCGAGATCGTCTCGATCAGAACCTTTCGGGAGTCGCCGGTCGAAGTGGCCGAGGAGCATCGCGATAGGGTCTTCAACGCGGAGTTCCGAGCGGAGGGCCTGTTCTTGAGGGCCTCCGATGACTTGCAGACCCAGCCGGTGACCAGAGGCAGCAACTTTGCCCTATTCGTGGCCTTCTCGGACCCGGATGAGCGGGCGCAGGCCTTCCAGGCCTTAGCAGTCGGTGGGAAGGTGCTCTTCCCGCTCGAGCAGGGATTCGGTATGGTGGTCGATCGATTTGGGATCCAATGGATGCTGGCCCAGGGAGCCGAATAGGGTTCCATGAGCAGCGTGTCTGACTCAGCCTCGCTGGAGCGATTGGTCGAGCGCTTGCGGGCGATCACCCCCCCTGGTCTGGGTGTTCAACCTCGAAGGGTCCCTCGACCTCGTGAACGCCGTGACCCAAGGCCTGCGGTACACCGAGGACGGGACCCTTGGCGCCACATTCTTCATTCCGATGGTCATCGTGCCGGTCCTCAAGGTGACCCACGTGTTGATCTTCATCATCTTGTTGCGGCGCTAGACCCACGCCAGCGACTCGAGTCTGAAAGGAAGACGAATATGGACCTCGGTGCCTTTTCAATCAGCTTGGCGGTCAAGGATATCAAAGCGTCCAAAACGTTTTATGAGAAGCTGGGCTTTACGGCCTTGGGCGGAGACATCACGCAGAACTGGGTGATCCTCAAGAACGGCGCCAGCGTGATCGGCCTGTTTCAGGGGATGTTCGATCGGAATACCTTGACGTTCAATCCGGGATGGGACCAGAGTGCCGAGGCATTGGACAGCTTCACCGATGTGCGGGAGATCCAGCGCCGGCTCGGCGCTGAGGGGGTCGAGATCCTGAGCCCGGCCGACGAGGGGTCCACCGGACCCGCCAGTTTCGCAGTGATGGACCCCGACGGCAACCCGGTCCTGATCGACCAGCACGTCTGACGCTCCCGCCCGATCCGTCGTGCAACCGGACCAGCCGAGGGTCGCTCGATGAACCGCGAGCCGTACGAACTCGTTGCGGAGGCGTTCGGCGCCCCGCTCAGCCTCGTGCCGCTCCTGCCGGCCCTGTTGGCGGACTTCTCCGCGTTGGGCGCCTGGCCCGACCAGATCGTGGCGCTCCTCGGGGAGGCCGCTCCCCGCCCCTCTCCCCATGCCACCGTGGTCGACCTCGGCTGCGGCAAGGGGGCCGTCGCCCTCGCCCTGGCCGCCGCGTTTGGCTGCCGCATCACGGGGATCGATCTCTTCGCACCATTTCTCGACGCCGCCACGTCGGGCGCCCGGGCGCAGGGCCTCGGCGATCTCTGCACGTTTCGGGTGGGGGACATTCGCGATCGAAGCGCGGCCGACGGTCGGTTCGACGTCGTGATCTTCTCCGCCGTCGGGGCCGGCCTCTTCGGCGGCTACGCCGAGTGCGTCGCGGCACTCCGTGGGTGGATCCGCCCCGGGGGGCATATCGTGATCGGCGATGGTGTGCTGCGACATCCGGTGCCGCCCGGGGCCGCATTTTCCGGCTATGAATACTACAGAGGCCACGAAGAGGCGGTCCGGCAGCTCGCCGCCCACGGGGATGTGATGCTCAGGGAGATTCGGATCGCTCCCGTTGAATTGGCCGCGGAGAATCGGGAAGCCAACGAGAAACTGCGCCGGACCGCCTCGCGGCTCGCTGGGGCACACCCCGAACATCGCGATGGGTTGCAGGAGTTTCTGACGCGTCAGGAGGGCGAGTGCGTGTTCCTGGAAGAGCACACGACAGAGACGCTATGGCTCCTCCGTCGCGCGTGACCCGCTGTCTCAGAGCCGAGACCGCTCGGGTGTGGCACGTGATGGCCACCGCAGGGGCATTGGCCCGTTATCATCCGTTCTGCGTCCAGAATCCGGTCACGCGCTGGCCCGGACTCGGCGCCGAGGATGCCATCCACTACCTGAGCGGGCGGGTGCTTCACCGGAGGTTCACGGCGTGGGATGAGGGTCGCGGCTACACGCTCGAGATCGGACCCAGCAAGGGGCCGACCAGCACCGTTCGGTGGGAGCTTCAACCCGTGAGTGCGCAGGAAAGCGAGCTGACCATCAGCATATGGCCCGCTGCGTTCAGCGGCTATCCCAGAGCCGTCGCCGCGGTGCTGCATCGCTGGTATCTCCGGCCGGTGCTCTGCCGCTATCTCGACCGGGTCCTCAAGGGGCTTGAGTATTTTCTAACCACCGGCCGAGACGTTCAGCCCAATCAGTTTGGCCGGGTGTGGCTCTTCTCGTAGGACCGGGCGGCCGGGAGTCAGCTCCCAGCCGTGGGCCCTCCACCGGATGCCGCAAGTAGGCAGCGATGCTGAGACCGATCCGACATGCCTTCGCGCGACGCGTCCTCGACGCCTATAAGCGCCGGAAGCAGCGCTCGGCCGTGGTGACGCCGGACCATGCCCTCGCCGTCGCCCGGGCGATGCTCGAGCGCACGAAATACTGCTTTCTGATCACCCGGAGCTCCGACGGCTCGTGCAGCGCCCGGCTGGTCGAACCCATTGTGGACAAGCATGACCCGTTCGTCCTCTGGTTCGGTACCAATCCCACGCTCCGGAAGGTCCGGGAGATCGAGGCGGATCCGCGCGTCACGATCGCGGTTGAGGACGAGCGCGAACGGGCCAACCTCGTCCTCTACGGCACCGCCCACATCGAGCGGGATGTGAACGTGAGACGCAAGCGGTGGGTCGGGCTGTGGCGGCTGTTTTTCCCTCAGGGACCGACCGGAGACGACTACGTGGTGATCCGGTTCGAGGCGGAGCGCATGGAGGTGATGAGCTTCCGCCGGAACATCGTGGCGGAGCCGTTCGGGCTTCGTCCACTGGTGCTGGTCCGGCGCGGCGCGTGGGAGGTCATCGAAGCAGTGGCCGCCACGAGAGCGGCCGCTGGCTCCGCGGATGTGAAGATCCCGCCGTAATGCGGGCGCCTATCGACGCCGGCGACGACGACCTCACCTTTGCCCGTCCCAGCGTCCATACGGGCGTGGTTATCCCGTTTCGCAACCAAACAACCAACATCGATCCAGTGAACACCCGCCTGACCTTTGCGGAACTCTTGATCGGGATCGAGGTTACGGCGGTCAAGTGAACGGCGAGGCGAGCGACCAGTCGTCCCACGCCGGCGTTGGGGCCGCGATGAAGCGGACACCAAGCCCCAACCGAGGCCCGCCCCCCCCCATGTTACCTTTCAAGGGTCGACGTGCCGCTGCGGGCGCTTTTCGCCATGTCCGGTTCTTCGCTTTCCCGATCGAGGTATTCCATGCCCGCCTTCAAGCCCCAGCAGCGTCGCCTCACCATCCAAGGTCGCGTCTTTCACTTCGTCTCCTACGAGGGGCACGCCGCGAACCCGAAACGCGAGCAGCCGGCAAGCCCAGCCATGTGGTACCTCATGGTCGAAGGGCGCCGCTGTCCGGTCATCCCCTACGATGCCGATATGCCGTTAGCCGACGTAGATGCGGCGCTTGGCGCGTGGGCGAAGGGCAATGCCCTCGCGCCGAGAAAGCCGCCCTCACGAACGCCCGCCACCAGACGGACGAGGACCGCCACCCGCCACCACCGGAATTGGTGGGGACCAAACTAGGGCGTCAGGACGCGCAGAAGTGCATATGACACAGATCGACCGCTCGTTCCGTACCGCCGTCGAGGCGCTCGGGGCGGGCGATTTCTCCTCCCTCGACCCCCTGTTTCAAGGCCGCGACACGGATGCCGGCCGGGGCTCGCAGATCGAGGCGTGGTATCACGCCGGACGGTTTGCGAGCGAACCCTGATGCGTCCCCCTGGTTCGGTCCCGGCGGTGACCTCCGGTTCACCAGCACCTCGCCAGATTGGAGTCGGACCTGGTTCCGGCGCTCGCCCCGAATGGGCCACACATTCGGTCCTTGGGAGGACGACCCGTTCTGGCAGGAGCTCGCAGCCCAGGTGCCGGGCCAGCATCTTTGGTCGGGAACGCTCGATCCCTCCGGAACGATCGCCGTGGCCGAGCTGTCCGAACGCGGTGAAGACGGTGCATTGAGCGACTCGGACCTGTGGATGGCCCAGCGCGAACCCGCCGGCTGGGGCCGGCTCGAGCCCATGGGGTCGGCAGTGAATACTGGTAGGGTCGAGAACTTCCCGGCGTTTGCACCCGATGGCCAACTGCTGGTGTTCGTCCGCGATTTCGCCGATTTCTACATGCTTGCGGTGAGCGACCTCGTGGCGAAGTGAGCGCCAGCCTTCATTCAATCGTCGAGCCTCGATGAGCGCCACGCTGCTGATTCTCCATGCCACCGCGACCCTCATGCTGACGGGACTCATCTGGTTCGTGCAGGTGGTGCACTACCCCCTCCTCGCCCGGGTAGGGCCGGATGACCTCGCCGCCTACGCGATGCGCCACACCACCCGCACCACCTGGGTCGTCGCCCCGCTCATGCTGGCGGAACTGGTCACCGCGATCCTCCTCGTGGCGCTGGCCCCCACGCCGATCCCGCGCTGGATGGCCATCGCAGGCCTGGCATTGGTCGCGGCGATCTGGCTGTCCACCTGGCGTCTCCAGGTCCCGGCACACCGGCGCCTCGCCCGGGGCGATGCGAGCCGCATCGCCCCGCTCGTGCGCGGCAACTGGATTCGCACCGCGGCTTGGAGTGCCCGGTCGGGCCTTGCTCTCATGATGCTCGGAGCCGGCACGGCCGTATGACGAGCGCGATCGCCCCGCCCGTGACGGGAGCGGTGCGTCGGTTGGTGGTGGTCCTGGGCGACCAGCTCGACCGGGACGCCAAGGTGCTAGCCGATGCCGATCCGGACCGCGACGCGATTCTCATGATGGAGGTGGCCGAGGAGGCCACCCACGTCCCCAGCCACCGGCAGCGGACGACGCTCTTCCTGTCGGCGATGCGGCACTTCGCGAACGACCGCGCGCGTCAGGGCTGGCGGGTCCGCTACGTCGCCCTCGACGACCCCGAGAACACGCAGACCTTCACCGGCGAGGTATCGCGCGCCGCGAAGGCGCTCACCCCCGAGGTCCTGGCCGTGACCTATCCCGGTGAGCATCGGGTGCTCAACGCCATCGATCGATGGCGCGCGAAGACCGGCCTGAAGATCGAGGTGGCTGACGACGATCACTTCCTCGGGACGATCGAGGACTTCACCTCCTGGCGCGCGGACAGAAAACAGCTCGTCTTGGACCACTTCTATCGACGGGAGCGGAAGCGGCTCGATATCCTCCTCACCTCATCGGGTGGTCCCATCGGTGGCTCCTGGAACTACGATGCCAAGAACCGGCAGCGCTTCCGCGATGCTCCCACGGTCCCACGGCCCACCCGTTTCCGACCCGACGACATCACCCGTGGGGTGATGCGCCTGGTGGCGCGCCGCTTTCCCGACGCACCCGGCAGGCTGAACCACTTCCACTGGCCGGTCACGCGGCGCGAGGCCCTGCGCGCCCTCCGGAACTTCATTGACCAGCGCCTGGCGGCATTCGGGCCCTATCAGGATGCCATGTGGACCGACGAGCCATTTCTCTATCACGCGCTCCTCTCCCCCGCGCTCAATCTCAAGCTGATCCGCCCACGTGAGGTCGTCGAGAAGGCGCTGAAGGCGTATACGGACAACGAGGCGCCGCTCCAATCGGTGGAGGGATTCATCCGGCAGGTGATCGGCTGGCGGGAATTCATCCGCGGCGTCTACTGGACCGAGGGGGCCGAGTATGGGGATCGGAACGCCCTGAACCAGCACGGGCACCTGCCGGATTTCTACTGGACCGGAGAAACCGACATGGTGTGCGTGCGGCAGGCCGTCGGCCAGGTGCTCGAGACGGGCTACGGTCACCACATCCAGCGTCTCATGGTCACCGGCAACTTCGCGCTCACGGCCGGCGTCGATCCTCGCGCCGTCTCCGATTGGTACCTCGGCATGTACGTGGATGCCGTCGACTGGGTGACCGTGCCGAATACTCTCGGCATGGTCATGCACGCCGACGGCGGCGTGGTTGGCACCAAGCCCTACGCGGCGTCGGGGAAGTACATCCAACGGATGAGCAACTACTGCGCATCGTGCCGTTTCGATCCTGCCAAGCGGGCCGGTGACGACGCCTGCCCGTTCACGGTGTTCTACTGGGACTTCCTGATCCGCAACCGGAAGGCGTTCGAGCACAATCCGCGCCTGCGGCTCTCCCTCACCCATGTGGAACGGATGGATCGCGGCGAACGGTCAACGGTACGCCGCGCGGCCGAGGCCCTGCGCACGGACCTCGGCATCGGAGACATCACATGAGACCTGGCCACTATGGTGTGCCCGCCTGGCCGACGCCCCACGGCCCGCCGCTGGAGCAGGGGCGGTAGTCGCCATGGAGCCGCTCGGCCTGGATGGATTCGTGGTGGCGGTCCTCGTGGCGAGTGTGTTTGCGGCGGCCACCGCGTCGGTGGTGGGCTTCGGCATCGGCAGCCTGCTCACCCCGCTCCTGGCACTCGAACTGGGCATGACGATCGCCGTCGCCGCCGTTGCCATACCGCATGCTGTCGCCACCGGGCTCCGCTGCTGGCGGCTCCGTCGGGATATCCACTGGGACGTGCTCAAGCGCTTTGGCGTCTTGAGCGCGGTGGGCGGCCTTGTGGGTGCCGTGCTCTACACCCAACTGGGGAGTGACGCCCTGACCCGTGCGCTCGGCGCGCTCCTGGTCCTCACGGCGCTCGCCCATCTCGGTGGGCTCACCAGCCGGTGGCATCCGCGCGGGGCGATGGTGGCGATGCTCGGCTTGGGGTCGGGGTTCTTCGGCGGCGTGGCCGGCAATCAGGGCGGTCTCCGAGCGGCGGCGCTTACCACCTTCACCCTGTCCCCGGCCGCGTTCGTCGCCACCGCCACCGCCACCGGTCTCATGGTGGACGCCGCCCGCACACCGGTCTACCTCTGGCGATCGGGCGCCGACCTGCTCGAGGTCGCCCCCCTCATCCTCCTGGCCACGGCGGGCGTCGTGATCGGCACCTTGGCCGGCGAGCGGGTGTTGTTTGGGCTCTCGCCTGTACGCTTCGGGCGCGTGGTCGCCGCCGCCATCGGACTGTTGGGCATCTGGCTCCTGCTCCACGGTATCTGAGGCCCCTCCCCGACGGCCGTCCACTCGTGGGCGCGGCCCCTCAAGCTTGCGGATCCCCTGGTCGCCCGAGATGTTAGGCAGGTTCGGCCGACATCGAGGTCGGCCGAGCCTGAATTCCAACCAACCCGAGGCGGACGCGATGGCGGCATACACCTGCGAGCAATGCGGCATGAGTGTGGGAACGATAACCTGCGGCCACTGTGGCCAAGAACTCGTGCACGACACCCTGACGACCGCTGCGGGCGCGACGGTGGTCATCTCGAAGTGCCCGGCCGGACACGGCAAGATCAAGTCGCCCATGTGCTGCGGCCAGGATATGACGTGCGCCGTGGCTTAAGCACAGAAGACTGAGCTGCGAAGGGAATCCAATGATCGCGCGCACCTGGCACGGGGCCGTGCCCGCCGAGCGGGCCGACGACTATCTCGCATACCTCAAGCGGACCGGTGTCCCCGGCCTCGAGGGCACGCCGGGGAACGTCGGTGTCTACGTGGTGCGACGGATCGAGGGCCCCACGGCCCACTTCTTCATGATGTCGCTGTGGCGCTCGCGCGCTGACATCCGGGCCTTCGCGGGCGACGACATCGAGCGGGCCCGCTACTACCCGGAGGACTCCGAGTTTCTCGTGGAGCTCGAGCCCCATTGCCTCCATTACGAGGTGTTGCACGGACCAGAGGCGGTGGCCTGAGCCGCGGCGCTTCCACAACCCTCACGTCGGCAAGGCCATCGCTTACGGCCACCCGGCCTCGTCCGGCCGCCCCCGCCCCCAACCGGGTCGGCCCACAAGAGCGCGAGTGACCGCCACGTCCCCAAGCCCGCGAGGTGCCTGGCAGTTGCGGGTTGCGACTCTGGATGGAATGTTGGGGATTGGCGTGAAGACTCAGTGCGCTTGCAAGGAGGACCCCATGCGTTCCCGCTGGATGTTCACGTTGACCGCCGCCCTCGTCTGGGCGAGCGCCTGCCAACCCCCCGCCGCGGCCCCCGATACCGCCGCCGCCCTGGACGCCCTGCGCGAGGCCGACCGGCAATACTCGGAGACCGGGGGCGCCAAGAATCGAGACGCGTTCCTGGCGTTCTATGCCGCCGATGCGGCGGTGTACCCGCCGGGCTCGGACATGCTGAGCGGACCCGAGGGGATGGGGACGATGTACGATCAGATCCTGGCCGACCCGGCCTTCGCCCTCTCGTTCGGGACGCCGACGGTCGAGGTGTCCGCCGACGGGGCCATGGGCTATACCGTGAACACCGGCCAGCTCACCCTGACGGGGCCCGACGGGAGCCCCATGACCGAGAGCTTCCGAGACCTCCACGTGTGGGAGCGGCAGGCCGACGGCAGTTGGAAGCTGATCGTGGACATGTGGAACCACGGAGCGCCGCCGGAGGGCGCAGCGGCCAACTGACGCCGGGCGTTATCGCAACGCCTGCTTGATACTCTCGACCGCACCATCGATGGCCTCGGCCAAGGCGGCCGCGGCCGTGTCCGGCTTGAGGTCGGTGGTCCAAATGAACCGAGCGCCTTCGTTCGATCCCCCGTTGGGGACGATCTGCATGGAGGCGTGGTGGTGGTCGAAGTTGAACGGGGATTCGCGGATGGCGTAGGCTATCCGTCGATGTTCCTCGTCGACGGAGACGATCAGCTCGTCCAGCGCCCCTTGATCGCCGAGTTCGCATATCCGACGGTCACCGTCGACGGTGACGTCGCCGAGGAAGGTGATAAGCTGGTTGATCTTGCCGACATCCCGAACCGCGGCCCATGCGGCGTCGGGACTCGCGCCAATGTCGAATTCGCGATGGATAGTGGCCACACCCGCCTCCTTGTTCGCCAGCTAGCAGCATGCCCGTCGAGAATCGCATGGGGGTGCCGCAACCCAGCGCGGCATGGCCCTCATGTCGACAACGTGCGGACAGGTATTCCGGTTCCCGCTAGGGAGGGCCCGTGCACGAGTTCATGATCCTACTTCGCGTGCTGCACATTACGTTGGGCGTTTTCTGGGCTGGGACGATCTTCTTCATGGTCCTCTTCCTGGGCCCCAGCGTGCGATCGGTGGGCCCGGACGGCGCCAAAGTGATGCAGGCGCTGGCACGGAGGCGTTTTCTGGATGTGATGCCGGTCGTCGCGGGACTCACCATTCTCACCGGGCTCATCCTCTATTGGCAGTTGTCCGGTGGCATGGCGATGGGCTGGGTAAGGTCGCCGTTTGGATTGAGCCTCACGATCGGGGGAGGAGGGTCGATTCTGGCCTTCATCGTTGGAGTGTTCGTCATGCGCGCAGCCACCTTGCGAGCGGGCCGGCTCGGGGCGGGGCTCCCCGCGGTGCCGGCGGGCGAGCGCGAGCAGGTCGAGGCCGAGATCCGGCGGCTCCGCCAGCGCGCGGCATCCGGTGCGCGGGTGGTCGCGGTGCTGCTCTTGATCGCGGTCGTCACCATGGCCGTAGCCCGCTACCTCTAGGAGGCGATCGCGTGCGGCATTCGATGCCTTTTCAGGACCAGATGCCCGAGAACCATTGCTTTGGCTGCGGGGCCCGAAACCCCAGGGGTCTCCGGATCAAGAGCACCTGGGAGGGCGACATCGCGATGTGTCGCTATGTACCGGAGCCGCACCAGAACGCCGGCCCGCCCCAGTACGTCAACGGCGGCATCATCGCCACGGTGATCGATTGCCACTCGGTGTGCACCGCCATTGCCGACGCCTATCGGCGCGAGAATCGAACGCCGAGTCCAAACGATATCATTTGGTATGTGACAGGGACCCTCACGATCAAGTACCTGCGCCCGGCACCCATCGAAGTGCCGCTCGACTTGAAGGCGCACGTGACGGCGGCGGACGGCCGGAGGACGATGCTCGCGTGCCAAGTGACTTCCGGATCAACCGAATGCGCCACCGCCCAGGTTGTGGCGATCCGGGTACCCGACGATTGGCGGACACAGAACACATCATGAGAGGACTCGTCTCCCGGGCGCTTGTCGTCTCACCCCAGGAGGTTCCGATGATTCGCATGTTTGTGCGCCACCCGGTGGCCGATTTTGCGGCGTGGAAGAGGGCCTACAGCGACTTTGATAAGGAGCGCCAGGGCATGGGCGTCAAGGCCCACGCCGTCTTCATCGAGGCGGACAATCGGAATGACGTGACCGTGTGGCATGACTTCGAGACCCTCAGTGTGGCCCGCGGCTTTGCCGCATCCCCGCGCTTGAAGGAGGTCATGGCGGGCGCCGGCGTGGCGGGCGAGCCGACGACCTGGTTCACCAACCCGGTGTGAACCCTGCTCTTGGAGGCCAAATGCGATGTATCATGGTTGGTTTTCTCGCCGTCCTCACCCTCGGCACGGCATCGGGTGACCTGGCAGCCCAAAGCGGCGCCGAGCGGCTCATTGCACCCAGCGCAGAGGCGCTCGCGGCCACAGCCCTGTTGCGGGGGACCGCGCCGGTCGACACCAACACCCATCGCGCGATCGACGTCCTGCCGATGCTCCAGTCCCGTGGGGACAAGCGAAAAGGGGAGATCTTGATGATCGTGGGTGCGGCCGGCATCCTGACCGGCCTCCTGGTGGACGAGGACGTGGTCACCATCGCCGGCGCCGGCGTGGGAGGATTCGGGCTCTATCTGTACCTGAGCGCAACCCGTTAGACCCCGCCCGCCAGGCCTCCCCGCGGGCGGTGATAGCGATTCCCGGGATTCCGCGTACTGCGGCTGAGCAATTGTGTGCCGACTTCGAGACCCACACCCGGGAGCCTGTATGCGCAATCGTCGACTCAGCGCTGGGTTCGCCCCCACGCTAATGGTCCTGGCGGCGCTTGCCGCCGCCTGCTCGTCCTCCAGCATCGACGGCAAGTACTACAACAGCATGAGCGGTGAGTTCGCCATGGAACTCGAGGGCGGTAAGGTGATCGAGATGCAGGGCATGGAAGGTCGAGACCTGACCTATGAGGTCCGGGGCGACAGCTTGGTGATCCACGACGCCAAGGGCGGGTTCGCCGACCAGATGACCTTCGGCATCGAGAGCGACGGCACGCTCAGCCTGGGCATCCTCGGCTCGCTGACCAAGAATAGGCCGTAAGAGACCGCTGGGCATCTCGAGTCCAACCGCTCGGCCCCGCCCCGGATGGGTCGAGCGGACAACTTGCCTTGGCTGGAGGAACGCATTGATTAGACGGGACACCCGACTGCCAACCAGGAGCAGCCATGGCGAGCACCGTCGTAACCCGAACCATCAATGCCCCCCTCGATACGGTCTTCAAAACGGTCTCTGAACCCCAACAATTTTCCCAAGCGGTGCCCCACATCACCAAGGTCGAGATCCTCGCCGCGCCCACGACGGGCACCGGGGTCGGCACGCGCTTTCGGGAAACCCGGGTCATGGGGGGCAAGACCGCTGCCACGGAACTCGAGATCACCGAACACGTGCCCAACGACCGGGTTCGTATAGTCGCCGACGCCCACGGCTCGGTCTGGGACTCGGTGTTTTCCGTCCAACCGGACGCAGGCGGGGCGACCCGGTTGACCCTCACCATGGACGCCCGCCCTTACCGTCTTTTGGCTCGCATCATGAGCCCGCTGGCGCGCGGGTTCATCCGGAAGGCACTCGCGCAGGACATGGACGCCGTCAAGGCCTATTGCGAGGGGGCGACATGACCCACCGACATCGCCGGCTGACTACGGCGACGGCTCTCACCGCCGCCGTGTTGACAGCGTGTCAGTCAACCGATCAGCGCACCCCCCGGGGTCCGGTCCCCGGGCCCCAGGTGGTTGAGGTGACTGCCGTAGACTATGCCTTTCAGGCGCCTGAGGAGATCGCCTCTGGGTGGACCACCTTTCGCATGAAGAACGCGGGAGCGGAGCATCATTTCTTGCTCTTGACCCGTCTCCCCGAGGGCAAGACGCTTGACGATTACGGGCGCGAGGTCGGCATGCCTTTCAACATCGCGTATGACTCCCTAAAGACAGGCGCTATAGACAAGGCGGAGGCAGGCCAACTCTTGGGCCAGCTGCTGCCCCCGTGGTATGCCAACGCACCACAAATGGGTGGACCAGGTCTGGTCGCCGGCGGCGGGACGGGAGAAACCACGGTGAACCTGGAACCCGGCACGTATGTCATGGAGTGTTACGTCAAGACCGCAGATGGAACCTTTCACGCCAATCTCGGCATGGCACGGGAGCTTCTCGTCACCGGCGACTCGGCCGTAGGGAGCGCCCCCGATGCCGACGTGCAGATCCGGCTGTCCAACGGCACGATCTCCGCAGCAGGTGGTCTGGCGCCGGGACAACACACCGTGGCGGTGCACTTCGACGAACACCCTGCGGTGGGCCTCGGAAACGACCTCCACCTGGTGCGACTGGATGACGTGACAGACATGAACGCGGTCATTGCCTGGATGGACTGGATGGAGATCCACGGCCTCCGAGAGCCGGCACCGGCGTCATTCCTCGGCGGCGCCCAGGAG
This sequence comes from Gemmatimonadales bacterium, assembly GCA_041576235.1. Lineage (GTDB taxonomy): Bacteria > Gemmatimonadota > Gemmatimonadetes > Gemmatimonadales > GWC2-71-9 > JABDII01. The sequence continues at coordinate 2,106 of JBFGLJ010000027.1, read as the reverse complement.
ATGCCCGTCGGGCACACGAGCTATTTCGTCGTCGATCTGGTACCGGGGCGCTACGCCTGGATCTCCGAACCGGGCGCCATTACAGGCATGGTCCGAGAGTTCACCGTCGAATGACCGCGGCCGTATGAAGAGCCGCCGGAGGCCGTGATCCGCGAGGCCGAAAGAGAGTTCGTGACCGCGGTTGAGCTCCACGCAGTCGACCGCTTGGCCGCGGTCCTCGCCGGTGACCTGGACGGACAGCATCGGATCGAAGACAAGTCACTCCTCACCTGGCTCACCGAGATGTACACCCGCTCGGAGCGGTTCCCGCGGTGCGTCGAGATCCTCCTTCATCATGGCGCGACGCCCGATGATCCTGCCGTCGTCCCGGTCCTCCTGGATGACCCTACGGCTATCACCACCATGATCGAGCGCCGCCCCGAGCTGCTACAGCACCCGACGACGATGGTCTCGGCCTTCACGCCGCTCGACGGGGCCTCGCTGCTGCACGTGGCGGCCGAATACGGATCCCTGCGCGCCGCGCGAACCCTGCTCGACCTCGGAGCAGACGTCGATAACCGGGCCAGCGTGGATGCGCACGGCTTGAATGGCCACACAGCGCTGTTTCACACCGTCAACTCGAGCCACAACTTCGCTGAGCCGGTCCTCCGGTTGCTGCTCGAGGCCGGGGCCCGAGCCGACGTCCGCCTGGCCGGCATCACCTGGGGGAGGGGCTTCGACTGGGAGACCACGATCTTCGACGTGACACCCATTTCCTACGCGCAAGCGGGTCTCTTGCCACAGATGCACCGGCGTGCGACCGACATTTACGCGAACATTCGCCGGCTTCTCCAGGCTGCAGGGCGCGATGTGCCTCCGCTGGAGAACGTGCCCAACCGATATCTCCAGTGACCCGCACACGGGAGCGCCTGCCGTCCGGCGTCCATCTGCTCGCGCACTGTCACATCATGAAGACGGCGGGACAGACCGTCTGCGACATCCTGCGCCAGTCATTTCCCGGGGCCCATTGCGACCTGCGGGCCGGTTCGGTCGCGACGGCCGAGGACGTGAGGATGGCGCGCCGGTTCTATCCCCGGCTCAGGAGCATCTCCGGCCACAGCGTGGTGCCGCTGAGCGACCTCGCCCAGGCCTGTGACTCCATTCGCTTCTTCACCTTCCTTCGCGATCCGGTCAAGCGCTCCGTGTCGCACTACCAGTACACTCGGAAGACGATGCCGCCGCTTGAGACGTGGCTCCGGCAGCGTGCCAATTACCAGACCCGGTTTCTGTGCCGGCGCGGCGACACCGATGATCCCTGGGCTATCCCAGCCGACGCCGAGCGCGCCATCGAACTCCTCGAAACGACGATCGGTTTCGTGGGCCTCACGGAGCGATTCGATGAGTCGCTGATCCTCCTCCGGCACTGGTGCGCCGACGGGCGCCTCAACATCGCCTATCGGTCGCGCAACATCGCCCCCCGTACTCGCACCCGCGACGCGCTCCTCGCAGACCCAGCGACCGCGGCCATGATCCGGGCGTATCACCAGGCGGACGAGAGGGTGTACCGCCATGTCCGCGACGTGATCTACCCCCGGCAGGTGGAGCGGTACGGGCCCGACCTGGCCCGCGATCTCGCCCAGCTCAGGAGTCGCCTGCCCGGGCGGCAGACACGCCTGGTGGCCCGCACGGTGGCCAGCGCCAAGCGCAACCTGCTCTACAAGCCGCTGGCCCGCCGGCGCCTGAAGCGTCTGGCGCGACCGACACCCGTGCCCAAGGCGCCGGGGCCGTGAGCACCGTCCGGCCCGTGGCGGCGAGAGATGCCGGCGCATGGCTCGCCATGCGCTGCGCCCTGTGGCCCGACGGATCCGAGCGTGAACACCGCCACGAGATCGACCGCTTCCTCGAGGGGCAGGCCGCGGAACCACTAGCGGTGCTGGTCGCCGAAGACGAGCGGGGCCGACTCGTGGGGTTCGCCGAACTCTCGATCCGGCCCTGCGCCGAGGGGTGCCACACCAACCGAGTGGCCTATCTCGAGGGCTGGTTCGTCGCCCCGGCCGCCCGGCGGCGCGGGGTGGGGCGGGCGCTGGTCGAGGCCGCCGAGGGGTGGGGGTGCGATCAGGGATGCCG
>JBFGLJ010000026.1:0-22241 GCA_041576235.1 Gemmatimonadales bacterium | reverse complement strand
CTTCTTCTTGGCGGCCTTGCGCTTCGTCGGCTTCTTCTTGGCGGCCCGGCGCGCCGGCTTCTTCTTGGCAGCTTTCTTCTTCGGCTTCGGCTTCGGCTTTGGCTTTGGCTTGGGCTCGGGGGCTGCCTGAGCCGGCGGGGTGGGTGGGGGTGGCGGCTCACTGGCCATTGGCATCGGCTCCATCCAGCCCGCACCGGACCACCCGGTTTCCATGTCGTGCAGTTCGGCCATCATATCAGCCCTCCGCAAGCGTCGTGGCGAACCTACTCCCTGGTTGTTCGCGCTAGTCGAGTCAAGCCAGCATTCCAAATGTCCCGGATACCCTCGGTGCATGCAAGGTCGCCCGCGGCACGCTCACTGTCGAGGGGCGAGCCCGCCAGGCGTCGAAACCCCGTTCGAGTAGGACCCCTGCAAAATGCCCCGATCCGACCCCGGCCTGGTCCCGCCAAGCCATTGGGAATTCACCTATTAGCGGACACGGGCGTGGCCTGTGAGTTGCAGAATCTGCCGGCATGGTCGACGTCCACCTGCCTCGAGTGGCCCGCCGGTTCCGCGGCTCCCTCACCCGCCTCGCGCTGGTGCTGGGCCTGGCCGGCGAGATCGCTGCGCAGATTCCGGTTGAAGTCCAGGCCTCCCCGGACGTTCTGTCGCTCGAAGTCGGACAGGTCGAGCGACTGTTCGTGTCCGCGTTCGACGCCACGGGGAACATCGTCCAGCATCCGGGATTCACCTTCGCCATCACCGACACCAGTGTGGCGCACATCACCCCTGACGGGACGGTCTCCGGCCGGCGCACGGGGGTCGCTCGCGTCTACGCCAGGGCGGGGCGCGGCGAGGCGGTCATCGCGGTGGTGGTGTTAGCCGGGGGACAGGCGCCTCCGCCTCCCGTCTCGACGGACCCCGGCCTTCGAGACCTCCCGCCGGGTGCCACCCTCCAGGTTCGCACGACTCTCTCGCTCCTGCCCGGCGAACGGGCAAGGCTCGAGGCGACGGCCGTGTTTCCGGACAGCTCGAGTGCGGGCATCGTGGAGGTGGGCTGGGACGTCGAGTACCCTGCCGTTGCGACCATCGGTGGCGATGGAGCGGTCACGGCCCTGGTCCCTGGACGAACGCGCATCCGGGCGACGGCTGCCTCGGGACACAGCGCCAGCACCGACGTCATCGTGCAGGACGTGCCGTTTCGCCTCAGCCGGTCCAGGGTCGCCTTACCCCTCTTCGACATCGACACGGTCCGTGCCCTTGTCCCCGCCCAGGCCGGTCGACCGATAGACGCTGGGATCAGCTGGCAGATGGCGGACTCGTCGATCGCTCGGGTCGGCCCCACCGGCATCATCCAGGGTCTCGGGCTCGGCGCCACCGAACTGGTGGTGCGGGGGTTCGACGCTGAGTTCCGACTGCCGGTCGTCGTCCACCGCCCCGTCCGCCGCCTCCTGCTTTCACCCTCGCCGGGGCCCGATCCCCTGATCGTTCCGTTGACAGGGCGGCATCCCATGCATGTGACCGCCCTGAGTGAAGACTCGGTCCCTGTGGCCGGCGTCCACTTCGATTGGGAGATCGCGGACCCGTCAGTGGCGGCCTTCGACCCCAGTGAACTCGTCCTCACCGGCCTGCGACCGGGTCTGACCAGCTTGACCCTTCGGGTACGCCATTTCGACCCCATCGCTTGGGCCATTGCGGTGGAGCCCGCACCCATTGCGATGCGCCGGTCGGGCCTCGCCATCGCGGTCTCCCAGCTGGACACGTTGGGCGTCGATGTGCTCGATCCGCACGGGGGGGGAGCGCCGTCCACAGCCACGACCGCGCTGCGATGGCGCTCCAGCGACCCGCGGCTGGTGTCCGTCGATGACCAAGGCGTGATTCGGGGACTGGCCCAGGGCGTCGCCGAGGTCGAGGCCGAGACGCCGTGGGGTGAGCGGGCCTCCGCCAGGGTGTACGTGATTGGGGACCTGCTGGTCGCGGCCGATGGCGGCGCCGAAGGGCCGACCATCGGCTATCTTGGCTTCGCTCCCTTTTCATCCATCGAGCCCATCACCGTCGGCGGCCACGCCCGCCACCCCCGGTTCGATCCCCAGCGGGCCCGAATTGCGTTCAGCTCGCGCCGGGACGGCCAATCGGACCTTGCCGTCATGGATCCGCTGGGCGGGTCGGTGGTTCGGTTGACGACTCTTCCTGGCGATGAACTCCATCCCGCGTGGACACCGGATGGCCGGCACCTCGTGTACGCAAGCCTGCAGGCCGGCCGGTCGGAGATCCGTATGATGACCGCCGAAGGCACGGGCAGTCGGCAAGTGGCCGCGGCCCGGGCCGGGGAGACGCTGCGCCATCCGACGGTCGCCCCCGATGGGCGTCACATTGCCTTTCTCTGGGCGCGCGGGACCCATACCGAATTGGTGCTTCTCGAACGGCCCAGCGGCTACCGACGCATCTTGGAGCGTGGGGTGGCCGGCGAAGCCGGTCCGGTCTTCTTGCCGAATGGAGAGTTGGTCTACACCGTTCGTCAGGACGGGGACGGCGAGGCGAGGAGCGTCGTCGTGAGGCGCAACCTCGACACCGGTAGGCGAACGGTGATCGCGGAGTCCTTCGAGCCGGTCTCTTCTCTGGCTCCATCTCGCGATGGTGCGGCGGTGTTCTATCTCGCTGCCCGCACGCTGTTTCGCGTGTCGCTCGACTCGGCCGGGACCGTCGCATCGATCGTGGTGCCGCCGCCAGCTCGGATCCTCGATCTGGGGCACTGACCTCTCCAAGGAGCGCCATGAAAGCGCTGGTCCTGACGGCACTCGGCGGGCTGGAGCAGCTGGCCGTGCGCGACGTGCCGGACCCGGTTCTGGCCGCGCCCGATGACGTCCTCGTGCGGATCCACGCCGCCGGCCTCAACCATCTCGACCTCTTTGTCTTGGGCGGGCTTCCCGGAGTCGAGTATCAGTTTCCCCACATCATGGTGGCCGACGGCGCCGGCGTCGTCGAGGCCGTGGGCCCGGCCGCGCGCCGGGTGGCGGTGGGTGATCGTGTGATGCTGAACCCAGGGCTCTCGTGCTATGAATGCGAAACCTGTCGGAAGGGGGAGCATTCGCTCTGCATGACCTACGGACTCCTCGGCGAACATCGTCATGGCACCGCCGCCGAGCGCATCGTGCTGCCCGAGCGCAATGTGGAGACGGTGCCGCCCGACATGCCGTGGGACCAAGCCGGCGCGTTTTCGCTGGCCAACCTGACGGCGTGGCGCATGCTCGTGACCCGGGCCAAGCTCGAACCCGGCGAGACGGTGCTGATCTGGGGCATTGGGGGCGGCGTGGCGCAGGCCGCTCTCCAGATCGCCACGCTGCGCGGGGCGAGGACCATCGTCACCAGCTCCTCGGACGAGAAGTTGGCCCGGGCCGCGGCGCTGGGTGCCGATGTCGGGTTGAATCACACCGCCGTCGATGTGCCCAAGGAAGTGCGGCGGATCGTCGGCGGTCCGCTCTGGGGTGTCGATGTGGTGGTCGACAACGTGGGTGCTGCCACCTGGGAGCGGTCACTCCGGTGTCTCGCTCGCCAGGGTCGGCTGGTCACATGCGGTGGCACGAGCGGCCCCATGGTGAACACGGATGTGCGGAAGCTGTTCTGGTATCAGTGGAGCATTCTGGGGTCGACTATGGGCAACGCCGCCGAGTATCGCGCCATTGCCGAACTGGCGCGTGAGGGCAAGCTGTGGCCCGTGGTCGATGAGGTCTTCTCGTTGGAAGACGCGCCGCGCGCCTTCCAGCGGCTCCACGATGGAGATCAATTCGGAAAATTGGTCCTGGCGATCACCACCGAGCGCGCGGGCGCCGGGGGTGCTCCTTCTCGCCGGTAGCGCATGACCTGCCCACCGCGTACGGTCGTTTCAAACGCGAGGGGCTGGGCTGAACACGTGCTCGAGCTGATTGTCGCCGTGCTTGCATGAGCTGTGGCGCTAGCCCGCTTCGCCCACCCGTGACAACCGCGTCCAAAGCCGCTCCGTATCGAAGCCCCCATCGTCGGACACCTGGATCCAGGGCGACATAGGATGGTGCCAAAACGGCTCGTACAGCACGATGCCTCTGCTCAGCACGGCGGGCAGATAGCTGAAGCTGCTCTTGCTGGTAACCAGAACGTCGGCCGTGACCAGATGGTGCATGGTCTCGAACACGTCCGCGTCCAGATGCATGCAGCAGCCCAGGTCCACGAAGGGCTGGAAGTCCTCATCCAGGAGGCTCGGCCGCGGGTGGGACTGGGAGAACACGTGGAACCGGTGGGGACGGTCTCCCAAGACTTCACGCATCCTCCGGATAGTCTCCAAGTAATGGGCGTTGGGTGTAAAGCGGTTCCACTGCTGGTGAGACACCACGTCGCCTCTGCGTATGTGAATGGCCACATCCACCCGCTGCGGCTCGAAGTCCGAGGACAGGCTCCGCGCCGTGCCCCGGTCGTACCTGGCACGTACCCGGTCCTGGATGCGCAGGAACACATCGGCTGGAGATGGTAAGTCGCCGGCAATTTCGGCCAACTGGCGTTCCAGGTCCCGCGTGCTGAGGGGACTAATCTTCTTGGCTGGCCAAAACCTCTTGCGCTTTCGCCCAGCCAACACGTTGAGAACGCCGGGGGCGGTGCGCAGTCGTGCCAGACGGTCAACGTAGTGGATTGTGGCGCTCCCTCGTAGCTGGGCGAACCGGAGCTCCCCATCGTCAAAGTTGAAGAAGCGGTCTGCATCGCGCGCATATGCCCTCGGGGTCACACCGTCTGGGCTGTGGGCAATGCGTCTCATGTCCATGCCGACGTAAGTCATGCCGAAGTAATCGGCCAGGGCGATGGCCATGAGCTTGCTGTGGGCGACGGCCCCCAGACCGTCGGCTCGATTGAGGCGCGCGAGGTAGGGTCCCGGGGGACCATCAGCGAGGGAATTCATCGATGTGACTCCCGACGAGTCGTGACAGCGTTATTGGCCTGCCCCTGGAGTTCAATCGTGGCCTTCGCTCGGCGGTTGCTGTGCCCCGGATCGGGACGATCGGTCGGGGTGATCCATATCTCGAACTAGGGTCTGGAGGCCGGGGGTGCTCCTTCTATCCGGTAGCGCATGACCCGCCCACCGCGTTCGGTCGTTTCAAACGCGAGGGCGGTGCCCTCGGCGACGGCCAGGATCCGGGCCCAGCCGGGGAGGTGGACGACCTGGGCCAGCGCGCCGGTGGAGTCGATGATGTGATACTGGCGGTCCGCGTCGGCCGCGGCGCGGCTCCGCTCGAGCCACACCCGGCCGTCGTCGGCAGTGAATCCCGCCACGAACGGCGGCTTGATGGCCGCGAAGGGGAGCTTCAGGGCCACACTCCTCATGGCGCGTGGGAACTGGTTCAGGAAGGCGTCGCGGTCGGCCTCGGTGACCGGCAGGAGCCGGTCGGGCAGGAGCGCCCCACGTCGCGGCCGCCCATCACCTGCAGGCTCGTACCAGGTCACGCGGTTTTGCCCGACTCTCGCGATCCAGACGGCTCCGTCAGGCCGAACTCCCCACGCATCTTCCCCACTCAGGACTCGGCGCTCGAAGCGGGGCCCGTGCTCGCCCTCAACCTGCACCATGTCCAGCGGTGCTAGTCGGGCGATCGTGTCGATCGTCTGACCATCGGCATCGACCCGCACCACCGCCGCGGAATCCAGATTCCCCCGGCCGTCGCGACCGCTGTGAGGCGGCAGTTCGACGTAGAGCCTGCCAAGCGCATCGCTGGCCGCCGGCAGGGCTCCCCGGAGCGCGTCGATGGCCGGGAGCGAATCCGCCAGCCTGCCGTTGTGGTCCCAGGCCGTGACTCGCCGGAGACCCCAATCGCTGACGTAGAGCAGCGTGTCCCAGCCGAACAGCGCCAAGGGGTTCCGGTATGCGGGATGACCCGCTCCGCCGAGCGTATCAACGTCTTGTCGGGCGATATCGATCAGGGCAACGAGTTCTTCGTTGGCGGCGAGCACCGCCCATCGTTGGGGCCCGAGTGGAACCGCGTGGGTGATCACGGGGTAGGGGAGGTGGAGGGTGTCCTTTGCGGGCGCCAGGGTGACGACCGCGACGTCGGGCCGCCCGTCCCCGCACGCGGCGAGCGCGCCGATGCAGAGGATGGGCAGGATGGCTGAGGGCCGCATGGAGGGAATGTAACGCGCGTGGCGGGTCTCGCCCCTCGGCCGATTCCGGCTCGAGCCGGTCCGTCCGGGGGTCCCAGCTCGTGCCGTGCCCTCGTATAATCCATTGTCTTTGAAAGAGTTATAGGGGCTGTCCCCGGTTGCCCGAAGATGGGGCCCCCGTCTATATTTCACTGTTTGGCTGGTGCCTTTCGGCGCGCCCTTTACTCTCGAACTTCCGACATTCCATGACTGTCCCGACCACGCGCGAACGAATTCTTCCGCGGCTCATCGAAGAGGAAATGCAGCAGTCGTTCATCAACTATTCGATGAGCGTCATTGTCTCGCGCGCGTTGCCCGACGTGCGCGACGGCTTGAAGCCGGTGCATCGCCGCATTCTCTACGCCATGAACGAACTCGGTTTGACTCCGGGGCGGGCGTTCAAGAAGTCCGCAACCGTGGTGGGGGACGTGCTTGGGAAGTACCACCCGCATGGCGATGGGTCGGTGTACGACGCGCTCGTACGCATGGTTCAGGACTTCTCGCTCCGCTATCCGCTCATCGATGGCCAGGGCAATTTCGGCTCGATCGACGGCGATCCGGCTGCGGCGTACCGGTACACTGAGGCACGGCTCACGCGTGCGGCGATCGCCATGCTAGAGGACATCGACAAGAACACCGTCGATTTCCAGGCCAATTTCGATGACCGTTTGCAGGAACCCACGGTCCTGGCCTCCAAGTTGCCGAACTTGCTGGTCAACGGATCGAGCGGGATCGCGGTTGGCATGGCGACCAACATCCCGCCGCACAACCTTCGCGAAGTCGCGAAGGCGATCGAAATCTTAATCGACGAACCCGAGGCGTCGATGACGGATCTCCGGAAGGTGATCCAGGGTCCGGATTTCCCCACGGCCGGGTTCATCTACGGGCGCCAGGGCATCCGCGAGGCCTACGAGCAGGGCCGCGGCCGGGTCGTGATGCGCGCCCGGGCCCAAATCGAAGAAAAGGAGTCTACGGGCAAGAGCCAGATCGTCGTCACCGAGATCCCCTACCAGGTGAACAAGGAGAGCCTGGTGCGGTCTATCGCCGAGTTGGCCATCGCCAAGCGCATTGACGGCATCAGCGGTGTGCGCGACGAAAGCGACAAGGACGGGATCCGGGTGGTGATCGAACTCAAGCGCGACGCCATCCCAAATGTCGTCCTGAATCAGCTCTACAAGCGCACTGCGATGCAGTCCACCTTCGGCGTCATCATGCTGGCGCTGGACAACGGGACGCCTCGGGTCATGAACCTCAAGGAGCTGCTCGAGCGCTACATCGAGCATCGCCACGAGGTCGTCGTCCGGCGGACGCAATTCGATCTCGATGCGGCTGAGGCGCGCGCACACATACTCGACGGGCTCAAGATCGCCGTCGACAATATCGACGAGGTCATCACGATCATCCGCAAGTCCGCGGACGCGGCCGAGGCCGGCACTCGTCTTCGCAAGCGGTTCAGTTTTTCGGAAAAGCAGACGGACGCCATTCTCAACATGCGGCTCGCCAAGCTGACCGGATTGGAAATCGAGCATCTGGAAGCAGAGCTCAAAGAGGTCAAGGCGACGATCAAGAAGCTGAAAGGCATTCTCCGGTCCAAGCCCAAGCGGATGGGAATTCTCAAGAAGGAAATGCAGGAGATCGCCGAGCAATTCGGCGATCCGCGCCGCACGGAGATCGTCGACGACCAGGGCGATTTCTCGGTCGAGGATCTCATCGCCGAAGAAGACATGGTGATCACGATTTCCCACACCGGCTACATCAAGCGCATTCCCGTGTCCACCTATCGGCGCCAGCGGCGGGGCGGGCGGGGGCTGTCCGGGATGAAGACCAAAGAGGACGACTGGGTCGAGCACCTCTTCATAGCCAGTACCCACGATTATCTGATGTTCTTTAGCGATCGCGGCCAGGTCTACTGGCTCAAGGTGCACGAAATCCCGCAGGGCGGCCGGGTGGCCCGAGGGAAGCCGGTGGTACACTGTATCGCTATCCGGCCTGACGAGCGCATCGCGGCGACGGTCGCCGTGCGCGAGTTCACCGAAGACCGATGGCTCATGTTCGCCACTCGGCAAGGCACGGTAAAGAAGACCGTCTTGTCAGCCTACCGGAACGTACGCGCGAATGGGATTCGGGCCATCAACATCGAATCGAATGACGAGCTCATCGACGTCCAGCTCTGCGATCGTGAGAGCGACATCATCCTGGCGACCCGGGGCGGCATGAGCATTCGCTTCCGCCAGGACGACGTGCGCAACATGGGACGCGCCACCACGGGCGTCAAAGGCATCGCGCTCGGTCGTGGCGATGAGGTCATCGGAATGGTCGTCGTGCGACGCGATGCGACGATTCTCGTCGTGAGCGAAAAGGGCTACGGGAAGCGCTCCGAACTGAGCGATTACCGGATCCAACACCGCGGCGGGAAGGGAATCATCACCCTCAAGAAGACAGTCAAGACCGGCGCGATGGTCGCGCTGAAGGAGGTCCTGGCCGAGGATGAGCTCATGATGATCACCCGCAAGGGCGTCATTATTCGCGTCCCGGTCAAGGGCATCCGAGTCATCGGCCGGAACACGCAAGGGGTGAAGGTGATGAACCTCGATCCCGGGGACCTCGTCGTTGATGTGGCGCGCGTCGTGCGCGAGGAAGAGGCGGCCCCCACTCAAGTCACAAGCTCAACCGGCTCGGGAGACTGACGGAGCCGCCCGTGGCCGGGTCGTCCCCCGCAGCCGGTAGCCCCCCCGAGGCTGCCGGGCCTGTCACGCTCGATGCCCTGCGGCGGGCGGCCGCGGACCTGGAAGGAATAGCGGTCAAGACCCCGCTCATCCCCGCGCCGACCCTCGAGCAACAGCTGGGCGTGCCCGTCCAGCTCAAGGGTGAGCACCTCCAACCCGTCGGCGCCTTCAAGATCCGGGGTGCCTACACGGCCATCTCCCGCCTGCCCGAACGGGCCCTGGCCGCCGGCGTCATCACCTACTCCAGCGGCAACCACGGGCAGGCCGTCGCCTACGGCGCCCGCGCGCTCGGGACCCGCGCCGTCGTGGTCATGCCGGACCACGCCCCTGAGGTCAAAATCCTCGGGGTCCAGCGACACGGCGGTGAGGTGCGTTTCGGTGGCCCGACGTCCGCCACCCGGCAGCGGGCCGCCGAAGCCATGGCCGCGAACGAAGGGTTCACGGTCATCCCGCCCTTCGACCACCCGGACGTGATTCTGGGACAGGCCACCTGCGGGCTCGAGATCCTGGACGAGGTTCCCGACGTCGACACTATCCTCGTGCCTGTGGGGGGAGGAGGACTCCTCGCCGGTCTCTGCGTCGCGGTCACGGCCCTCGGCCGGGCCGTTCGGGTCATCGGCGTGGAGCCGTCCGGCGCCCCCAAGCTCACGGAGGCCCTGAACGCGGGCGGGCCGGTAACACTCGAGCGAACCGAGAGCATCGCCGACGGCCTCCTGCCCCTCGCCATCGGCCGATTGACCTTTCCCATCATCCAACGAACCATCCACGCGACGATTCGAGTGCCGGATGAGGACATCCCCGGCGCGATGGAGGTATTGTTCCACGACTGTGGGATAGAGGCCGAGCCCTCCGGCGCGGTAACGACCGCGGCGCTGCTCAGCGGCACCATTCGGCCAGCAGGGCCCACCGTGGCGGTAGTGAGCGGTGGCAATGTCGACCGAGAACTCTTCACGCGGTTGGTGCATTCATGAGTCTGGCTCCGAAGATCCTCGTTGCCGACGACGACGACACCCTCAACCGCACTCTGGCCTGGGTCCTTAAGGAAAACGGCTACGAGGTCGACACCGTGGCCAGCGGCCGGAACCTCGTCGATCATCTGTTAACCGATGAGTACGACTTGCTGATGCTCGACATCCTGATGCCCGAGATCGACGGGCTACAAGTGCTCGAGCAGATCAAAACCCATCCCGAACTCAAGGACCTGCCGGTCCTCATGATCAGTTCCATGCCGCCCGAAGAGGCGGCCATCAAGTCGCTCGGGCTCGGCGCCTCGGATTTCATTCCGAAACCGCTGCGCATTCGCGAACTGCTGGCTCGGATCAAGACCCACTTACGCGCAGGCCGCGAGTTGAACCGGGCGCGGGCGGAGGCTCGCTCGCGCGATGAGATGGTCGACATCTTGCAAGAGGTGACGGCGTCGCTGTCGGCCGACGAGATCTATCAGATCCTGGTGCGGAGAGTGGCGCGAGGGCTCAAGATCTCCAAGTGTTCCGTCATTCTGGCGCGCCCCGGCGATGCGACGGGGACCGTTGTCGCCGCGTACGAGAATCCCATGCTGCGGAGCCTGGAGATCGATGTCAACCGCTATCCGGAAATCAAGTCCGCGCTCGATCGCCATGAAATGGTGCGGGTGAACGATGTGACCACGGACCCCCTGTACCACGAGATTCGGGCGGAATGGGAAGCTGAGGGGATGGATGTCCCAACCCGCTCCGTCATTGCCATTCCGTTCTCGCTCCGGGACGAGCAAGTTGGGGTCTTCTTCCTCCGCACGGCCATGGAGGACGGGCCGCTCAATGACGCCGATGCACGCTTTGCCGAACAAGTCATCGTGGCGGCGGTGTCGGCCATAGAGAAGGCGTACGATCTGGAACGCGCGATAACCGGTCAGGACGACATGCGGCGACTCGCGGAACTCGATCCGCTCACCGAGGCGTACAATCGCCGCGCGTTGATGGAGCATCTTGGCCGGGAGTTGGAACGGGCCGAGCGGTTCGGGACGGTGTTGACGTGCCTGATGATCGACATCGACAATTTCAAAGAAGTCAATGATACGCACGGACACTTGGTGGGCGATCGAGTCCTGAAACAATTCGCGGCCATGCTCCGCAAGGAACAGCGGGCCATCGATATCGTCTGTCGCTACGGGGGCGAAGAGTTTGCGGTCCTGCTGCCCGAGACGGGCACCACCGGTGCTCAGATCTTTGCTGAGCGGGTGCTCCGCGATGTCGCCAAGCAACCGTTCGGCGATGCAGGCAACCCGATCTTCCTCACCGTGAGTATCGGCGGAGCGACCTTCCCCGATGACCGGGTCACCGATGGCACGGCTCTCATCGACCTGGCCGATCAGAATCTGTACCAGGCCAAGCGTGCCGGCCGCAATTGTTATCGCGATTGAACACGCGCCGCTGTCCTCGTTGCCAGGCCACCTATGCTCCCCCCGCCCGCTTCTGTCCCCGGGACGGGACGCCCCTGGTTGAAATAGCTCGTGCGAGTGGTAAGCCGTCCCCCCGCCCCGCCGACACGCGGTCCCCATCCAGCCCCGCCGTGGCCCGCACGCTCGCCGGGCAGCTGTTGGACGACCGCTTCGAGGTGACGCGGCGGATCGGTGAGGGGGGCATGGCAGTCGTCTACCAGGCTCGAGATCATGAGACCGAGGCCGTCCGTGCTCTCAAGGTGCTCGCCCCGCAACTGGCCGGAGACAAGGGCGCCGTCGAGCGCTTGCGACGGGAGGCCGAGTTGGCCATGCAACTCGACCACCCCAACGTGTGCCCGATCCTCCACATCGGAGAAACCCCGGACGGGTTCCTGTATCTGGTCATGCCATACCTCGAAGGCCGGAGCCTGGCCCAGGCTCTCGACGCGCAAGGGGCGTTCGCACCGTCGGCGGGCATACCGCTTCTCGTGGATATCGCCACCGGGCTGGGACATGCCCACGAACTCAGCATTCTGCATCGAGATCTCAAGCCTGAGAACGTGATGCTGGTGGCGCCCCCCGAGCCGGGGCCCGCCCGCGAATGGGCCGTGGTCATGGACTTCGGACTCGCCAAACACCTGCAAGCGGGCGCCGAGCTCCAGAAGCTCACCGCCACCGGTATCGTGTTGGGCACGCCGGAGTTCATGAGTCCCGAACAGGTCCGCGGCCACCCCCTCGACAACCGGAGCGACATCTACGCCCTCGGCGTCCTCGCGTTCGAGTTGTTTACCGGGGAACTTCCGTTCTCTGGCCGCTCTCCCCAAGACCTGATGATTGCGCGACTCACCGGCATTCCGCGCTCCGTTCACGAGTTCCAGCCCGATTTTCCGTCCCCCGTGGCCGCCGTGATCGAGAATTCCCTGGCCCAGGACCCCGACGCCCGGTATCCCTCCATGGCCGCCTTCATTGAGGCCCTCGAGCACGCGGCACCGGAGGCGCGACCGTAGCGATGAGACGCTACCCGGCCTACGATCCCCCGGAGTACTGTGCGTGGCAAGCAGACCCCGCCCTGGTTGACGGGTTCATTGCCACCATCGAACGCGATGCCGCCAGACATCAGGTGATCCAAACATTGGACCGGGATGCCCTGCGCGAACTGTACCGCCGCCTGGTGCGGGCACGATTGCACGATGTCACCCTCAAGCGATGGGTCCGTCAGGGTGTCATTTCGAAGGCCTGGCTCGGCACGGGCGAGGAAGCGACCACCGTCGGGCCGGTCTTCGCCCTGGATCGCGATCTCGACTACGCCGCGCCCATGATTCGCAATGCCGCCGCCTGTTGCGACATGGGGATGCCGGTAGCGGACATGCTTCGGGCCTACCTGGCTAGCGCCGATTCTCCCTCCGGCGGGCGGGACCTCCATGTCGGGTCCCTCGACCACCACATCCTGCAACCGATCTCCCCCGTGGGCGTCATGGTGCCGGTCGTGGCGGGCATCGCGCTGGGCGCTCGGATGCTGGGCCAGCCAACCGTGGTACTCCATTGGATCGGCGATGGCACTACCAAGACCGGCTCTTCGCACGAGGGCTTGAACTTCGCCGCCGTGCAGAAGCTTCCGGTGATCTTCATTGTGCAAAACAACCAAGTCGCGCTCGGCACTCGGCTCGACCAGCACCACCTGGCATCCGATTTCGATGAGTGGCCCGCTGCGTATGGCGTTGACGGATGGAGCTTCGACGGCAACAACGTGCTCGATGGCTACGCTGCCACCCGACTCGCCGTCGACCGATGCCGGGCTGGAGGTGGGCCAGTGTTGCTTTTGGCCAATACGTTTCGCATGGGCGGCCACGCCACCCACGATGAGCGTGAGGCACGTGAGACATTTCCCGCCAGCCTGTTCGAGGAGTGGGGTCGCAAGGATCCCGTCGGACTCTACGAAGAGTTCTTGCGCCGGCAGGGTCACACGGCCAGCGATCTCGAGGCGATCGAAGCAGAGGTGGCGGCCGATGTCGACCGCGCGGCCGACGAGGCCCTGGCGAGCAAGGCCGAGCCGCCGGTGCCGCCCTCCGCCCTCGGCGGGGTCTATGCGGGAGGCTAAGGCTGCCCGCGACCATACCACGGTGACGCCGAAGGCAGGAGGAGGAAGGGTCGGCCGGGCGTTCGCGATGGTCCTCGGGCTGGGCGTCGCCCAGTTCGGGTGTCGGATGTCCCTCTCGCCGCTCCAGAATCGTATCAACGTTGGTGACGAGCCGTTCGTGGTGTTCGTGGCCGACGGCGAGAACGGGGCCGGGGATCTGTTTGCCATGCGCGCCGAGGGCGGGCCGGTGTTTCAAGTCACCTATACTCGCCTCGACGAGTCGGGTCCGGCGCTTTCTCCCGACGGGATGCGACTCGCGTTCCTTCGAAAGCGGGCTGAAGAAGATTCGAGCGAGGTCCGCGTGGAGGTGATGGATCTCGCCAGTGGGGCCGAGCGGACCGTGCTCGAGGCGACGGCCGGCGGCTCGATCGGCGCCGGCGGGATTGGCTGGAGCAGAGATGGCCGGTCGCTGGTGGTCGCAACGGCTGCGGGGCTCATCCGAGTCGCCCAGGTAGCCGAGGCGGACGGGCCGTCCCGAGCGCCGGTCCCTCCAGCCGAGCGCGCCGCGGCCGATTCCAGCCTGCGGGTCTTCATTGGCGATCCGGCGTTTGGCGAAGTGGTGGCCTGCCGCGACTCCCCCGGGCTCTGTGTCGTTCCCCGTGGTGGCGAGGAGTCGTCGCTCATGTCCGGGGGGTACGGCGCCTTTCGCTGGGGCGGTGATTCGGTCGCGTACCTCGTCGGTGGCCGCGTGGAGGTGCGACCGTTGGATCGCGGCCGCCCCCGGCTGGTTCGCTGGGAGGGTTCGGCCCCCTCCAACCCCCGCCAACTCACGTTCTTCCCAGGCCGGTGAGCGTCAGCCGCCTTGTCGAGTTGTAGGGAACCTCCGGGGCAACTACATTGCGTCGCTTTTGCCACCCTGGACACAACGGGAACAACTATGCAGATGCTGGTCCTTGGGGCCGGTAAGCAGGGATCGGCGTGTGCTTACGACCTGCTGAACAACCCACGTATCCGCACAGTCACCATTGCCGATATCGATCCGACCCGGATCCCCGGCTTTCTCAGGGACCGCGCGGACCCCCGGCTTGCGCCGGTGACACTGGATGTGAAGGATCACGCGGCGGTGTCAGCGGTGATGGCCGGACACGATGCGGTCATGAGCGCCATTCCCTACTACTTGAATGATTCCATGGCGGCGTTGGCCGTCGAGGCCGGTTGCCACTACGCCGACCTCGGAGGGAACACGGAAATCGTGTTCCGGCAACAGCGGCTCGACGGCGCCGCGGCGGAGCGCGGGGTGTCGGTAATCCCGGATTGCGGTCTCGCGCCGGGCATGATCAACATCCTTGCCGGTGAGGCCATCCGCCGCTTGGACAAGACGGACAGCGTCAAGATCTACGTGGGGGGGCTGCCCCAAGCGCCGGAGCCTCCGCTCAACTACCAGATCGTCTACTCCCTCGAAGGCGCCCTCGACTACTACACTACGGATTCCGTCATTGTCCGTGAAGGCAGGCGTCTATCGGTCGAGGCCTTGACGGAAGTGGAAGAGGTGGAATTTCCCGAGCCACTGGGTACGCTGGAGGCCTTTCACACCGCCGGCGGCATCAGCACGATGCCGTGGCGGTATGAAGGCAAGGTCGACACGATGGAATACAAGACCCTCCGCTATCCTGGGCATGCGGCCATCATGCGGCCGATCCGGGCGCTGGGCTTGCTGGATCTTCAGCCGATCGACGTGAAGGGGCAGCAGGTTGTTCCCCGGGAAGTATTCATCGCGGCGGTGAGCCCGAAGCTGCGGAAGCCCGACGGGCGAGATCTCGTGGCGGTTAGGGTGGTGGTGCAAGGGATCGAAGGCGGCGCACATCGCACACTCCGCTGGCGGCTCGTCGATCGCTACGACCGGGAGCACGGCATCAGCGCCATGATGCGGACCACCGGCTATTCGCTGTCTATCACGGGGCAAATGCAGGTCGATGGCCGGATCGAGGCGGCCGGTGTCCGCATGCCCGACGAAGCGGTGCCATACGAGGCGTACGTGCGGGATCTGTCCCAGCGAGGCGTGTGCATCGAGGAACTGTAAGCGGCCCGGCGGTGTTCCCTCCTTTACCATGACACAACTCGATTTCTCGCAACTCTGGGCCGAAGCCGCGCCTTTCGACGACTTCCTCGCCTCTGCTAGCGAGCACCGGGGCCTGTGGGCCGGGATCTACCGCCTGGCGCAGGTCCCGGCGTGGGCCCGAGAGGGCGTTCCCGCAGGAACCGTTCGCCGGTTTCTCGTGTTGGCTGAGGACTGGTGTGGTGACGCCTCGAACACGATTCCCATTCTGGCCAAATGGGTGGATCAGATTGACGGGCTCGAGCTTCGGATCCTCCGGCGTGACGAGTACCCGGCGGTGATGGATCAGTACCTGACAGACGGATCGCGTTCCATTCCGATCGTCATCGCGCTCGATGAGGCGTTTCGGGAGTTGGGCCATTGGGGGCCGCGCCCCCTCGGCCTTCAGCGCTTTGTCATGCAGAACAAGGGACGCGTGCCGAAGGACACGCTGTATCCGCAGGTGCGGCGCTGGTACGCGCTGGATGGCGGCGCCACGACTCTCAACGAAGTGATGGACGTCGCCGGCCTGCCGCGCCGGAAGGTGGCGTAATGAGAGAGAGACCTGCCGACCATCGTTTAGAACATCCAGCCGGCGCCGAATTCGAACTCGAACCCATCCGGTCCGTCACTGAAGTTGAACGTAGCGATATTGGAGCGCAGCACGCGTAGGCCGATCCCGCCTCCCACACTCGTGTGCCAATCCTTCGTTGTAATCTGGAATTCGTCTCTCTCGAAGACCCGGCCCGTATCCACGAACAGAATCGCGGTGAGAGCACCATAGTCGCCTAGATTCAGGATGTCGTGCCGGACCTCCGCGTTCAGAAAGACCAGATGCTTGCCGAGGAAGCGTCCGTCCGGCACGCCGCGATTGGATTGATCCCCGCCGTAGCTGTGCACCGATCGCTCCCACATCTCCACGTCGTAATGCGCGTCCAGGGGTGGGGTTCCGCCCATCCCGGCGGCAACCAGCCGTCCGGCGAGAATCGTTCCTTCACGAACGCTCAGATACCCACGCAGGTTGGTATGCAGGCGGGTATACCCCTCTCCCCCGCTGGCGACTGTACCGCCGACCTCGAGGAGGACGCCGCGCCGGGTGTTGTAATCGGTGTCCCGGGAATCGAAGAGGAGGCTCAGACGAAGGGCGGCATCGGTGTCCTCGATTTGTGTCCCGAAGTCGGACGCGTAGAGGGAGGCGCCTGGTGGTGGGGCGAAGCGGGCAAAGGTGAGGCCTGCGCTCGCCGCCGCGTGGAGGTGCCCCACGAGGTTCCGGGTGACCTCGACGTCGCCCCGGTATCGGACGCGTTTGACCTTATAGAAGAACTCCTCCACGCGTTCGAGTTGGTCGTCCCGCACGGTTTCGTTCCCCAGCCCGAAGTACAGGAATCGTGGTTCGCGGCGTGCTTCCAGGCCCGCGCGGAGCCGCCAGCCGTCCCACAGGCCCGGCGCCCGGAACCGGAGCCTAGCAAACCAACCGCCCCGGATCCCCACCCCCGCATCGGTCCGAAAGTCGCCCGAGGAGGAGTAGGGGTCGTCCCAAGCGCTTGGGCGCTGATACATGAAGCGGAACGCAAACACGGGGAATTCCCCGGTGGCGTGGGTCACGTAGGGGAAATAGCTTGCCCCCCACTCTTGGCTATGCGCGGTGGGGGTAGCGAGCCCGGCGACGATCGTCAGCAGCGCTGCTAGTCGCCGGATCACTCCGCCCTCTCGAACATGTGTGCGCGATCGCGGAACGCGGCGACCCGTCCGTCGTGCACCGCGAACCGGCCGGGATAGAGCGACGCCGACCCGAAGGCCCCGGTCTTGCTGACCGCGTAGAACACGAGATTGAAGCGGGGGCGCCCATCGGGCGCGAGCAGGCGGGGCTCAGTCGTCTCGAGGACCCGCTTGAGGGTCTCGAGACAGGCGTCTTCCGGTGCCAGGCCCCGCCGCATCTGTTCGACCGTCAAGAACGCCCCGCAGACGAGGATGTTCGATTCCCCGCGGCCCGTCGACCCCGCTGCGCCGACGGCATTATCGGTATACTGGCCCGCGCCGATGATGGGTGAGTCTCCGACCCGCCCCGGTATTTTCCAGGCGAGACCGCTCGTGGTCGTCACCGACGAGATGTCGCCCACGGCGTTGACCACATTCAGATTGATGGTGCCGGTTGGGCGGGCCATGGTCGGCGCGTCCTCTGGGACGTCCAGCCAATCGTCGTCGGCTCCTCGGTTGGCCCGCCAGCGCAACCAGCGCTGCCGCGTCTTGGGCGTCATGAGGTCTTCCTCGCGATATCCATACGACAGCGCAAACCGCTTGGCCCCTTCGCCGACGAGCATGATGTGATCGGTGTATTTGAGCACAAGTCTTGCAATCTCGCTCGGCGTCTTGATGCCTTCCAACGCGCCCACCGCGCCGGCGCGCTTCGTGGGCCCGTGAAAGCACGAGGCGTCGAGTTGGATCACACCCTCCTCATTGGGTAATCCCCCGTACCCCACGGAGCTGTCTTCGGGGTCCAGTTCTTGGATCTTGACGCCCTCGACGGCGGCATCGAGCGTGTCTGAGCCGCTCAACACCAAGTCCATCGCCTTGGTGACCGGGGCGAGGCCGTTGGCGGAACTGACTGCGACGGGCCTGGCCACACCCCGCAAATGAAGTGCCGGGCTCGGGAACCGGCGTTGGGTGGCCGGCGGAAGGACGGCTGCTCCTGCCGCGACGCCGGTGAGGTGGAGGAAATCGCGGCGAGAAACGGGTTCGTGCAAGAGATCTCCTGCGCTGACCAGAGAGGAGGGATTTAGAGCGGAGTCGGCCGCAAGTCAACTTGCCGGGCTCCGCAACCGTTCATATGTTGCCAACTTGCGCACCGGGAAGATACTCCGCGAGGCAGCCGGACAATACCGCTTCACCGACGACCCTCTTCGGGGGCTTCGTCTCGTCGTCGGTGCCTTGTTGCTGGCTGGGACGGCGGTGGCGGTGCTGCTGGCGGTCATGGGGGTGGCCCCTCGCGCATTGCTCCTGGCGGGAGCGCTGTGGGCCCTGTACGGGTTCGTTGTCGGCCTGATCAGCGGAGTCCTCGAACCGGTGATCGATTTCGCCGCCCACGCGCTTAGCAATGTTGGCCTCACTCGGGCGGGCGGAGGCTACTCGGCTATTGAATCGATGGTGGCCCGCGGACATTATGAGGCGGCGGCCGAAGCGTACCGCGAACGCGCCCAGAATCGGCGCGACCGGACGGAGGCGACGCTCCGCCGGGCCGCCCTCCTGGCTGGCCCTCTTGGCATCCCAGCAGCGGCGGTCATGGAGCTCAAGAACCTACGCGAGGGTGCAAGCAAGCCACTCCCGCCGGACGACGACGTGCGCATCGGCCTGGTGCTGGTCGATCTGTACGACTACCGGCTGAACGATCCTGGACGCGCGATGGCGGAACTGCGGCGGCTCCTCGACCACTACCCCGACTCGCGGCACGTCCGTCACATGCGCCGCCTGCTGACGGCGCTCAAGAGCGATCACTTTGGCGACTGAGACTCCCCCCCAAACCACCGCGACATCCCGGCGGCCACGCCTGGACCCGAGCATCTTCCATCTACCAGTCGAGAAGATGCGGGCCGGGTACTACTCCGATAAGTACTTCGCGCGCGCCCGGGAGATCCTCCTGGCGGACGGCTACCGCCCGCGGGTCACGATGCAGGTGTTTGGGAAGACCCACGCCTTCCTCGGTGGGGTCGACGAAGCCATCGCGATCCTCAAGCTCTGCGCCGTCGAGTGGGGGGACTTGACCGTCCACGCGCTCTACGATGGTGATGAGGTGGAACCCTGGGAAACCGTGCTCCTCATCGAGGGGCCCTACGACGCCTTTGCGCATCTCGAGACGCTCTACCTCGGCGTGCTGGCGAGGCGCACCAAGGTCGGAACCAATACCCGCCGCGTGGTCGAAGTCGCCGCACCAAAGCAGGTGATGTTTTTTCCGGCGCGGCACGATCACTGGCTGGTCCAGACCGGTGACGGATACGCCGCGCACGTCGCTGGAGCCATCGGCGTGTCGACCGACGCGCAGGCCTCGTGGTGGGGCAGTGAGGGCGTGGGCACGGTTCCCCACGCCCTCATTGCGGCCTATGGCGGGGACACGGTGAAGGCCACGCTCAAGTTCACCGAATTCATCCCCACCGACGTGCAAGTCATTACGCTAGTGGATTTCGAGAATGACTGTGTCCGGACGTCCCTCGAGGTGGCGCGCGCGCTTGGGAAGCGGCTGTATGGCGTGCGACTCGATACCAGTGAGAAGCTGGTCGATCGGTCGGTGATTCCCCAGATGGGCCGCTTCAAACCCACCGGTGTGTGCACGCAGTTGGTGTGGAATGTGCGCAAGGCGCTCGACCGCGAGGGGTTCCAAGACGTCAAGATCGTCGTCTCCGGCGGGTTCACCGTGGAGAAGATCCAGGAATTTGAGGCACTCGGGGTTCCCGCCGACGCCTATGGCGTCGGGTCTTCCTTGTTTCAGGGACGGTTTGACTTCACCGCCGATGTCGTGCTGCTCGAAGGGCGGCCGTGTGCGAAAATTGGGCGGGAGTTCCGGCCGAACCCCCGCCTCTCACTCGTTTCCTAGCGGTCACGGCTCCATCGCCCGCTGAAGGACTCCGGTATGACACACCTTGTGTTTTGGGATGTTGATACACAGGTCGATTTCATGCGGCCCGATGGGAAGCTCTACGTCCCCGGTGCGGAAGAGATTATCCCTGTGCTCAAACGACTCACCGACTATGCTCACACCCACGGTATCCGCATCATCGCGAGTGCGGACGACCACGTTTCTGGGCACCGAGAACTGAGTGATGAGCCCGATTTCCGCGAGACCTATCCGGAACACTGCATGCGGGGCACCCCGGGGCAGCGGAAGATCCCCGAGACGGCCTTGGTGCATCCCTTGGTGATCGAACCGGAGCCCACCGACCTTGACTCCCTCGTCGCCCGGGTCCAAGCGCACGACGGCGACATCCTCTTTCACAAGCACTGGTTCGACGTCTTCACCAACTCCAGCGTGGATACGGTGCTGCGAGTTCTCGACCCCGACGTCATCGTCATGTACGGCGTGGCCCTCGACGTGTGCAACAAGTATGCAATCGAAGGCCTGTTGCGCCACCGACCCCAGACGCGACTCTACTTCGTAACGGACGCGGCGCGAGCGATCCGAGCGGAGGTCGCCGAGCATCTGTTGCGCGAATGGGGCGACGAAGGCGTTCGGCTCATCACGTCCAAGGACATTCTGGAAGAGGGCATTCTCGACGGGTATCTCGCCGGCGCGGCCTAACCGCCTCTAGGCCGGGGTCTGGGTGGGGCGATCCACCCGCCGCGGTGGGTCGGGGCGAGCTGACCGCAGCCTGAAGCCGCCCACCGCCGCCGTGAGCTTTTCGGCGGCCTCGGCCAAGCGCACGGCCGAGGTCGAGACCTCCTGCGTGGAGGCGTTGAGTTCCTGCGCCGCTGCAGCGATTTCCTGAGACGCGGCGGCCACATCGTCGGTTCCGCCTGAGATCTCCTGCATCCGCCCGACAATGCCGGCCACCAACCCGCGCACTTCTGCCGCGGAATTGGAGATGGCTCGGGTCCACGCGTCGTTCGTCTCGGCTTCGGCTGCCACCCGCCGGAGACCCTCGGCTGCGTCGTCGGCAGCCCCGCGCGCAGCCATTCCACTCTTTCCGAGCTGGAGCAATCGCTCACGGGCCCGGTGCACGCGATCGAGGACCCCTTGCACGGTGTCCACCGTCGAGGTCGCCGCCTCGGCGGCCTGGCCCGCCAATTTGCGGATCTCGTCGGCCACCACGCTGAACCCTCGGCCTTCCCCGCCAGCGCGCGCGGCCTCGATGGCTGCGTTCAATGCCAGCATGTGCGTCTGCTTCGCGATGGCCTTGGTCTGGGTCACGAATTTCTCGATCTCCACCGACGATTCGGCAAGCGCCTCCGCCTCGCGGGTCCCCTTCTCGATCTCCTCGGTGAGGCGGACCAGCTCGGCCGTGCTGCGATCCAGTCGCTCCTTGTGCAGGCGGGCCAATTCGGCCAGCGCCGCATTGCGTTGCTCGGCTTCGGATGACCCGGCGTCCAATTCTTCCGCGATAGTCAAGATCCGGGTCACGTCGTCCGAGGCGTCGCGGACCAGCGCGGCCTGTCGCGTGGCCCGCTCGGTGAGATCACTGGTTGTGCTCGCGACCTCTTCCGTCGAGGCGGACATCTGCTCGGTCGCGGCCGAGATCTGCTGTGCCATCGCGGCGGCTTCGCCCGACGCCGAATGGATGGCGGTCACGAGCGAGTGAAGCGCGTCCACCATCGTGGAAATCCCAGTAATGAGGCGGCTCCGCCGGCCATTGCCCTCGGGCAGCAACGATGCTGGATCGACGAGGTTGCCTTCCGCAACTTGGACGGCGACATCCTCGGCGAGCACCAACGGCCCCACCAGGCGCCGGTCGAGCCACCGGCCGACGAGGAGGACGAGGGCGATTGCCGCGACCGCGAAAATGCCGGTCGTCAGCCATACTCGGCTACTGCGTGCACTCAACGACGCTTCCCGGGTCGGGGTGCGCGCCACGATTGCCCAATCCACCCTCCCCCACGCCAGTTGCAGGAAGGCGTGGCGCTCCGACCCGTCCGGAGAGGTCGCCAAGCGTACCTGGCCGGCGGCGAGGCCCGCGGCGGCTTCGAACGGTATGCCTGCGCCCGCTGTTGATCCCGTATTGGTGCTCCAGAGCAGGGTGCCATCGGGCGCGACGATCTGGACCTCCGCGAGTCCAGCCCGGGTTCGATCGGTTTGGACGAGATCGTTGAGGG
>JBFGLJ010000025.1:0-22299 GCA_041576235.1 Gemmatimonadales bacterium | reverse complement strand
GTAGCCTGGACCGATGGAGTGACGGGCCCGCCGCCGGCGCCCTAACCGGGTGTGGGCGGCGGTTTTCCTATCGCGACGGAGAGTAGAGAGCTGATGGCAACGAAGACGATCACTTCAAAGCACGTAAGCGAGCTCCGGCAACGGACCGGGGCTGGCATGATGGACTGCAAACGTGCGCTTGAAGAGGCCAACGGCGACATGGACGCCGCCGCGGACCTGCTCCGCATGAAGGGCATCGCCAAGGCCGAAAGGCGGAGCGGCCGAAGCGCCGCCCAGGGCGCGGTGGTCAGCTATATCCATCACAACCAGCAGGTCGGGGTCCTCGTCGAACTCAACTGTGAAACGGACTTCGTGGCGCGCACCGAGGACTTCCAAAATCTCGCGCGAGACATCGCCCTTCACGTGGCCTCGGCGGACCCGATCGCCGTAGCGCCGGAAGACATTCCGGGCGAGCTGGTGGAACGGGAGCGACGCATTGCCCAGGAACAGGTCGTGGCGGAGGGAAAGCCGGAGCAGATTCGCGAGAAGATCGTCGAAGGGAAGCTCAAAAAATTCGTCGGAGAGCGCAGCTTGCTCGAGCAACCGTTCGTGAAAGACGATAGCAAGACCGTCGGCGATTTGCTCAAAGAGGCTGCTGGCAAGCTCGGCGAAGCCATCGTCGTCAAGCGCTTTACCCGATTCAAGATCGGGGACGACTAGTGGGTGGTAGAGGAGGGGACGGCAACGGGTATCAGCGCGCGCTGCTCAAACTGTCCGGCGAATCGTTGGCGGGAGAGCGCGGTGTGGGCCTCGATTATGACGCCGTCGGCGAGTTGGCCAACGAGGTCAAGCGCGTGCATGCGATGGGGACCTCGCTCGGCGTGGTGGTGGGGGGAGGGAACATCATCCGCGGGACGCAGGCCAGTGCGGCGGGACTGGATCGGGTGAGTGCCGACTACATGGGGATGCTGGCGACCGTGATCAATGCGCTGGCCATGCAAGATGCCCTCGAGCAGCGCGGGGTGCATACCCGCGTCATGACGGCCATCCGAATGGAGTCCCTGGCGGAACCGTACATTCGGCGTCGGGCGCTCAGGCACCTGGAGAAGGGACGGGTGGTGCTCTTTGCGGGGGGCACGGGCAATCCGTTCTTCTCCACCGACACCGCCGCCGTCCTGCGTGCCCTCGAGATGGAAGCCGAGGTGCTTCTCAAGGCGACGAACGTCGATGGCGTGTTCACGAGCGATCCGAAGACCGATCCGGATGCCGCCTTTCTCCCCGAGTTGTCGTTCCAGGATGCGCTCATCAAGGGCTATGATGTAATGGATGCGAATGCCTTTGGCCTATGCAAGGCGAACGCGTTGCCCATTGTCGTCTTCAACATACGGGAGTCCGACGCCATCGTCCGCGCCCTCCAAGGCGAACGGGTCGGAACCTTGGTCTCATGACATCACCTATTGCCGACATTCTCAAGAACGCCCGCAGCATGATGCAGAAAGCGGTCGAGAACACCCAGCGCGAGCTCTCCACCATCCGCAGTAGCAAGGCCACGACGTCATTGCTCGACCTGGTGAAGGTCGAGGCCTACGGGAGCACCGTGCCCTTGAATCAGGTGGCCCTGGTTGCGGCACCGGAAGCCCGGCTCCTGACGGTGCAGCCATTCGATAAGTCCCTGGCACCGGCCATCGAGAAGGCCATCCTGGAGGCGGATTTGGGCCTCAATCCCGCCGCACAGGGCGCCCTGATCCGGGTGCCGCTCCCGGCCTTGTCCGAGGAACGGCGCAAGGAACTCGTGCGCCTGGTGCATAAACTCGCCGAGGAGGGCAAGGTGGCGGTGCGGCATGCGCGAGGCGAGGCGATCGGGAAGATCAAGAACCTCAAGCATGTCTCCGACGACGACAAACAGCGCGGCGAAAAGGAAGTGCAGAAGCTCACGGATGAGCAGGCCGATCGGATCGATGCGCTCATCCAGGGCAAAGAAGCCGAGATCATGGAAGTATAGCTGGCTGCGATGAGCGACGACCTCCTGTCCCAAATCCAACTCCACGGCGCCGTCCCGACGCACATCGCCATCATCATGGATGGCAACGGCCGCTGGGCCAGGGAGCGCTCCATGCCGCGCCCTTATGGCCACCGGGCGGGCATGAAGGCTGTCCGCGAAGTGGTGGAAGGGGCCCTCGAAGCCGGCGTTCAGGTGTTGACCCTGTTCGCGTTCAGCCAAGAAAACTGGCAACGGCCGCCGACCGAAATCGAAGCCCTGATGGCGTTGCTGCAACACTACATTGCCAAGGAACTGGACGAACTCAGGGCCAACGGCGTCAAGGTCTCGGTGCTCGGCGAGATCGACCGCTTGACACCGGCCGCCCGCGGGGCCGTAGACCGGATCGTCGCCGAGACCAGCGGCGGCGAGAACCTGGCGCTGAATCTCTGCATTTCGTATGGCTCGCGCGCGGAGATCACCAGCGCGGCGCGGCATCTCGCCCAAGCAGTGGCCGAGGGACGGCTCTCCCCACGGGACATCGACGAGAGCCGGTTGGCCGAGCAGTTGCATACTGCTCCATGGCCCGATCCCGATCTCCTCATCAGGACCTCCGGGGAACTCCGACTATCCAATTTCCTGTTGTGGCAGTTGGCCTACGCGGAGCTGTATATCACCCCCGTGTTGTGGCCGGATTTCACCCGCCAC
Organism: Gemmatimonadales bacterium; assembly: GCA_041576235.1. Classification (GTDB taxonomy): domain Bacteria; phylum Gemmatimonadota; class Gemmatimonadetes; order Gemmatimonadales; family GWC2-71-9; genus JABDII01. The sequence continues at coordinate 19,634 of JBFGLJ010000025.1, read as the reverse complement.
CATCTCTTCGAGGCCATCCTCGAGTTCCAACGCCGCGATCGCCGATTCGGACGCGTGTCCGCGTAATGTCGAGCAATCTCCTGCAGCGGATCGGCTTCGTGGCAGTCGCCGTCCCCCTCGCCATCGCCATCGTGTATGTCGGCGGCTGGCTGCTGGCCGGCACGCTGGCCGCCGTAGGCGTCCTCGGCGCCCGAGAGGTGTACGCCTTGGCCCGCCATCGGGACATCGAGGCGTTGGTCGCCCCCGGCCTCGTGGCCGCAGCCCTCCCGGCGCTGTGTGCGTATTGGCTCGTCGGTTCTACGACGCCCCCCGCCCCCGCCCTCGCCCCCGCGGCCGTCTGGGCGCTTGGCGTCGCCGCATGGCTCTTGGTCACCCTCACCTGGTTGCTGGCCAGCCGGGGGCCGGCGGATCGGCCGCTCGGCGCAGCGGGCGTCACCCTGTTTGGGGCGGTGTACGCCGGCGGATTGCCCGCGTTCTTGATTCCTATCCGCCATGCCGGGCATGACACCATGTCGTGGGCTGGGACGGCACTGGTGTTCCTGCCCCTCGTGGTGACGTGGGTATGCGACACCGCCGCGATGTTTGGAGGCCGCGCGATTGGCGGGCCCAAGCTGGCTCCTGTGGTGAGCCCAGGGAAGACCCGCGCAGGGGCGATCGCAGGGGTGGCCGGCGGCCTCTTGGCTGTTCCTGTCTACTCGGCCCTTGTCTTGCGTCCGATGGGGTGGTCCCTGTCGTGGTGGCAGGGACTGGTCTTCGGTGGGGTGCTGAGTGTGGCGGCCCAGGTGGGCGACCTCCTGGAATCGCTGCTCAAGCGTGAGGCCGGCGTCAAGGATTCCAGTGCGCTCATTCCGGGGCACGGCGGCGTCTTGGATCGGTTCGATTCCTTGTATTTTGCGATCCCGCTCGCCACCGTTCTGTACTTGGCCATGGGAATCCTGTGATGCAGGGTGTGGCCATCCTGGGGTCCACCGGATCGATTGGCCAGAGCACTCTGAACGTGCTTCGCCGCCACCGCGACCATTTTCGGCTGGTGGCCATCGCGGCCGGCAGCAACCGCGACGCGCTGGACGCCCAGGTCCGCGAGTGGGATCCGCCGTTTGCAGCCCTGGTTCACGGGAATGGCGAGGAGGGGATCGACCCGGGGGGCCCCGAGGTGCTGGTCGAGGCCGCGACCCACCCCGACGTCGACATCGTTGTCAACGCCGTCGTGGGCGCGGTCGGCCTAGATGCCACCCTGGCTGCGCTGCGCGCGGGCAAGCGGGTGGCCTTGGCCAACAAGGAAACCCTGGTCATGGCCGGCGACTTGGTGGACCAGGCGGCGCGCGGCGGGAGTGGCGAGGTCGTCCCGGTCGACTCCGAGCACAGCGCGGTGCTGCAGTGTGTGACAGGCAGCGATCATGCCTTGTGCCGGTTGATTCTGACGGCGTCAGGTGGGCCCTTTCGCGAGTGGCCTGCGGAGCGGTTACGGGATGTGTCGGTCGAGGACGCGTTGCAGCACCCGACCTGGCAAATGGGGAGCAAGATCACCGTCGATAGTGCTACGCTCGTCAACAAGGCGTTGGAACTGATCGAGGCACATTATCTGTTTCATTTACCGTACGAGGCGCTGGAGGTCGTTGTCCATCCGCAGAGCATCATTCATGCGTTTACGGAGTTTCGCGATGGCAGCGTGATTGCCCAGCTGGGGTTTCCATCGATGGAGCTGCCCATTCTGTACGCGCTATCGCACCCTCGGCGCCTGGCCGACGACGGGACGCGACGGTTCGACCCGCTGGTGGCTGGGCCCCTGACGTTCGAGCCCGTCCGCACGGAGGTGTTTGGGGCGTTCCAACTGGGCCTGGATGCTGGCCGGGCGGGCGGCACCGCGCCCACCGTGTTCAATGCGGCGAACGAGGTGGCCGTGGCCGCCTTTCTGGACAGACGGATCGGCTTCGGGCGAATCCAGGAGATCATTGGTGCCGTCTTGAATAGGCACGCCGTTGAACCGGCCGATACTCTCGATGCCGTCCGCCACGCGGACGGGTGGGCACGGGCGCAGGCCCGTGAGGTGATGTCATGACGCTCTTGTACGCCATTGGGGCTCTGATCGTGGTCCTCGGGGTCCTCATTTTCATCCACGAGGCTGGACACTTTGTGGCGGCCAAGGCCGCCGGGATTCACGTGCACCGTTTCTCCTTGGGCCTCGGGAGCCCGATCCGGTGGCTCACGTTCAAGCGTGGCGAGACTGAGTACTCGGTGTCTTGGCTGCCCCTGGGTGGCTATGTGAAGATGGCGACACGGGAAGAGGAGGCGACGAGCAGCGCGCTCGAGGGCACGAGCACGAACGTCGGCGTGCCCCCGGAGGGGTACTTCGAGGCCAAACCGGTCTGGGTGCGGATGGTGGTGATCTTGGCGGGGGTCGCCATGAATGCCGTCTTCGCCTGGGCCGCGTTCACCTATATCGTTGCCAAGAACGGCATCGCGGTAAACCCGGTGACGACCGTCGGATGGGTCATTGACAGCTTGGTGCCACCGGAGGCGGAGTCCCTCACCCAGCTCGAACCTGGTGACCGGATCGTCGCGGTGGCGGGCTCCCCCGTCGAGTCGTGGAATGACGTCGTCCGTCTGATCCGGTCCGCGCCCGGCGATTCGGTGGTCATCGAGGTGGCCGGCCGCGATCCCCTCATCCTGCCTATTCACCATGACGCGCTCGAGGCCCGCATCCGCGCGGCCGTCGCGGTGCAGCCGTGGCAACCATCGGTTGTGGGTGAGGTGCTTCCGGACAAGCCGGCCTCGGCGATCGGGCTCGAGGAGGGAGACACGATCGTGTCGCTTGCCGGCACCGAAGTGAGCCAATGGGGCGAACTGGTCGACATCATCGAGCAGAACGCCAACACCGAAATCGAAATCGTGATAGGGCGCGCCGGCCGCCGGATCCGCACGCACGTGACCCCCGTGCCCGAAGAGGTGACCGATCCCGATGGCACCACCCGGGTGGTGGGCAAGATGGGGTTCCGCTTCGATCCCGCGGTGGAGATCATCGAGCAACCGCTCGGTGCCGCCATCATGGCCGGGTTCAATGAGACCCTCAATCAGTCGACCCTGATTGTCAGGACGGTGCGCGGAATGTTTTCGGGGCGGGTCTCCCGCCGCGAAGTGGGTGGCCCGATCCTCATTGGGCAGTTGGCGGGTGAGGCCGCGCAACTCGGCCTGGATCAGTTCGTATTCTTCATGGGGATCATCTCGATCAACCTCGCGATCCTCAATCTCCTGCCCATCCCCATCCTGGATGGCGGCCAGTTCCTATTCCTCCTGGCGGAAGGCGTGATGCGGCGGCCGCTCTCGCTGAGGCTCCGGGAACGGCTGACGGCGGTGGGCCTGTTCCTGCTGATCTCCCTCATGGGGCTGGTCTTTTGGAACGACATCACCCGGGTCCTGACCAGCGTCACGGGCGGGTAGGCGGGCCGCGGCCGGGGCCCAGGTATCCTCCATTCTCACAACAGGTTAGAGCCGCGCGGATGGACCCTCGACGACCGGCCGGGCCGGCGGTCGCCGGGTCTTGCCTTGGGCGCCACCGATGCGTTAGTTTCCAGTCTTGCAAAAGATTGTGTTTCCTTGAGTTGCGCTGTTCGTTCACGATGGAATGAGGTGAGGACCAGTCTCGAATGACTGTTGACACGCAGGCCGTGGTCGCCCGGCACGGGAGTAACGAGCGCGACACGGGATCGACCCGGGTGCAGGTCGCGCTTTTGACCGAGCGGATCAATTCGCTCACGGAGCACTTTCGGTCTCACCCGAAGGACCACCATAGCCGGCAAGGCCTCCTCAAGATGGTCGGGACCCGCCGGCGCCTCTTGAATTATCTCAAGCGAACCGACCTGACTGGGTATCGCGCCCTGATCGACGAATTGGGGTTGCGCCACTAGGACAGCAGGTTGGCACGGGCGTCCTGAACGAGTACGCGGGACGCCTTTTCTGTATGTCTGTACTCGTCTGACGAAGGCTACCTACGTGCATCGGATTGAAACTGAATTTGCGGGCCGGACGCTGTTGATCGAAACCGGCCGCATGGCCAAACAGGCCTCGGGGTCGGCGTACCTCCGCTTTGGCGACACGGTCGTGCTCGCGGCGGTCACGGTCTCCCCCTCCATTTCTACACTTCCGTTCTTCCCGCTGACGGTCGAATACCGCGAGAAGACCTACGCCGCCGGCAAGATTCCCGGCGGCTTCATCAAACGAGAGGGGCGGCCGTCGGACAAGGAAGTTCTCGCGTGCCGGCTGATCGACCGGTCGATCCGACCGCTCTTTCCAGACGGGTTCAAGAACGAGGTGCAAGTCTTCGTAACCGTCCTTTCGGCCGACCAGGAAAACGACGCAGACGTTCTGGGGTTATTCGCAGCCTCCATTGCGCTCTCGATCTCGTCTGTTCCCTGGAATGGGCCGATCGCCGGGCTCCGGGTAGGACGCGTGGATGGCCACTGGATCCTGAATCCGACGTTCCAGCAACTCGAGTTCTCGGAACTCGACCTCACCGTGAGCGGCAGTGCCGATTCGATTGTGATGGTTGAAGGGGGCGCGCTCGAACTTTCGGAACCCGATATGCTCGATGCGCTCAAGGTGGCGCACAAGGGCATCCAGAAGCTCCTCGACATCGCCAAGCCGGTGATGGAAAAGTCGGCGGTGAAGAAGATGTCGTGGACGAAGCCTGAGCCCGACGCGGCCTTGGTGGCCCGCGTGCGGGAGTGGGGCGATGCCCCCATTCGGAAGGCGATTCAGGGCGCCGATAAGGCGACCCGGGCCGCGAATGTGAAGGTGGTCAAGGCGGACGTCGCCGCTCGTCTGGCAGAGGAGTTCCCCGATGCCGCGCGCGAGATCTCCGGTGAGCTCGGAGACATTGAATACCGGGCCATGCGCGAACAGGTCTTGGAGACGGGCGAGCGGGTGGATGGCCGCGGGACTGACACGGTGCGTCCGATCACCGTCGATGTCGGGCTGCTCCCCCGCACCCATGGATCGGCGCTCTTCACCCGCGGGCAGACCCAGGCACTGGTCTCGGTCACACTCGGCACCGCCGACGACGAGCAGCGCATCGACAGCATCGACGTGGCGGGCGAGACGACGAAGTCGTTCATGCTCCATTACAACTTCCCGCCGTTTTCCACTGGCGAGGTCCGGATGATCCGCGGCACCAGTCGCCGCGAGATCGGTCACGGCGCTTTGGCGGAGCGCGCGCTGCAGCCCCTCTTGCCGCGGTACGAGGATTTTCCCTACACGCTGCGGGTCGTCTCGGAGATCCTCGAATCGAACGGCTCGAGTTCCATGGCGACGGTGTGTGGCGGGTCGCTGGCGCTGATGGACGCGGGTGTCCCGCTCAAGGCGCCGTGTGCCGGAGTCGCCATGGGCCTGATCAAGGAAGGCGATCAGGTTGCCGTGCTGACCGACATCCTGGGATCAGAGGATCACCTCGGCGACATGGATTTCAAAGTCGCCGGCACCGCAGCCGGGATCACCTCCATCCAAATGGACATCAAGATCCAGGGTCTCGATCTCAAGATCCTCAAGGACGCCCTTGGGATGGCTCGCAAGGCACGACTCCACATTCTCAAGGAGATGGGGAAGACCTTGAGCGCGCCACGTCCCGAGCTGTCGTTGTACGCGCCACGCATCATCAGCATACAGATCAAGCCTGACAAGATCGGTGACTTGATCGGACCAAAGGGGAAGACCATCCGCGGGATTCAGGACGCGACGGGGGCACGGGTCAACGTCGATGATAGCGGGCTGGTCACCATCTATTCTGTGGGTGGCGAGGGCGGAGAGAAGGCGCAGGAGATGATCGCCGCCATCGTAGCCGAGCCCGAGGTCGGCAGGATCTATGAGGGTCCGGTCAAGAGCACCACAGCCTTTGGCGCGTTCATCGAGATTCTTCCCGGGGTGGAGGGGCTGCTGCACATCAGCGAACTCCAGCACGCGCGGACGGAAAAGACCGAGGACGTGGTCAAGCGCGGGGACGTCGTGAAGGTGAAGTTGCTCGAGGTGGATGAACGTGGACGCATGAAGCTGTCCCGGAAAGCGCTCCTGCCGAAGGATTGAGTCGGGTGGAGACCGTTCAGCTCGACACCGGGCTCTTCCGCTCGCGCGCCGAGAATGGGCTGACGGTTCTCACCGAGCGGATGCCGGGGGCGCGGTCGGCGGCGGTGGGGTTTTGGGTCCGGGCGGCGAGCGCGCACGAGACTCCTGCGCATATGGGGGTCTCGCACCTCCTCGAACACATGGTCTTCAAAGGCACCGAGCGTCGTACCGCTCAACAGATCGCCCTTGAACTCGAGGTTCGCGGTGGCAGCCTCGACGCCTACACCGGCCGCGACCACACCAGTTTTCAGGCCCACATCCTCGACAGCGACCTCCCGGTCGCCATTGGCTTGCTTACCGACCTGGTGCGTCGGCCGCTCCTGCGTGACGCCGACCTGGTGCCAGAGCGCAATGTCGTTCTGGAGGAGATCAACGGGGTCCTCGATACCCCCGATGATTTCGTCTTCGAGCTCCTCTCGGAGACCATGTGGAACGGGCATCCCTATGGCTACTCCATTCTGGGGACCCCCGACTCCGTCCGGGCCCTCACGGCGGCCGACTTACGAGACCGGCATCGGTGGGGATACTATCCGGCCAACGTCGTCTGCATCGCCGCCGGGAATGTCGATCATGCCGTCGTGCTCGAGCGCCTCACTGAAGAAGGGTGGCTGGCCGAGCATGCGGAAACGACGGCCCGCCCGCCGATCGCCGCCGCGAAGGCGGCCCGCGGGGTGGAGCGTCGAGAGCATCGCGATACCACGCAGGCGCACATCGTGTTCGGCACGGACACGTTTGCGTACACGGACGAGCGGCGCTATGCGTTGTCGATTCTGACGAACACGTTCGGCGGCGGCATGTCGAGCCGGCTGTTCCAGCACATGCGGGAGGAGCTCGGACTCGCCTATAACGTCTATGCCTATCACCAGCTGTATCAGGCGGCCGGCGTGTGCGGTGTGTACATTGGGACCCAACCCGGCACCGCTTCCCAAGCGATGGCGGCGATCCGCGAGCAATTCGACCTCCTGGCCGCGAAGGGGCTCAGCAGCAAGGAGGTCGCGGATGGGAAGCGGCAGTTGCGGGGGCAGGTCATCCTGGCGCTAGAGACACCGCACAGCCGTATGACCCGGTTGGCGACGATCGAGTTGTACGGGGAGCCGTATCGCTCCGTCGAGGACACGATCCGCCGGATCGACGCCGTCGCCGGCGAGGAGGTCGCTGCTCTGGCTGCAGAGTATTACGGCCCGTCACGGCAGACGATGGTCTGCCTCGGACCTCAGTAGCCCGACCCTTTCCGTCTCGAGGTTCCGCGATGCAGATCGGCGTACCGAAAGAGATCAAGTCCAACGAGAATCGGATTGCCCTCGTTCCAGGAGGCGTTGAAGCCTTCGTCTCGACGGGCCACCGGGTGCTGGTCGAGACAGGGGCCGGGTTGGGGAGTGGGTTCGAGGACGATGCTTTCCGCGATGCGGGTGCCGAGGTCGTCACTGATCCCAAGGAGATTTGGAAGACGGCCGATCTCATCATGAAGGTGAAGGAGCCGATCGCCGAGGAGTGGCCTCGCATGCGACGGGGTCAAGTGATCTACACCTATTTTCATTTCGCCGCCTCCGAGCCCTTGACCCGGGCGGTCATCGATTCCGGCGCCATCGCGGTCGCGTACGAGACGGTGCAACTCGACAGCGGCGAACTCCCGTTGCTGACGCCGATGTCAGAAGTCGCCGGCCGGATGGCCGTCCAGGAGGGCGCGAAGTACCTCGAGAAGATCTTTGGGGGCAGCGGCATCCTCCTGGGCGGCGTGCCCGGCGTATCGCCAGGCGAAGTGGTGATCATCGGTGGTGGGGTCGTCGGCATCAATTCCGCCAAAATGGCGGCCGGACTTGGCGCCCACGTCACCATTCTCGATGTCGATCTCCATCGCCTGCGCTACCTGGCGGATGTCTTGCCCGCAAACGTGGACACCGCGTACTCGAACCGGCATAACATTCTTGACGCCATTCGGCGCGCCGACCTCGTCGTCGGGGCGGTCCTCGTCCCCGGGGCCAAGGCTCCCAGCCTCGTCACCCGGGCGGATCTCAAGGAAATGAAGCCGGGCACGGTTATCGTCGACGTGGCCGTGGATCAAGGGGGATGCGTCGAGACCATTCGCCCGACGACCCACGAGGACCCGACCTACTTCGTGGATGGCATCTTGCACTATGGCGTGGCGAATATGCCGGGCGCGGTGCCCAGGACGTCGACCCTCGCCTTGACCAATGCCACCCTGCAATACGGCCTGCGACTTGCACACCTGGGGTGGAAGCATGCCTGCCGCGAGGATCCCGCCCTCCGGCTGGGACTGAATATCGTGGAGGGTCGAGTGGTGTATCCCGGGGTGGCCGAGGCCTTTGGGCTTCCACTCGAGCGCGTGGAAACGGTGGTGTAGCACCGTGATCGAGGTGCTGATCACACGCCTGCCGCACGGGGACGGCCTGCCGCTGCCCCGCCTGGCGACGCCGGGGGCCGTCGGCTACGACCTGGCCAGCGCCGAGGACGGGACGCTCAACCCCATGGAGCGGCGATTGTTCCGGACCGGGCTTCAAATCGCGGTCCCAGCAGGGTACGAGTGCCAGATTCGGCCCCGATCCGGGCTGGCGTTCCGGGAGGGGATTACCCTGCCGAACACCCCTGCCACGATCGACAGCGACTACCGGGGGGAGCTGATGGTGGCGCTGGTGAACCTCGGGGCGGAGCCCTTTCGGGTGACCCGAGGGATGCGGATTGCGCAGATGGTGATGGCCCCCGTGGAACACGTTCAGTTCCGGCCGGTTGCGATGCTCCCGGCGTCCGAGCGTGGGGACAGGGGGTTTGGCAGCACGGGGCGCTGAGGCAACTTGTCTCTGCCGGGGCGCGCCCATTAGTTTACAGCTTCTTTACTGAGATAATCGGCCTTACATGAAACTGCCCAGCTTCAAACTGGGGTCGCTCATCCCCGCGAACGAGATCGCGGTCGACCTCGGCACCGCGAACACGCTCATCTACGTCAAGGGCGAGGGGATCGTGATGAACGAGCCCTCGGTCGTGGCCATCGAGAAATCCACGGGGCGGATCAAAGGGATCGGGCTCGAGGCCAAGCGGATGCTGGGCCGCACCCCGGACGGCATCATGGCGGTGAGGCCACTCAAGGATGGCGTCATCGCCGACTTCGATGTGACCGAACGGATGCTCCGCTACTTCCTCAAGACCATCATCGACAAGCATGTGTTTCGGGTGAAACCCAAGGTCATCGTCTGTGTCCCGTCGGGCATCACCGAAGTCGAGCGCCGGGCCGTGCGTGATTCTGCGGAAACCGCCGGTGCCAAGGAAGTGTCGATGGTGGCCGAGCCCATGGCCGCCGCCATCGGCGTCGGCCTCCCGGTCGAGACCCCGACTGGCAACATGGTGATCGACATCGGGGGTGGCACCACGGAAATCGCGGTCATTGCCCTCTCGGGGATCGTGTCGGACTGCTCGCTTCGCATCGGCGGGGATGAGCTGGATCAAGCCATCGTCCAGTTCATGCGGAAGAACTACAACCTCCTGGTCGGCGAACCCACCGCCGAAGCCATCATGATCAAGATCGGATCGGCGGCTCCGATGGGGGAGGAGTCGGAAACGGAGGTCAAGGGCCGGGATCTGGTGTCTGGCATTCCGAAGACCGTCCGGGTGCACTCGAGTGAGATCCGCGAGGCGGTGCAAGAGCCAGTTCAGCAGATCGTCGATGCCGTACGCCGGGCGCTCGAGATCACGCCGCCCGAATTGGCTAGCGACATCGTCGACCGCGGCATTGTCATGACCGGGGGTGGGGCCCTCATTCGCGGGCTCGATGTCCTGCTCTCTCAGGAAACCGGGCTGCCGATTCACATCGACGAGGACCCGCTGACCTGCGTCGTCCGCGGCACTGGCAGGATTTTGGACGAGTACGACAAGTACAAGAGCGTGCTCGACAAGTAAGGTATGCTTCCCGCGCCGGATCGCTCGCATAGCCGCCGTGATGCCGGGCTTTTCCTTATCTGCAGTCTGATCTCCGTAGGCCTGCTGTTCGCGCCACCGGCGCGGGCCCACGCCATGGCGGGGATCGTCCGCGGTACCGTGCTGCGTCCGCTGGTCTGGCTGCAAGAACGGGCGGAAGAGAGCAAGGCCGGTCGGTCGCGGTTGCGCGCGCTGCAAGCCCAACGCGATTCCCTGGCAGCGGTTGTGCAGGGACTGCCGGGCCTGGAGGCGGAGAACGAGCGACTGCGCCAGCTGTTCGGGTTGACCGAACGCCTGCGCGTCCCATTCGTGTCCGCTGAAGTGCTCCACCAGGCACAGGCGACCGATGGGCTCACGCTGCTCCTCGGCGCCGGCTCGGCGGACGGTGTCGCCCAATTCCAGCCGGTCGTGGCTCCCGAGGGGCTCATCGGTGTCATCCAATCCGTCGAGACCCAGTCCAGCATGGCAACCACCTGGGCCCACCCCGAGTTTCGCGCCAGCGCCTTCACCGCTGACGGCGCCGTCGCCGGCGTGGTGGCGCCGTCCGCGCCCGCCGCGCGCCGGGTCCCGTTGCTCGAACTCCGGGGCGTCCCGTACCGGGACAGCGTGCCGGCCGGGTCCGTCGTCCTGACCTCGGGTCTCGGTGGCGTGTTCCCCAAGGGCATCCCCATAGGAGTGGTGGTCGGGGTGGCGCGAGAATCTGCGGAGTGGGAGCGGGTCTACCTGGTGAGACCGATGGTGAGTCCCGATCAAGTCCGGCATGTTTTGATCCTGACTGGAGCGCTCCGCCGACCGGTGCCGGAGGCCTTTCAGCCGGCGGCGGGCTCCGATGGCTGATCGGGGGAGTCGGGCGCGATTCGCCGTAATCGTCGTGCTGCTCGTCGGACTGCATTTCTACGTCCGGCCGCGGCTGTGGGATCAACGCTTCGCCCCGGATTTCCTGCTGCTGGCGCTCATGATCTACGCGATCCGGACCCGCACGGGAAACGCCGCCGTGGCGGGCTTTCTGGTCGGCCTCGCCTCCGATGCCCTGACCCCAGCACGGTTTGGAGCCGCCGCGCTCGCCCATACCGTGGTAGGATACTTGGCGGCGTGGGGCCGCGCGGTGTTCTTTGCCGACAACCTCCTGGTCCACGCCGGTTTCATCGGGGCCGGTGTGTGGCTGCGCGATTTGATTGTGCTGGTATCGAGCGGGGCTGGCGGCGGCCGCGTGTTGCGGCACATGGTCACGTGGTCGCCGGTCCTGGCCGTCTCCACCGCGGCCGCTGGCGTCGTGACCCTCATTGTCTTCAAGGATTGGCTGGCGATCCGCCTCGACGAATGAATCAGTTCCACTCCTACCGGCTCCGAGAACGCGCCCGCGTGGTCCAATGGGTCCTCGCGGTGGCCTTCGTGGTGCTTGTCGGGGCATTCTTCCGGCTGCAAGTCATCGAGCATGAACGGTTTCGCTTGCGAGCCGAGCACAACCGCGTGCGCCCGGTTCCGCTGACCCCACCACGGGGTCTGATCCTGGACCGCCACGGCCGGGTCATCGCGGAGAATGTGCCCGGGTACGCGGTGAAATTGCTCGCGCCGTCCGAAGACTCACTGCGCGCGGTCTTGCTCCGGGTGGGACAGATCGTGGAACTGACCCCGGACATAATCGATCAGGTGCTCAAGCGTTTCCGGCGCGCGCCCCATATGCCGGCCCTCCTGGTTGGAGACGCGTCGTTCGAAGTGGTCTCCCGCCTCGAAGAGCACCGCCCGCTCGTGCCGGGTCTCGTCATCGAATCCGAGCCCAAGCGGTACTATCCCCTGGGCCCCGTGGTAGCGCACGTCATTGGATTTGTAGGAGAGGTCAGCGATCAGGACCTCGAGCGAGACCGCTTCCCGGGGGCGCGTATGGGAACACTGGTGGGGCGCACCGGCCTCGAAGCCCAGTATGACAACGTGCTCCGCGGGCGCCCAGGGGTGCGGTACATCGAGGTCAGCGCCGCCGGACAACTGGTGCGGGAGGAAGGCGTCGCGGCCCCGGTCTTGCCGGTCAGCGGGAAGCCCATCCGGACCACCATCGACCTCGACTTGCAGGAGTATGTCGACAGTCTCTGGCAGGCCGACGCGCGCGGCGTGCGGGGCGGCCTCGTCGCCCTCACCCCGACCGGGCAAGTCCTGGCGCTTTACTCAGTGCCGTCCTTCGACCCGAACGCCTTCATCGGCGGCATCTCCGCCCAAGAATGGCGGGCGCTGCGGGGAGACTCCTCCTATCCACTCATCAATCGCGTCATTCAAGCCCGCTACCCGCCCGCCTCGCCGTTCAAGTTGGCCATCGCCGCTATGGGGCTGAAGAAGGGCTTGGTGGCGTACAACACGACCATGCCGCAACCCTGTCGCGGCGGTCTCCAACTGGGGAACCGGTTCTTTCGCTGCTGGAAACGAGAAGGGCACGGCCGTTTGAACCTCATTGGCGCGATCGAGCGGAGCTGTGACGTCTACTTCTATCAACTCGGAGTGCGCCTGGGGATCAACGCGATCCTCGGCGAAGGCACTGCAATGGGGTTCCGGGAGCGCAGCGGCATCGACCTCTCGAACGAACTGAATCCCATCTTCCCCCCGTCAACCGCGTACTTCGACCGGGTGTACGGGCCTCGCGGGTGGAGTCGCCCCGGGGCCGAGTTCAACTTTGCGATCGGCCAAGGCGAAAACACCCAAACGCTCATCAACATGGCCAAGTTCTATCAAGCGTTGGCCGGGAACGGCACGGCGGTGCGTCCGTACCTTGTGGCGGCGGCCCCAGGTGGACAGCACAACCTTGGCTTGAGCCGCGAAGATCTTGCGGTCCTCCGTCGTGCCATGATCGCGGTGGTGGCCACCGGAACGGCCGCCGGGAGCCGCCAGTCCGACATCGCAGTGGCCGGGAAGACGGGAACCGCGCAGAATGCCCACGGGGACGACCATGGGTGGTTCGTTGGGTTCGGACCAGCCGAGGAGCCGGAGATCATTGTGGGCGCCATCATGGAGTTTGCCGAGCACGGTTCGACCGTGGCGCCCTATGTCGTCAAGGCCATTCGCCGGTATCTGCTGGGGCCCCAGGCCGCCCCGTCGCAAACGGCAGGACTGTTGGCTCTGGAGGCTCCGCAAGACTCCGCCCCCCGCGCGGTGTCGATCTCGCGCGATAGCGTGGTCGTCGCGCCACCGGCCCTGCCGCCTGAATCCACCTACGCGCCCGCCCCGCTGGTGCCGCGGCGATGAGAACACTCGGTCTCGACCGTCCCCTCATGGTGACGACCGCCCTCCTCCTGGTTTTTGGACTCGCGGTGTTGTTTTCCGCCGGTCAGACCGATGTGCCTAGCCTGGCGGCAGGGGCGTGGAAGCGACAGCTGGCGTGGGTGCTCATCGGCTTGGGCGGAGCGACACTGATCTTCCGGGTCTCGTTCCGTCTCTTCGAGTGGATCGCCCCGGTGCTGTACGGCGTGGCCATCATCCTCCTCGTGTTGGTGCTCATCGCGGGCACCGGGGCGGGCACGGCAGCCGGCACCAAGAGCTGGTTGACCATCGGCGGGGTCCGACTGGGGCAGCCAGCCGAATTCGCCAAGCTCGCGGTCGTCTTCATGCTGGCGCGTTATCTCGTGGGGGTTCGCGTTCCGCCCGACACCCTCCGTGACGTGGTGACGCCATGCCTGATCGCGGGGGTGCCGTTCCTGCTCGTCCTCCGGCAACCGGACCTCGGGAGCGCCATGGTGTTTGGCGGGATCTTGATAGCGATGCTGTATTGGGCCGGGACCCGTCCATCGCTCCTCGTTCTTCTTCTTTCACCGGCGCTCAGCCTGCTGCTGGCGTTCAACACCTGGGCCTGGGGCGTCTGGATGGTCTTGTTGGCCGCGCTGCTGCTGGCGTGGCGGCCGTATCTGGCGGAAGGAGTCGTCGTCTACGTCGCGAACATGGCCATGGGGGCGATCGCGATCCCGATCTGGAAGCGGTTGGCGCCGTATCAGCAGAGCCGCCTGCTCACCTTCCTCAATCCCGAAGTCGATCCGACCGCGGCCGGATATCACGCCATTCAATCCAAGGTGGCCATCGGCTCCGGCGGATGGCTGGGCAATGGATACCTCAACGGTCCTCAGAAACGGCTTGCGTTTCTTCCCGAGCAGCATACGGACTTCATTTTTCCGGTTCTCGGTGAGGAACTCGGCTTTGTCGGGGTGATCGTCGCGCTGGCGCTCTTCTTCTGGTTCTTCTTGGTCCTGCTTCGGATCGCCCGTCGGGCCACAGACCCTTTTTCCAGCCTCGTGGCCTTCGGCGTCTTGGGGTTGTTCTTCACCCACGTGTTCGAGAACGTCGGAATGACCGCCAACCTGATGCCGATCACAGGCATTCCGTTGCCGTTCTTCTCCTACGGCGGCTCGTTCCTGCTGGTGACCTTTCTCGCTCTCGGGCTCGCGCTCCGGGTCGCGTGGGACTCGCGAATGAGCGGCTATCTCGAAATATGACAATAGGTTAGAGGGTCAGGTCTGGCGCAGTCTGGCTCCGGGGCCGAGATTGTATCCGTGCATATGCCTCCGATCCATCCGGTCACGCACGCGCCCCCGCATCCGCACCCGCTCCCGTCCTCCCTCCGCATACTGAGCCAATGCCGGTGATGGCCTGGTTCAAAAAGGAGCGGAAGCCCCGGCCTGCGCAGCGCGAGCGCCGAGAGATTCCACCCGACGCCTGGGAGAAGTGTGAGGGCTGCGGCCACGTCGACATTCGCGAGCGCTTTGAGCGCGGCGCGAACGTGTGCCCGGAATGCGGGTATCACGGTCGGTTTTCTGCAGAAGCGTACATCGAGCTCTTCGCCGATGAAGGATCCTGGCGGGAGCTGTTTCGCAATCTCCGCTCGCGCGACCCGCTCGAGTTCGAGCAGTATGCCGAGCGTCTGGCCGCGGCCTACAAGAAGGCGGGGGATTCCGAAGCGGTTTACACGGGTACCTGCCGGATCGATGGCATCTCCTGCGCCTTGGGCGTCATGAACTTCCGCTTCATGGGCGGGTCGATGGGCGCCGTGGTGGGCGAGAAAATCGCCCGCCTCGCCCGACACGCAGCCGAGAAGAAGCGTCCACTAGTACTCGTCTGTACGTCCGGTGGCGCCAGGATGCAGGAGGGAGTCATCTCGCTCATGCAGATGGCGAAGACGTCCGCGGCCATTGCCCATCTTCAATCGCTTGCGCTTCCGTACATTTCGGTGTTGACCGATCCCACCACGGGCGGCGTCTCCGCCTCCTTTGCCATGCAGGGCGATGTGATCCTCGCCGAGCCCGGAGCGGTGATCGGATTCGCCGGTCCGCGTGTCATCAAACAGACGATCGGACAGGACTTGCCCGAAGGCTTCCAAACCGCGGAATTCCTGCTGGAGCATGGCCAGATCGATCAGGTCGTGCCGCGACGCTCCCTGCGCGATACGACCGCGCGGCTGCTGCGTCACATGCAACGAGGCCCGCCCCGCGACGATCTCACCGACGCCAGTTGATGGCCCTCAGATACGAGGACGCTCTGGCGTTTCTCTATCCCCGTACCACCACCATCAAGTTTGGGCTGGATACCACCCGGGCC
Source organism: Gemmatimonadales bacterium (assembly GCA_041576235.1). GTDB lineage: Bacteria > Gemmatimonadota > Gemmatimonadetes > Gemmatimonadales > GWC2-71-9 > JABDII01. The sequence continues at coordinate 4,031 of JBFGLJ010000025.1, read as the reverse complement.
TTGCTCGACGATCTCGGGAATCCTCAGGACACCTTTCAGGTGGTGCACGTCGGCGGCACGAATGGCAAAGGCAGCGTTGCCGCCCTCCTGGCGTCCGCCCTCCGAGAAACGGGGTGGCGCGTTGGGCTGTACACATCGCCACATCTGTGCTCGTTTCGCGAACGCATCCTGGTCGACGGCATCCCCATTAGCGAAGCGGCAGTCGCGATGTGGACCGAGCGGCTTCGGCCCCGCTGTGAGGTTATGGGCGCGACGTTCTTCGAGGTGACCACCGTCATTGCCTTCGCCGATTGCGCCGCGCGCGGGGCCGACATCGTGGTGGCCGAAGTAGGACTCGGCGGGCGGCTGGATAGCACCAATGTCGTCGCCCCTCTCGCGAGTGGCGTGACGCGCATTGCCCGCGATCATATGAAGTACCTGGGAGAGAGCCTCGAAGACATTGCTCGGGAGAAGGCGGGGATCGCCAAGCCGGGGGTTCCGTTCATCATTGGCGAGGAAGATCCGGATGTGCGCCGGGTCCTGGAACGGGAAGCAGGCCTGGCCGTTCGCGCGGCCGATGTGCGCGCCACGGCGGACGTGCGCATTGTGCCGGTGGGCCGCCGGTGGGAAGGGGCGTTGGGCATGCGTGGCGCTCATCAGCGGCGCAACGCCGCAGTGGCGGAGGCATTCCTCGAGGCCTTGCCGCCGCGCTACCGGCCGAGCCCGTCCGATACCGCTGCTGGATTCGCCAGCACCTGCCTGCCCGGCAGGCTTCAATCCGCGGGGAAGTGGCTGTTCGACGTGGCCCACAATCCCGACGGGGTCCAGGCCCTGGTGACCGCGCTCGAAGACGAGCCCGTCCGACGCCCGCTCCACGCCCTGGTCTCGATCCTTGGGGACAAGGACTGGGGGACGATGCTCGTGCTGTTGGATACCGTGGTCGACCGCGGGGTGCTGACGATGGCACCGACCGCTCGGGCCCGGGGGTGGGACCTAGACTGGCTCAACCGGTGGCTGAGCGATCCGAGCCGACCGCCTCAGCGAGCGACGTGGAGGCTCATTCCGGACTTCCAGGAAGCCATCCGGGAGGTGCAGGGCGGCGCCGGGACAGTCCTAGTGACCGGATCCTTTCACACCGTTGGTGATGTCCTGAGTGAATTGGGGCTCGCGCCCATCTGAGGTGGTGGAGCAGGGCTGATGGGGGTGCTATCTTCCCCCCCATGCCAACCCAGGCCCTCCCGGGCTTTCGCGATTTCTACCCCGAACAGCTTGCGCTTCGCGCCTACATCTTCTCGACGTGGCGAAGGGTCGCGTCGCGATATGGCTTTGAGGAGTTCGACGGCCCCCCTCTCGAGTCCCTGGAGTTGTTCACGGCCAAGAGCGGCGAGGAGATCATGGCACAGCTCTACGCCTTCGAGGACAAGGGCGGCCGCCGAGTGGCGCTGCGTCCGGAAATGACGCCGACGCTGGCCCGGATGGTGGCCGCCCGTGCCACGGCCCTCAAGAAGCCGGTTCGGTGGTTCGCCATCTCCCAGCTGTTTCGCTATGAGCGCCAACAGCGCGGGCGGTTGCGTGAGCACTTCCAATTCAATTGCGACGTCCTCGGCGAGCCGGGACCCGTGGGGGACGCCGAGATCATCGCGCTCGCCCTCGACGCCGTGCGGGCGTTCGGATTGACCGCGCACGACGTTCAGGCCCGGGTATCGGATCGCCGGGTGCTCGAGGTGTTGCTACAGGGCGGGGGAGTACCGGCTGACCAGTTGGCTGTGGCCTACCAGGCGGTGGACAAGCTCGAGCGGGCCGGCCCGGACAAGATACGCGGCATGCTGGATGATCAAGGTATGACCGGCTCCGCGATCGAGACCGTTCTCCGCACGGCCTCCCTCAGCGGATGGGAGGCGGTCGAGGACGCGTTGTCCTCCGTGCCGGGTGGGCAGACAGCAGGCGCTCCGCTTCGCCAGGCCGTAGACGCGCTCCAGGCCATGGGGCTCGGCACCTATGTGGACGTCGATCTCTCGATCGTTCGCGGCCTCGACTACTACACCGGCATCGTATTCGAGTTGTTTGACGTCGGGCGCCGGTTCCGGGCCATCTGTGGCGGCGGTCGCTATGACGATCTTCTCAACTCCGTCGGCGGGAACGACCTGCCGGCGCTGGGGTTCGGCATGGGGGATGTCGTTCTCAGTGAGATCCTCAAGGACCGAGGTCTGGTCCCCGACGTGCCCGCCGCCGTGGACGTGTTCCTGACCGGGGCCACCGAAGGCGACCTCCCCCATATGCTCCATCTGGCCCATGAGCTTCGGGAACGAGGCTGCAGGGTCGAGTACAGCTTCCGGATGACGGGACTCGGGAAGCAGCTCGGCCTCGCGCACGCCCGGGGCGCCAAGTACGCGATTGTGATCGGGCCGGACGATAGGGCGCGCGGTGAAGTCATGCTCAAACGCCTGGCCGATGGGACACAGCAGCCAGTGCCGATCGACGGTGTCGCCGATGCACTCGTGGCGCTCGTGCCCTCACCCGCGGCGCTGTCGGCGTCCGTCGCGGCTCCGGGATCCTGATGATCGCTGACTAGGCAGGGAAACACGCATGGCGGATAAGAAACTGACGCCGCGCGCCCAGGATTTTAGCGCGTGGTACAACGAGGTGATCGCCCGGGCAGAGCTCGCGGACTACAGTCCAGTCCGTGGGTGCATGGTCATCCGGCCCAACGGGTACGCCATTTGGGAGCACATGCAGGCCGCCCTCGATCGGATGTTCAAAGAGACGGGCCACGATAATGCCTATTTCCCTCTGTTCATCCCGGAGAGTTTCTTGGCTCGCGAAGCCGAACACGTGGAGGGCTTTGCGCCGGAGACGGCGGTGGTGACCCACGGCGGCGGCAAAAAACTCGAAGAACCGTTGGTGATCCGACCCACGTCGGAGACCATCATCTACGCCATGTTCGGCAAGTGGATTCAAAGCTGGCGCGACCTTCCCGTCCTCATGAACCAATGGGGGAACGTCGTGCGTTGGGAGATGCGTACCCGGCTCTTCCTTCGCACCACGGAATTCCTCTGGCAGGAGGGCCACACGGCCCACGCTGCCGAGGACGAGGCCGAGGCCGAAGCACGCCAAATGCTCGGGATCTACCGGACGTTTATGGAAGACTTCATCGCCATGCCGGTGATCACCGGGCTCAAGACCGAGCGCGAACGCTTCGCGGGGGCCGTGCGCACGTATGCGTGTGAAGGACTCATGCAAGACAACAAAGCTCTCCAGGCGGCTACGAGCCATTTCTTGGGCCAGAACTTCGCCCGTGCCTTCGACGTGCAATACCAGACGGCCGACGGAGGCCTGGACTACGTCTGGAGCACCTCGTGGGGCGCCTCAACGCGCATGATCGGCGGACTCGTCATGACCCACGGCGATGACAAGGGACTCGTCATCCCGCCCAAGCTGGCACGATACCAGGTCGTCATCGTCCCAATTTATCGTACGGACGAGGAGCAGGCGCGCGTGATGGAAGTGGCCGATCGCTTACGTGAGGTCCTCGCGGCTGGAGGAGTCCGGGTGCACCTGGACGCGCGCGATGGCATGAAGCCGGGCGCCAAATACTACGAATGGGAGGGGAAGGGCGTTCCACTCAGGATCGATATTGGGCCGCGAGACGTATCGGCCGGGACGGTGGTGCTGGCGCGGCGCACGGGAGGGAAGGACGCTATCGCCATCGATGCGGCGGCGGCGACTATCCCGAACGAGCTGGAGGCCGTGCAACAGGAGCTCCTCGACGCGGCCCGCGTGCGCCGCGAGGCCAACAGCCGCCGTGGGCTCACCAAGAAGTCGTTCATCGACTACATGGAGTCGGGCGGCGGTTTCGTCTACGCCGGCTGGTGCGGGTCCGAGACATGTGAGGAAGCCATCAAGGACGAGACGAAAGCAACCATACGGGTCCTCCCGGACGAGGAATTTCGATCGCCAGAGCCACCGACCACATGCCTCTGGTGCGGGCAGCCGAGCGTCGCCGAGGCGGCCTGGGCTCGGGCATATTGATGACCCCCGCGCCCCCGCCCCCG
>JBFGLJ010000024.1:0-22547 GCA_041576235.1 Gemmatimonadales bacterium | reverse complement strand
AGGCCCACGCCTGGCTCCTGCTCGGGGAGCGCGACCAAGCACTGCGGGCCCTGGGCATGTACCTGGGGGCCAGCCCCCAAGAGAAGTCCTACATTGCCCAGGACCCGTGGTTCAAGGACCTACGTGATGACCCTCGCTTCAAGCAGCTGCTAGTCCCCGCTGTGGACTAACCGACGGGTGGCCCGTGAAGCCGCGGCTCGACAGCGGCAGGGGGCCCTTTGCTTTCTGCTAGGTCGATTTGAAGTCTATCTCCATGTCCCCCTTTGACCTGAAGTAATACTTGTCATTCGGCTTCCTCTTGTTTGCCTGGATCGTCGAGTTGTTGTGCTTCACATTATACCACGGCCCACTCTTGACGGGGTCAAGCACGACGGGGTAGAGATCGTTGTCGCTCTCGTCCGTGAACTTGATCTGTAGATCGCTCCCGCCCTTCACGTGAATCTTGGCCATCGAACCCTCCTCTGTGTGGCGAAAAATTCGCCGCCATGGCCAGTGGTCGAGCACAAACGCAGGCCGCCTCACTACGCTTCGGCCCAACTGGCCCAACGTGCGGCACGGTACCGAAGGTGTCAAGCCGATTCTCGCCGCTATTCTTGACGGCGGGTGGGCTGGAGGTAGCTTCGTCTTCGGCACCGCACGTCTTCGCCCAAGGACTCGACACCCGGGCCGACACCTGGAATGACATGTCCAACGATCCGGCCGTTGACTTTGCCCAGGCCGGCGTCGAGTTCACTGGCGGGGTCTCTCCCCCGCGCGGCTATATCGTGGAGTTCGAGTAGGACCTCGAGACCCGCTCTTGTATACTCACCGTCTCTCTATCCAAGGACACCCATGAAATCCGTCGTCGCACTCATCATTGCCGGGTTGGCCGTGAGCCCGGCCCTGGCCTCTGCCCAGACCCAGACCGAGCGTGAGGTCACCCAGACGATCCTCGAGTCATCTGCGTACATCAATCAGAATCTCACGGACCGTCCCGGAGATTACTCCCAACAAGGGGCCCTCGAATTCTGGTCGAGCGGGGGGCTCTTGCATGAAATCCCGCCGGCCGGCCGGCAAGACAAATTCGACGCCATCAACGTCACCCCCAAGCACATCAAGGTGATCCCGCTGGTCGAGGGTCAGGCCGCGGTGGCGCACTTCTATTCTGAGGGCATGATCAAGCCCGCGGGTGTTCCGGCCGTGAGCAACTACCTGACCCGGGTCACCCAGGTGTTCGTCAAGGAAGGCGGGAGATGGCGGGTCCGTTCGTCGCACTGGTCGGCGATCATCGGCGGCTCGGGCACCACCCAGACCGCGCAGGAGAAGTAAGGCTCGGACCAAGCAAGGCCTTAAAGCGAAACGCCCCGCTGGCCGGCGCCGACCAGCGGGGCGTTTGCCATTCGCTCTCTAGACTAATTGGCACGGACTGACGACTGAAGACCGAAGCCCATCACCCACGACTGACGGCCCCGAGCACCGCGCTGGTGCTCGGGGCCGTGTCGGGTGTGGGGATGGTCGGGTTAGAACCCGGTCACTTGGCGCAGGAAGGCGTGCATCGGTCCCGCCGGATAGGGGGGCGGCCGGTAGTTCGGTCCCTCGAGCATTCCGACGCAGTCCCTCTTTTGGATGAGGGCGGGGATGTCCGCCTCCGAGACCTTCGTGTTCAAGGCTTTGAGTAGATTGGTAATCGCGGGATCAAAGCACTTGTAGCCGCTGTCCCACCAGACGGCCAGCACACGGCTGTCGTCAGTATTGCCGGTGCCGTCTCCCCGCCACATCTCGGCGTCGATCACATGATTGAGGGTCCTGGCCATGGTGGTGATGTTCCTCAGCGCGCCAGGTGTCGGCGGATCGACCGTGACCCAAAACGTGACCTGGGACTCGGCGCTCTCCGGAACCTGAGCGCTCTGTCGCACCGGAATGGGCCAGCACCCGACTCTGGGCATCGCCAGCGATAGGCCGGTGGATGCGTTCTTGATCTCCAGCCAGAGCGCGTCCCACTCGGTGCAGAGCCGCTGGGCCCTGACCAGCATGTATTTGGTCGAACCCTTCACGTGACCTTCGGCTGAGATGACGCCATCGATCGTGGGGGCGGCATTCACGGCGCTCACCAGCCATGCCGGCGGCGCATCCTTCCCCCCTGCGTCTGCGACCGCTTGGGCGCCGAGTTGGCTGGACGCGATTCCGGCCAGGCCGAGACCCAGCAGCACTGATATCGATCCGGCGAACATTCGTTTCATCGGCTTCCTCCCTCCATCGACAGGCTGAGAGCCCGGAAAGCGGCGCGCGACGAATCGCCGGTCGCCGCCACTCCAGACACGCGGTGAACAGGTGGTTCTCCTACTAGGCTTGTCGGATAGACCCGCAGCGCTGAAACGATCGTGAGATTCCCGGGAAGGAATCTTCAGGGGAACAGGAAGCCCGATTGTCCGGCAATGTCGTTAAAAGCATGTGAATATCGCGCAGTAGTGGAACGTGAGTTTGCTTTCCTCTGAAATGATGGACGCCTGGGTGTTGTCGCCACCACGGCAGTCGGTGCTTCGATGTCACGCTGTGCCTCGTGAAGAATCTTTCCAACAGCTTTCAAGCTCTCTTGTAGGGAGCGGTACTATCGGGCGAGGGTCACCTATGGGGGGAGACTCAGCATGGCGACCTCAGTGTGCCGTTGGTATCCGGCGGTGTTTCTGGCCGTTTTCGCGGTTCCGGCCTGCGCGCAAGACAACGACTGGCGCCCCTACGAGTTCGAGGGCACCGAGGCGTTTCGCTATGAGGTGACCCATACCGAAGACGACGAGGTCACCACCGGGTTCTACGCGCTCAAGTTGACGCCGGCTGCACAAGGCCGGGTGACGTTCGACGTTGAGGCGCAACTGGGAGAGATTGATTGCACCGCCAGCGTCACGGCCGAGCGAAGACAACTCGGGCCACAGTACATGTGGACGGGTTGTATGATGATGGCGCCGGTGCTCATGGCGGTTCATACGCCGATGGCGATGTGGTTCATGGGCCGCTCATTCGAGCGAGGCGATCACTGGGAGATGCGACACGGCGATGAATCACTGTCGTTCAGGGTCGAGAGCGAGTGCAGCCACGCCGGTCAAGACGGGATGCTTGCGGTGGTGAAAGAGAACGACGAACTCCGCCTGCGTGCCTGCGTCGCCACCGACGTGGTCTTGCCGCTGGCGGTGACCTGGCGGGATAACGGCGACACCGTCGACATGACCCTGGTCGAATACCGGCAGTGACTCCACGGATGTCGGTGACCGCCGGCCGGCTCACCGTCTTGGTGGTCGGAGGCCTCCTGCTCAGCTCGACGGCTGGAAGTCAGGAAAACGGGCGCTCCTTCTCGGATGCTGAGTGCGCCGTCCTCGCGGCCTACGACTCGGCCACGGCAAAAGCCGAGGTCCGTTCGGCCAGCCGGTGGGAGCTTCGTCGTCAACTGCACGTGAACCCGCCGCTCGCACGGCTCGATGGGTACTGGGTGAGCCCGATCGACCTCCGCCGGCTGTTGGCGGTGGCTGCCGGGCACGACCGCCGGCTCTTCGCGGCGTGGACGCCGGTCGAAGAGACCCGGTCATTCGCGTTTATCGCGCTGGCGTTCACTCCTGATCAGCTGAGGACCGACGTCCCACTGCCCGACGTGGGCCCCATCCGGGGCCACCGGGGCGCCCCCACGCCGGGCAGCGAGATCGTGCTGGTGCCGATCAAAGACACGGCCCAGGTCGTGGTGGAGTACCTCCCGCCGCCCACACCGGAGGTGCCGGAGACGCCAGAGTGCTACTACTTCTGCGGCGATCCGGCCCAGTGGGACTTCGACGGCGACGGCACCCCCAACCCGGCCGATCCGGACGACGACGGGGACGGCACCCCCGACGAGCGCGACGCCTACCCCTTCCACGCGGGCCTCAGCGGGTGCGACTGCGATGAGCGAGACTTCGTGGGCCTGACCGGCAAGTTCTCCGCGCAGATCACGAGGCTCCTGCTCGCGGCGCATGATAGGGTGACCGGAGCGGACACGGCGGATTTGGGTGGGGTGTTGCTCGAGACGCCGGACGATGCGGTGGGCATCCGGGTCTTGCCGGTCGAGCGCTGCGGGACGGCGCCCTCCGGCTGCCCCAATGCCGGGCGGCCCGGGGTGAGCTACGTGAGCAGGGATCCGGCGGTGTGCGCGGTGATCCGGTTTCGGTGTGAGGAAGGCAAGGTTCCGTTCTCGAGTCGATGCGGCTGTGGCTGTGTCCCGGACGGCGACTGACGTGACCGCCGTTCGGCGCTGACCGCCAAGAGGGCCGTGAATGGGAAGAGGGCAGCCTCAGGCTGCCCTCTTCGTTGGGACCTCTTCGTCGAGCCTCACGTGGCGTCCCGGCCGCAGGGGCTGCGGCCGCGAGCGAGCGCGTCACGCATGGTAATGAGCGCCCGACTCACGGCTCACGACTCGCCCTTCATCCGCTCGATCCGCTCCTCGATCTCCGGTGGGACCAGCAGATTGTCGGCGATCTGGGCCACCTCGTCGGCCGCCCGCCACGCCGCCTCGAGATCGAGCAGTTCCCCCGCCAGGGCCCGCTGCTCCTGCTCCTCGTGGAGCGCCATCTCGAGCGCGAGCTTGGTGGGCTTCGGCAGCCGGCTCAAGAGCCCGTGCTTCTTCTCCTTCACACCCTCGCGGAGATCGCGCTGCCGCATGTCCAGCGGCACCCGCTCCAGGAAGCCCATCGGGTCGCCCACCGTTTCGATCAGCCCCACCGCCTGGGCCACCGTGTGCTTGGAGCCGGCCATGTAGTTCATCTTGGGGAGCATGAGGCCGGCGACGCGCATGGCCTCGGCGCCCGTCATGATCTCCTCGCCCTTCTTGTGCTTGAGCGCCAGGGTCCACTCGTCCGCCGACGGATCGACCAGCAGCTTCGATTTGTCCATCTCGGTCTTGGTCAGCTTGAGCGTCCGGCCGTCCCGGGTGGTGACGTCGAGCTTGATGCTCGAGTTGATGATGGCTTGGGGCAGGCCGGCGAACGCGCCCACCGTGATGCCGGCGGCGGCGGCTCCCGCGGTGACCGCGGCGAAGGCGGCCACGCCCGCCGTGGTGTAGATCATGGCGCGCTTCCGCCGCCGGCCGAACTGGTCGCCATAGCGCCACGCCGCGAACTCGGGCCGGAGCGGCTCGCCGATGCGCACCAACACCAGGCCTTCCTTGAGCTTGGCCAGTCCGATGTTATCGGTGCTCAGGCGGAGCCGCGACTCGCGGAATTGTCGCTCGCACTCTTCGATGGCTTCCCACCGCTCCTCGAGGGGGCTGAGGTTCCACCGCTCGCATTTTCTGCACACCACCCAGAGCCGGCCCTTGGCGCCGTCGAACGCGAGCCGCCGGCCGACCTGGAAGGTCTCGACGGCCTGGTTCCGGCCCAACGGGCGGTTACAGAAGATACATGTGGTGAACACGAGCAGTTGGCTCCCGATTCCGGATGGCGTGTGATCCTCGTCTAAAGTACTTGACGATACGGCGCTCTGTGCCGTTACGTTTCAATACGTTGTGATCGCTGCGCTCTTCTCGAAGACACCCCCTCGTGGAGCGACCCATGTTAGATCATATCGCCTTCACCGCAGGCGTCCTCGTCTTCGCCACCCTGATTCTCCTCACGCTGTTCCGCAGAATCACACCGGCCATGGTCATGCCCGACTACAAGCCCTGCGCAGGCGGATGGCACGAAGCCTTCCTCAATCAGTGCCATCCGGTGCTGACCAAGGTGCCCCAGCAACCCGTCAACACCTACACCAATCTCGCCTATCTGGCCGTGGGGGTGTTGATCGCTCGCTCCCTCACCACTTCGCCCGCCGCCGTCTTCGGCTTCACGATGATCTATCTGTTCATCGGATCGACCCTCTACCACGCCCTGTCCACCCGCTGGGCCGGCATGCTCGACGTCACCGCCATCTTCGCGGTGTTCTCGGCGACGGCCACCTATGCGTTGGGCGGACTCGTGGGCAGCCCGCCGCTCGTCACGGCGTTTTTCATGTTCGTTGTCGGCGGGCTCGCGGCGTATCTCCTGAGTGAGAAGTACAAGAAGAAGACCCATCTCATCATCGGGATTTTCCTGGGGGCCACCTATCTCCTGCTGCTGCTGAATATGTGGCTGAGCGGCCACTGGATCGCCTGGCCGTATCTGGCCTGGTCGTTCCTCGCCTTCGCGGTGGCCTTTCTTCTCTGGACCATGGACCGGGCCAAGACCTTCCCGCTCGCCGGGTGGGGGCACGGCTTCTGGCATCTCCTGGCGAGCGCCGGGAGCGCTTTGGTGTTCTATGCGATACACCTGACCCCCTAGGCCGGACCCGCCGGACTCCGGCTGCCCCTTTCTGGCGACCTAACTTTATCCCGGCTACTGTTCTAGTCGGTCTTCCCCTGGAGTCGCCGCCCTGCGAGACCTGTTGACCCGTTTGAAAGCCGCTCTCGCCGACCTGGGATTCGCCTGGGCCGGGGAGCGCTCATCCGACCCCGGCGGGGCCGCGGCCGCCGTCGAGTCGCCGCTGGCCGCCGGGCTCAGGGAGCGGTTGGGCCAGGCGCTTGCGGGGCGCTACAAGCTGGAAGAAGAGATCGGAAGCGGCGGCATGGCCGTGGTCTTCCGGGGCCGCGACCTGAAACACGACCGGCTGGTGGCACTCAAGGTGCTGCGGCCGGAGCTGGCATCCAAGGTCGGCCGCGAGCGGTTCCTCCAAGAAATCAAGCTGGCTGCCCGCCTCACCCATCCGCACCTGCTTCCGGTCCACGACTCGGGCGAGGCCGCCGGGCTCCTCTACTTCGTCATGCCCTGTGTCCAGGGCGAGTCATTGCGCGAGCGGCTCCGCGATCAGGAGCGGATTTCGGTCGAGGAGGCGGTGGAGATCGCGCGGGCGGTGGCGAGCGCGCTCGATTACGCCCACCGACAGGGTGTCGTGCACCGCGATATCAAGCCCGAGAACATCATGATCCACGATGGTGTGGCCATGGTGGCCGACTTTGGCATCGGGAAGGTGGCGACCGAGGCCGGCGCCATGCACCTGACCCAACCGGGCTTCTTGGTCGGGACCCCGGCGTACGTCAGCCCAGAGCGGATCTTCGAAGACGAAGTGGTCGATGGCCGGAGCGACCTCTACAGTCTGGGCTGCGTGCTCTACGAGATGTTGACGGGCCAGCCGCTCTTCACCGCGCTCACGCCGCAGGCGCTCCTCGCACGCCGCGCGGCCAAGCCGGTCCCGGACCTCGAGTTCCCCCCGGAGGTGCCCGACCATGTCCGATCGGTGACCCGCGCCGCGCTGGCGCAGTCCCCGAGCGACCGGCCCGCCACCGGGGCCGAATTCGCCGAGGCGTTGCTCACGCCCGGGTACACGCTGGTGGCGGCAGCCCCCACGCCGCCGGCAGGCAAGTCGATCGCCGTGCTGCCCTTCACCAACATGAGCGCCGACCTCGAGAACGACTACCTGAGCGACGGCATCACCGAGGAGATCATCAACCGGTTGGCCCAGCTCCAGGACCTGCACGTCGCCGCCCGGATGTCGTCCTTTGCATTCAAGGGCAAGACGATCGATGTCCGCGACGTCGCCCGGCGGCTCAGCGTGGCCACGGTGTTGGAGGGCAGCGTGCGGCAGGCCGGCAAACAACTCCGGGTCACCGCCCAGTTGATCAACGCGGGCGACGGGTATCATCTCTGGTCCGAGCGGTACGACCGCGAGATGGACGACGTGTTCGCCATCCAGGACGAGATCGCCGCCAGCATCGCCGAGCGCCTCCAGCTGGCGCTGGCGGAGCACACCCAAGAGGTCGCCAGGCCGCCCACCGCCGACATGGAGGCCTACCAGCTCTACTTGAAGGGCCGCCACCTCTGGAATCGGCGGGACAAACAGAGCCTGAAGCAGGCGGTGGAGTTCTTCCGGGGCGCCATCGCGCGCGACCCGGACTACGCCCTCGCGTACTCGGGTCTGGCGGACGCCCACCTCCTCCTTGGTTCCTACAACCACATCCCGTGGCGCGAGGCCATCGCCGAGGCCCGGGCCGCCGCCGACAGGGCGCTGGAACTGGATCCCACCTTGGCCGAGGCTCATGCCTCGCGAGGCCAAGTGCTGCGGTCCGTGCTCGATTGGGTGGGCGAGGAAGCGGCCTACCGCCGGGCGATCGAGCTCAACCCTAGTTACGCCACCGCGCACCAGTGGTATGCCACCCTGTTGGCGGCCCTCGGCCGCATGGACGAGGCCATTCGGGAGATCCGCCGCGCCGAGGAGCTGGATCCGCTCTCCCACGCCATCGGCGTCACGGTGGGAGTGGTCCTCTTCATCGCTCGGCAATACGAGGCCGCGCTCGAGCAATTACACAAGGCGCTCGAGCTCGAGCCCAACTTCGCGAGCACCCACGCCTGGCTCGGTATCGTCAATGCCCAGCTCGGCCGCAACGACCTCGTCAAGCCGTCCATCGACCGGGCATTCGAGTTGAGCAGCGGCAACAGGAATGTGCTGACCGGACTGGCCTGGCTGTACGCACGGACCGGGCAGCGGGACGAGGCGTTGAAGATCGTCGGCCAAGTCGACACCGAGGGTTCCGCCGGTTGGCGCGGGGTGATCTACGCCATGCTTGGCGAGCTCGATCGCGCCTTCGAGTTGATGGGACAGGCGGTAGAGGCAGGGGGCGCGTCGAATGCCGTGTTCTATCTCAAGGTCTTCCCCTGGTACGATCCTCTCCGCTCCGATCCGCGCTTCGAGCAGCTGCTCAAGCGGTTGAATTTCCCGGCGTGAACGCCCCAACCAAGATCGCCGCCATCCCGTAGGCCCCGGCCGCTACCAGCAAGACCACACCCGCGCCCAGCTCCAGCGCCACCAGGACCGCGAGCGGCGCGCCCACCACCGAGGCGAACCCGTTGGCGGCCCAGGCCCAGGCCAGCCGTGACTGGCCGGTCGCCAACCGCCGCACCCCAACGGGGAAGGGCATTCCCATGAGCAGGGCCAGCGGGGCCAAGAGTGCCATGGCCAGGACGGCCCTGACCGGTGGCGACGCCCACTCGAGCGCGTGTACAACCGGAAGGAGCCCGCCGGCATAGCCGACGAGGATGACGCTCAGCACACCGGCGATGAGCGCTCCGCGACCGTGTTGCACGCGGTCCGACCAGGCCGCCCCGATGCCCGAGAAGACGAGGAACGCACTCAGGGTCGCGGCCACCGCGTACACCGGATGTCCGAGCAAGAGCCCGAGTTGCTGGATCGCGGCGATCTCGGCCGCGAGATAGGCGAGTCCGATGGCCGCGAAGTAGCCGATCACCGGGAAGAGACCGGTTTCCCGCCGGCGAGCGCGCACCGCCACCGGCAAAACGAGAAGCACCAGGGCGAGCGCCACGCTTTGCACCAAGGTGGCCACCAGCGCCAGCGCCCCCCACTCGGCGAAGGGCAGCCAGCTGCCGCGCGCGGTTCCGAGGAGCACGCCCAGCGAGCGAAGCCTCAAGAAATGATGCGGGTAGGGACGGCCGTCGCCCACTGGGGCCACGTCGAAGGGATACGACTCGGCGAAGGCCTTGGCCTCTCGCGGGCCCGCGACCGCGCTCGCGGCCGCGGCGCTGAACACCGGCTCGTCGAGTTGATTGAACACCGGGCGGGCCGGCTGCCCGTCGCGCCCCCCGCCCCCGCCCCCGCCCGGGTACCAGTCGAGATCGAAGCTCCTGGGCTCCGCCCACGCGTCGAGTGCCGCGATGTCCGACGAGCTGAAGCCCGTTGGTTTGGCTAGGACGGTGACCGTGCCCCAGCTCCGGGCGACTACCAACCCGTCCACGACGTGGCCCGGGGGGGCAACCCGTCGGAGCGCCTCGGCCAGGGTCAGTATCACCCGCACGTTTTGGCGGGGGGGCGTTGCCAGCCACCCGGTGACCGCAAGCACGCCGTCCGGGGTGAGACGGGAGAGATATCGCGCGTACGCGTTCGTGGTGCTGAGAAAGTCTTCGCCTAGCGCATGGACGCCTGCTCCGCTTGCGCCCAGACCCCCGCCCGGGCCTAGGGTGATGAGATCGTAGCGATCCGGTGAGCTCGAGATCAGCTGCCGGGCGTCGCCGGCGACCCAGCGTACCTGTCCGGCAAACCCGTCGCTCGGCCGGCCGTGTGCTCGTGCCAACTCGTTCAGGCCGGGATGCAGTTCCACCGCCGTCACCCGCTCCGCGCCATGGGCCAGCGCGTTGGTCACTTCCATCCCGCCGCCGCTCCCGATGACCAATACGCGATTACGGTTCCCGAGTGCGTAGGGCAGCGCCGATGGAAGCTGGTCGAGCACGGCGAGCGCCGATTCGGCGTCCTGCCATTGGGTCGCCGCACCGGCCAGCTCCCCGTCGACGAAGAGCCCGGTCTGGCGCGGCAGCTCGCCGGTGAAGTTGAGTGACAGTCCCGGCGCGTACCGAAACGCCGGCGCCTGGACCGCGACGACCCAGCCTAGCGGGCTCGACCGCTCCGCGAGCTGCACCGCCTCCGGATAGGCCTCGACCTGCGGCAGCGCCTTATAGGGTGTCACGGTCAAGTGCCAGGGCGGTCTGATCATCATCAGACAACTCGCCGCCGCAACCAGCAGGGACCCGATGGTCCTCGCGACGCGTGTGCCGCTGGTCGTGCCAAGCGCCGCGCACACGGCCCCGAGCGAGGCGATGAGCGCCGGTACGGCGAGGGCCCGCGTGGGGCTCAGGACGAAGAGTGACGCCAAGGCCGCTCCGGCACCGATGCCGGAGCCCAGAAAGCTCGCGCCATAGAGCCGGCCCGGGCGACCGGGCTCGAGGGAGATCGCCAGCAAGACCGCCAGCGCCCCGGCGCCGAAGGGGACGGCCAGGAGCAGGTAGACGAGTCCCAGGCTGAGCCATTCCTCGAGTGCCCATGCGAGTTGCGTCGGATCGAGTGGTATTCGTTCGATCAAGACCGGGCTCGCAATCAATGCGATCGCGGTCGAGAGCGCGGCCCGCACGAACCAGTCGGCTCGCGTCCCCTCGGCTCGTGGACGCACCAAGGCGAGGGCGGTGCCGCTCGCCCCGAACCCGAACATGGCCACGCCGATTGCCATGTAGGCGAAGTGATGGAAGTGCTGGATGCCGAAGGCGCGCACGAGGAGGATCTCGAACGCGAGCGTCCCAGCGGCCACGCCGGCGACCGCGAGGGTGCGCATTCCGCCGCCACCCCCCCCCACGCGGCTAGCGGAGCCGGCTCAACATCGGCACGAAGCGGACAGGCAGGAGGTTCTTGGTCCGCGTCTTCCCCGATGCGTCTTTGTCGATGAGGATCAG
This sequence comes from Gemmatimonadales bacterium, assembly GCA_041576235.1. GTDB lineage: Bacteria > Gemmatimonadota > Gemmatimonadetes > Gemmatimonadales > GWC2-71-9 > JABDII01. The sequence continues at coordinate 11,316 of JBFGLJ010000024.1, read as the reverse complement.
GTTCTGGATCCCGTGCACGCTCCCGACGGGGATCACCATGCGGCCGTCCGGCTTGAGTTGTCGCACCAAGTCCGGCGGGATGAACCCGGCCGCGGCGGTCACGATCACCGCGTCGAACGGCGCGGCATCGGGCCATCCGAAGTGTCCGTCGCCGTGGCGTATCTGGATGCGGCCGTAGCCGAGCCGGTCGAGCCGTTCGCGGGCGCTGGTGGCCAGGGCCTCGAAGATCTCGATGCTGTAGACCTCGCACCCGATCTCGGCGAGCACGGAGGCCTGGTAGCCCGAGCCGGTGCCGACCTCCAGGACTCTCATCCCGGGCCGCGGTCTCAAGATTTCGGTCATGTAGGCCACGATGTACGGCTGCGAGATGGTCTGGCCGTAGCCGATCGGGAGTGGATGATCGGCATAGGCTCGGCGTCGGGATTCGGGCGGCACGTACTCGTGTCGAGGGATGGCGCGCATGGCAGCGAGCGTGGCCGAGTCACGGACATCTCGCGAGGCGATGAGGTCGACCATGGCGCGGCGATCCCGTTCGAACGTCCGTTCCGTCCCCTCCGGGGTTTGGGCGTCCACCGTTCCGGCTGCACCCGTCATGGCGCAGCAACCGAGCAGCAGCCGACCGGCGATCCTCCGGCGTGCGCGAGCGGCGGGCCTCATGATGCCTTCCGCATCATCATCGGCGGCTGCTTGTATTCGCCCAGGATCAGCGCCTCACGGATGGGCTTGAGCACGCTGTACGCCGTGAGGATCACGAAGATGTTGAGCGCGAGCAGCAGCGCGCGGAAGCCTTCGCCCGCGCGGACATCGTTGAAGAGCCGCAGAAAGCGATCGAGCGGACTCGCCGACTCTCGAGAGTTTCTCACCGAGCGATGGCCTGGACGAAGCGGTTTAAGGCTGGCGCGAAATGGCCGTTACTGCACCATCTCCACGGTCCACATCTCGGTCTTGATTTTCCATTGGCCGTCGGGGTGCAGTCCCCACACCGAGAGCCACTTGCCGGCCTGGTAGGTGGTATCCCCGCCTTCCTTCGGACTCCAGTGCTCCCGATAGATGGCGCGCACGGCCGCCAGATCGGTCGAGACCTGTATGTCGTCGGCTGTGACCTCGTCCAGCACGTAGTCGTAGTTGGTGAAGAAGTCGCTGAGGTGCTGGCGCACCGCCTCGATTCCGCGTTGGGCCGGGTCGTTCGGCGGAATGCGCACCCCGTCATTGAAGTAGTACGCCATCATGGCGTTCGCGTTCCCGGCGGCCAGCGCGGCGCTGTACGCATCCCACCGCGCGCGGAAGGCATCGGCATCGATGGTTGGCGGAGGAGGCGTGCAACCCAGCACCAGGGCGAACCCGAGGGCCAAGGCTCCAGTTCGTCGCATGAGGACTCCTCGTGGAGGGAGAGCTGTGGCGGGCCTCAGTATGACGGCCCATAGGAACTTGCCACGAATCCGGCCCAATTCAAGATCCTGTGGAGAAGCCCGGCCGGGCCGGGCTCGCAGCAGACCACGACCTCGAGAAGAGACATTTTGCATCATTTTCGGGTCCGCTTCGGGTTACAATTGTGATTTTCGGCGTTTCTGAGGATTTCCTGGCGCGTCGGCCCGTCTCCTGGCGCGGGGGTCGAGGCGATTATTGTCTTCGAGAGCCACGGCGCCGTTGGCTTCAACCCGCGTTCATCGCCGCTTCACGCCCTGATCCTAGTTTGAGAACGTGCGGGTTCCACGAATACGCAGCGAAAGGAGCACGTTGATGACCATACGCCTCGCGATGGCGATCCTCTTGCCCGTTGGTGTGACCGCGTGCGGCACCAAGGTCATGGTCCCGCCGAGGATCGACCTCCAGCAACACCAGGTCATCGGCATCGTCGAATTCACGTCGACCAACGAGGGCGAGCTCGGCCCGCTCACGACCCGGCGGTTCATGCAGGCCATGCGGGAGGACCAGGGCCTGGTGCGGATCGTGGAGCTGGGCACTGAGGCTGACGTGCTCGCTTCTATCGGCCACCAACGGCTCGACCAGGCCGCGCTCCAAGCCCTCGGCGAGCGCCGCGGACTGCGGACGATCATCACCGGGGCGCTCACCATCTCAGATGTCCGTCCCGATATTCGCATCGGGCCGGGGCTCATCGAGTCGAGCGTGGCCGCCGAGGTGGACGCCGAATTGGCGGTGTGGATGAATGAAACCGCCACCGGGGCCACGCTCTGGAACAAGAGCGCACAGGCGACCCGCCGTGTGGGGCAGGTGAGGATAGCGGGAGGCGGGAGCGGCAACGTGGTGTTCGATGCCCGGTCCCCGGAGGGCGCCTACGACGATCTGGTGTGGGCCCTGGTCGATGTCACCAGCCGTGACTACCGGGTGAGTTGGGTCAGGCAGTAGGGTCGGGCGATGGCCGGCCCCTCGGTGGGTAGCAGAGCGGGATCAGGTGCAGCGAGGCCAAGAGACAGACGACGATGCCCGCGGCCCCCACCCATCCCACTTCCCGGATCCCACCGTACCGCGCCAACCCAAGACACAAGAACGCACCGGCCGTGGTGATGGTCGTCATGGTCACGCTCGAGCCCGCCTGGTGCAGCACCTGGAGCGGCGCCTCGTCGCTGCGCAGGCGGTTGACCATGTGGATCCCATCGTCGACCCCAATCCCGATCAAGATCGGGGCGATGGCGAGGGTGAGCTGGTTCAATTCGATGTGGAAGACCGCCATGATGATGATGGCGGCCGCCACCCCGGAGAGGACGGGCACCAAGCACACTACGACATCGCGAAGCCGCCGGAACGCGAGCCAGAGGATGCCGATCACCGCACTCATCGCCAGCGCGAACGCCAGCAGTGCATCCCGGCGCAGGATCCGGCTGTGCACACTGGACCGAAGCGCATCGCCCAGCAGACTGACTCCAGCCAGCTGATCCACCTCAGCCCCCGTGTAGGCATCTAAGAACCGGTTCACCGCTCCCTCGGTCCACGGGAATTGCTGCAGGTAGATGTACGAAACGACGGCGACGCCATCCGAATGCTCGAGCAGATGACGATCCAGCTCGTCGCCCAACCCCAATGACCGAAGGCCCTCCATGGTGACCAGCCGGGCGTCCGGTCGCAGGAACCGCGCGATGCCCGGCAGATACCGGTCGAGCAGGTAGGGATGGCTGTAGTCGAGGGTCCCGACGGCGTTCCGGAAATCCCGCTCGAATCGGGTGGGAGAAAACACCTCGTGGTGCGAGGCGATGAACGCGAGGTTGGCCTCCTGATCCTCGCGGGCGGGCAGCCACCGCGAGAGCGACTCGATGGTCGTGATCCGGGCACGGTGGATGACGCGCTGGAGCCGCCGCGTTGCCTCCCTGTCCGTGGCGATCGCCTCTGCCTCGCTCGCACCTCGCGAGACCATGAGGAGGGGAGTGAAGGAAGACCCCAATTGCCGGTGCAGGCGGTCGAGTTCCTCAACGTGAGGATTGCCCCGGAGGGTGAGCTTCCAGGGATGGGGCTCGTAGACCAGGTACCTGGTCGCGAGGGCGGCCCCGGCGATGAGCAGCACCCAGGCCAGGATGCTGGCGCGGGGCCAGGCGCGCCCCGTGCGGTAGAACCACTGGCCCCAGGCATGCCACCGGCCGTCCGCCGAGGAACGGCCCCCGGGCGCCGTGTATGACAGGGCCAGCGGGAGCACCGTGAGACTCGACGCCAGGATGGCGAGGAGTCCGAGGCCGGTGAGCCAGGCGACCTGCGTCATGACCGGGTAGGACAGGACTTGGAGTGAGACGAACGCCGCGGCGCTCGTCATCGCCCCGAGCACGACCCCGCGCCCGGGGCGGCGGAGCGCGGAGGCGAGGGTGCGGGCGCGATCTCCTCCGGGCTCGCCGTGCACCCAGTAGTGCGCGGCGATGTGGATGCCGAAGTCCACGCCGATCCCGACCAGGACGGCAATGAACACCCACGCCACGACGCTCAGGGTCCCAAACAGGAGGGCGGCCCCGGCGGCCGTGACGGCGAGTCCCATGAGGATGGGAAGGATGAGGACGAGGGGGGCCACGAGCCGCCGGTAGAAGAGGGCCAGGAGGCCGAACACCACGAGCATCGACGCCACCGCCACCCGTCGGATGTCACTGTAGATGGTCCGGAATGCGTACACGTAACTCACCGGCCGGCCGGCCGCGGCGAGCCGCCGGCCCTCGAGGAGCGGAGCGAGTTCGGGGTCGACTCGTGCCGAGGCGAGCGCGGCCCCGAGCTCGGTGACGAGGACCTCTGCTTGCTCGATGCGCTCGACGTCGCCCGCGGGTTGGACGCTCATGAAGAACAGCCGGTGACCGGGAATGGTGAAGAAGCCGTCGGAATGCTGGATCCGGGATGTTCCCGTGGCGCGCTCGACGGTTTGGGTCACGAGGCCGGCGAGATTCAAGGGATCGCGATCGGCGGGCAGCGGTGCCGAGTCGGCGATCGCGCGCTCTCGCTCTTGCCAGGCATGGAGCGCGTGTTCGATCGAGTCGGTTTGGAGGCGCCTGGCGGCGACCTCGAGGAGGCCGGGCTCCAGATAGAGGAGAAAACGGTCCGGCCCGTGTCGTTCGAGGAAGTCGCGGAGGCGCGGGGCCAGGCGGGCCTGGACCGATTGGACCGCATCCAGTTGTTCGAGACGCCCGGCCAGAATGGGAAAGAGCCGAGCCACGATCTCGGTGGGTATCGAATCGGGCGATTCGAGGAAGACGATGACCCGGCCCGCGCGGCCGTAGCGGTCGAGGATGGCCCGGTCGAGGGAATCGGTGGGCCCGTAGGCGGCGGGCATGAGGTCTGTCGAATCGAGTCCGAGCCGGAGCCGGGACCCCAGCCAGACCGAGAGGGCCGCGACCCCGAGAAGGCCCGCGGTCCAGGCCGCACGTCGGCGAGACAGACTCCGGGCGAGCCGTGCAAGGAGCTCCTGAATCATGGGTCCGGCTCCCTCTCGAAGGTCGTGCGAAGCTCGCGGCTCGGGGGGTGACCGGCAAGGTACTGCCCCCCCGCCCTGCGTCCCCTATTCCCCTGTTCCCCTCTTCCCGCTCGATCGGGGGACGATAGATTAACGGCGAACTTCATGCACTCTTGCTCGAGGACGCGATCATGGCCATTCGTTTGGGGGACAAGGCGCCGAATTTTACGGCGGACACGACCGAAGGAAGGCTCGACTTTTATCAATGGAAGGGCAACACGTGGGCGATCCTCTTCTCCCATCCCAAGGACTTCACCCCCGTCTGCACCACCGAGCTGGGCGCCGTTGCTGGCCTCAAGCAGGAGTTTGAGAAGCGGAACACCAAGATCATCGGGCTGAGCGTCGACCCCGTCGATAGTCACGCCGGCTGGGCCAAGGACATCGAAGACGTAACGGGGCACAAGCTCAACTTCCCGTTGATTGCCGACCATGACCGGAAGGTCTCCGATCTGTATGACATGATCCACCCCAATGCGGATGACACCATGACGGTCAGGTCCGTGTTCGTCGTCGGCCCGGACAACACGGTCCGCCTTACCCTCACCTATCCGGCGAGCACGGGGCGTAATTTCGACGAGTTGCTCCGCTCTCTCGATTCGCTCCAGCTGACCGCCAAGTATCAGGTCGCCACGCCGGCCAACTGGAGGAGCGGGGAGGACGTGATCATCGGGACCGGCGTCTCAGACGAGGACGCCAAGAAGAGATTTCCCGGCTTCGAGGCCAAGAAGCCGTACCTCAGGGTGACCCCGCAGCCGACCGGGTGACTGTGCTCGACGACACGCGCACTCAAACGAAGACGCCGGCCAATGAGCCGGCGTTTTTCTTGCCCTGGTCTCGTGCCCCCCGTCCCCGTCCCCGTCTTCCTCCTCGCCCCGTTCAGCCGTCCTGGCCAGGGTGTGCCCCCCTCGTCAGCAGTCGCTCGGCGAAGTCCAACCGCTCCTGGGCCTCGCCGAGTTCCTGCCGCAGGGCATGGACCTCGTCCTCGAGGGCATGGAGCCGGTGGTCCATGTCGCCGGCCGCACCCTCGCCCCGGCCCAGTGCCCGATACCGCGCGATCTTGACCAGCCCCGTGATCACGATTGCTGCCAGCGGAATCGAGATGGCCAAGATGGGAATCAACAGCGCCAGTGATTGCTTATCCACGAGTCACCCCGGTTAGACCCACATCGTGTCGGTGTTGGTGGCCAGGGCCAGGAGGAAGAGCACCAGGAGCGCTACGGCGGTCCCGATCCAGATCGCAGCGGCTTTGGGCCGGTCCTCCATGCCGAGCCGTTCGATCAGGCGATCGAAGGAAGACGGGAACTGCGTGGCGGTCATAGGGGGGGCGCGGCCTCCAGGGTCTCGATGATGGCTTCGATCACCTGATCGTACCCGGTGTCCCACTCGTCCTCGGCACGGTCGAAGTAGTGCCGGTGGGCGAGCAGTTCCACCATCTCGTTCTGCGACAAGCGCACCAAGTAATAGAACGCCTGGTCGCCGTACGGGCCAGGATAGCCGGGTAGGCGGTACACCCGGTGGGTGCCGAGGGTGAGCGAGTCGCCGGCCGCGGTCATGCGAAGGACGGGAGAGCGTGGATCGAGCCGGTCGATCGTGATGGTGGGGACCTCGCCGAGCGGGATGCCTTCGAGCGGGAGGTCGCCGAGGACCCCGGGCTCGACCAAGACCACGGCGTTTTCCCAGGGCGGCGAGAATCCCAGCGCCTGGGCGTCGGCCGGAACGGGGTCACTCCGGTAGCGCCCCACCACAAAGCCGTCGGGAACCGTGAACCGAAGACCCAAGCGGGCTCCGGCGTGCGTCCCGTCCAGTGGGCGCGCGGGTTGCCCGTCCACAGTGCCATCGCCACCATCTCGTGGTGCGCAGCCGATGCCTCCCCAGCTGAGCAGAGCGAGGAGAACAACCGGAACAGGATTGACGAGAGGGCAGTGGGACATGGGCCGAAAGGTAATGCCGCGTCCTCGTTACCAATCGAGGCGGCGGACCTCGTGGCGGTCGGCGCGGGCCCACTCATGGCAGAGGTCCGCCAGGTAGCGGGGGAGATCCAACTCGGCGGTGGCAGGCGGGATCAGGATTCCGTGGGCACGGCGGAGCTTGCCGTCCTGCTCTTGATGATAGGCGATCCATTGGTTGTCGATCCGCCTGACCGCGACCGCATGCCCGAACACGTCGAAACGCAGAATGGACGACACGACCCTCTTGCCTCTCTAGGCTGCCATCTTGCGCCGCCGCCTGAGCCAGGCGTCGACGCTCAGGGGACCGCCGCCCCAGGCCGCGAACAGGAGCCACACGAAGCAGTAGAGCATCACCAACTCACCGCGGTTCTCCCACCACCACATCTCGCTGGTTCGGCCCCAGTGCATCCAGAAATAGGCGACCGCCATTTCTCCGGAGGCGATGAACGCCATGGGTCGGGTGAAGAGCCCGAGCACGATGGCGAGTCCGGTGACGGTCTCGATCACCCCGGCCGCGCCGTAGCGGGTCATGAGGTCTGCAGTTCCGCCGTCGGGGCCGAAGCCGCCGAACCAGCCGAACAGTTTTTGGGCGCCGTGGGAGAAGAAGGCGAGCCCGGCCGCGATCCGAAGTGCGGCGTGGGCGATGGAACGGAAGCGGTGTGTGGTGTCGGTCATGGGTCGTCCCAGTGAGACAAGGGTTCGCGCACGGCGCGGACCTATCCGCTCCAATCCACCCCGGCCCAGGCATTGGCGGTCCCGATGTCGGTGGCGCCGGCGGCCTTGGCGTAGAGAAACAGCTGGAGCTTGTAGGCGGCGAGCCACGTGAGGGGCCCGCCCAGGATGGCCACGCCCAAGGGCTGGGTCCCGGCCCCCGGTGCGGGGGCGTCCTGGGTCTCGAGCGCCTCCTCGCTCACCCCGGCGAAGAAGGCTTGGAGGTCCGCCTTCTGCTGATCCATCGCGGCCGGGAATCCCTCGGCCGGCATGGCCTCCGCCTCGGCGGCGTACGAGCCGAAGATTGTCCAGTCGGCTTCGGCCAGGGAGCGGACCCCGCCGATGCCGCAATAGGACAAGTACCGAAGAAGATCGAGCGTTGTCCGCTGGTTGGGGGAGGGCCGGTAGTCGTACCCTTCGGTGGTGAACTTGGTGAACAGGTGCTGCGTGATCTCGCACTCGCGGATCATCTGGGCGGCGAGCTGGTCCTTCGTGATCATCGTGGTCCTTCCCGCATGGCGTCCGGCTTGATTGCGGCCGGCCTCGGCGTGCCGAGGAGTCGTGAGATCACGACGGCGGCCAGGGGGCAGTAGATCGCCTCGGCGATGATCCCGCCGCCGGCGTCAAGCCACGAGTACTCGGGGACGATGGCCTGTCCCACCTCCATGATGGCGAACATGACCCACCACACCAGGGCGTAGGTCGTCCATCGGCCCGCCCAGCTCTCGCGTGCCAGTGCGTAGAGCCACACGAAGGCGATGGCGACCCCGATCTTGACCACCGCCACGCTCGCCATGAAGCGCGCCGGCGAGCCGGTGGTCGGGGGCTCGATGCCGGTGATCAGCGAGAGGGTGCCGTAGACCGGCAACGGGACCAGCATCATGATGGCCCAGGTCGCCGCCACGGCGAGCAGCAACTTGTTCATGGCACATCGCTCCTGCTTCTTCCTCTCTCCATCATGCTATAATGTGTCGAGTCCCGCGAGGGGGTGGGTTGCGAGGACGGGACGCGGGAGGGAAAGGGGACCGATGCCGCCCATTCAGATCCGAAATGCCCGGCCCGACGACGCGCCCGACTTGGCGCGGCTTCTGGGCGAGCTGGGCTACCCAACCGAGGCCGACATCGTCCGGCAGCGGGTCGAAGAGATGGCCCAGCGGCCGGAGGCCGTGACCCGGGTCGGGGTCCTGAGCGGCAGAGTTATCGCCATGAGCACGGTCGTGTTTCGGCCCACGCTCCACGAGTTGGGCGACATCGCCCGGCTCATCGCAGTGGTGGTCGATCCCGGCCGACGGGGGCAGGGCATCGGCCGGCAGCTCATGGCCGACGCGGAACGGATCTCGTGGGCGCGCGGGGCCGTCCGGATCGAAGTCACCAGCGCGGAATACCGCCACGAGGCCCACGCCTTCTACGAACACATGGGCTACCGCCAGAACGGCCGCCGGTTCGGTAAGGACCGCCACTAGCAAGCCCCGCGTCTCCCCCGCCCCCCCGCTCGCGGTTCGCGCTTGCGTTTGCCGCGCACCCGCGCCACTTTCGCGCGGCTCCACGCCCTCTTGCGGTTCCTTTCCACTGGCCCCCCGGTCTCCCACCAGAAGGCACGGCATGAGTACTTCCGCATCCGGTTCTGTGCCCAAGCTTCCGCCGACTGCCTATGAGCTGAAGGAAGGCGAGACCTATGTCCCGCTGACCTACGGGCAGACCCTGACGGAATTCACCGTGAAGGCGGTGGTGGCCGGGGCGATCCTCGGCGTGATCTTCGGCGCGGCCAACACCTACCTCGGCCTCAAGGCCGGCCTCACCATCAGCACCTCCATCCCCGTGGCCGTGCTCACGGTGGTCGCGTTCCGTTTGTTCCGCGCCTTCGGCCTCAAGCACAGCATCCTCGAAAGCAACATGTCGCAGACCGTCGGTTCGGCCAGCTCATCGGTCGCATCGGGGGTGTTGTTCACCATTCCCGCGCTGTTCATCTGGGGTATGAGCCCGGCGTGGGCGAAGGTCACCTTGGTCACCATGGCCGGCGGGCTCATTGGGGTGCTCTCGATGATCCCGCTACGCCGTTATCTCATCAAGCGGGAGCACGGCAACCTCCCGTATCCGGAGGGCCTGGCCTGCGCCGAGGTGCTGGTGGCCGCCGAGGGCGGCGGGAAGCAAGCGGCCGGCGTGTTTTGGGGGTTGGGTGTCGGGATGTTGTTCAAGCTGATCACCGACGGATTCAAGTTGGTGAAGGGTACGTTCTCCGTCCCGCTCGCCTTCAAGGCCAATCTCTCGATCGGCGTGTCGCCCCCGCTCATCGGCGTCGGCTACATTCTGGGTCCCCGGATCGCCACCGTCATGGTGGCCGGCTCCGCGTTGGCTGCGTTTGTCATCATCCCGGGCATCTATCTGTGGGGCCGCGGACTGACCGCGCCGCTTTACCCCGAAACCGAGCACCTGATCCGCGACATGGCGAGTGGCGAGATCTGGCACCGGTACGTCCGGTATATCGGCGCCGGAGCGGTGGCCACGGGGGGCATCATCACCCTGATCGCGTCGATTCCCACCATGATCGAGTCGTTCAAGTTGGGATTGCGCCACTTGACCGCCAATGGCCAGGCGGCCGACGTCGACCGCACCGACCACGACTTGTCGTTCAAGACGGTGGCCGTGTTCGTGATAGCCGTGCTGTTGGCGCTCACCTTCACGCCGGGGGTCTTGGGGTACCTGGAGTCGATCCCGGCGCGGGCGGTGGCGTCGGTCCTGATCGCGATCTTCGCCTTCTTCTTCGTGACCGTGAGTTCGCGTATCGTGGGCCTCGTGGGGGTCACCTCCAACCCCACCTCGGGCATGACCATCGCCACCCTCCTCGGCACCAGCTTTATCTTCTTCCTCCTGGGGTGGACGGACCTCTCGGGCAAGGCCACGGCATTGATGGTGGGGACCGCGGTCTGCATCGCGGCATCGATCGCGGGAGACACCTCGCAGGACCTCAAGACCGGATACCTCTTGGGTGCGACGCCGCGCTACCAGCAGATCGGCGAGTTGGTCGGCGTCATAACGTCGGCCGGCGTGGTAGCCCTCGTGGTCATGTTGCTCCATCAAGGGGTGCCCGGCGGGTTGGGGGGCGAAGAGCTGCCGGCGCCGCAGGCGGTCCTCATGAAGCTCGTGATCGACGGCGTGTTAGACCAGAACCTGCCATGGACCCTGATCTTCATCGGCGTCGGCATCGGGTCGGTCGCGTCGCTGTTCAAGATCCCGGTGCTGGCCTTCGCGGTTGGAGTGTATCTGCCGCTCTCCACCATGGCCGCGGTCTTTCTGGGCGGGATGGCCAGGTTGTTCTTGACCCGGAAACAACCCACCTCGATTTCGGAATCACGCCGCGAGCAAGGTGTCTTGTTCGGATCGGGGTTGGTCGGCGGCGGCGGACTGACCGGGGTGCTGCTGGCCTTGTGGGTGGTGCTCCAGGGTGGGAAGCCCATCCGTGGATTCCCCCTGGGGCTGAGCGGCCCGCTAGAGCAGCTGCTCGCGCTGGTGACCATTCTGGCCATCGTCGGGCTCGTGGTGCTCTGGGCGGTGCGTGGCCCGGAGGATGAGCGGTGACCCCTCGAACGCGTGGACGGTCATCCTGAGCAGGGCCACGGACGTCTGGCACGAACCCTACCCGGTAGGACGGGACGTGCTCCGCGTTGGCATTCGACCGGGAACCCGAGACCACATGGAGGCCCTGGCCTTCTACTTTCCCGT
>JBFGLJ010000023.1:0-22659 GCA_041576235.1 Gemmatimonadales bacterium | reverse complement strand
TTCATCGTATCCGAGGAACACCCGCAGAACCTGACCATCCCACCGGCCGGTACTATGCCCGGAGACTTGGCCGATCTGGGAGGGCATTCGCTCGGCGAGCTGCTGCGGGCCGAGTATCGGGCGACCGCGGCTGCTCTCGCACACGCCGGCCGCATGAACCTGACCCTCCGCCTGCCGGACCTGTCTCCCGCGTCGGTGGGGGAGCTGATCATGTTCTTTCAACTCGCCACCGGCTACGCCGGCGTCTGGTACGGTGTGAATCCGTTCGACCAGCCGGGGGTGGACCTCGGCAAGCGACTCACCTTCTCCGCCCTCGGCGGCACCCTCGAGGGGGAGCACGACGGTCCCCAGTCGGCCAGCGATGAGGTGTAGTGTCTTGCCCGGCGGTCGAGGACGAGCGGTCTGGAACTTGCACCCGGCACACCAGATTCCTACCCACGAGGTTCCCGCAATATGACCGAGACGATCCAGCAAATCGTTGACTTATATGGGGGTGCCGTCTCCCTCATTCCCGGTGGCGTTCGGGTGCACGATGCATCCAAGCTACAATCCGAGGCCACCGACCACGTCGTCTGGCGCGCGGTGTTCGGAACCGAATCCGAGCGCCAGGCGGCGCGGTGGATCCTGTGGGAGCTGGGACAAATAACGGGGGCACGGCCGGCCTCGATTCAGGCGCTGTACCTGGCCCGGGGCCGTGGGGAGTGTGGAGGGTTCACGGTCCCCGCGATCAATGTGCGGGCCATGGCGTATGATAGCGCCCGGGCCGTGTTCCGCGCGGCGCGAGCCGGGAAGGCTGGCGCCATCATCCTCGAGATCGCCCGTTCCGAGATCGCCTACACGGCGCAGCGGCCGGCCGAGTACGTGGCCGTGATGATGGGGGCCGCCATCCGGGAGGGGTTCACGTCACCCCTCTTTATCCAGGGCGATCACTGCCAGGTCAATGCCAAGAAGTACGCCGAGGATCCCAATGGGGAAGTCGAGGCGGTCAAGACCCTGATCGCCGAGGAGATCGCGGCGGGGTTCTACAACATCGACGTCGACACCTCGACCCTGGTCGATCTCTCGAAGCCGACGCTCGGAGAGCAGCAGCGGGAGAACTACGAGCGCGCCGTCGAGATCACCGCTTTCATCCGTGAGCACGAGCCGGATGGCATCACGGTGTCCGTCGGGGCGGAGATCGGCGAAGTCGGTCAAAAGAACAGCACGGTGGAGGAGTTGCACGCCTTCATGCACGGCTACAACCGGGCGCTCGAGGCCGCCGGCGTGGCTGAGGGCATCAGCAAGATTTCCGTCCAGACGGGCACCAGCCACGGCGGCGTGGTGTTGCCCGACGGATCCATCGCCGATGTGAAACTCGATATCGATGCCCTGGCCGCCCTCTCCGAGGTGGCGCGCACCGAGTACGGCCTGGCCGGGGCGGTGCAGCACGGCGCGAGCACCCTCCCGAGCAATGCGTTTGGGAACTTCCCGCGGGTCGAGACCTGCGAGATCCACCTGGCGACAAACTTTCAGAACATCGTCTTCGATCATCCCGAGTTTCCCGATGATCTCCGTGACCGAGTCACCGCCTGGCTCGACGCCAATACCCAGGGCGAGCGGAAGCCGGAGGACAGCGACCAGCAGTTCTACTACAAGACCCGCAAGAAGGCCATCGGACCCTTCAAGAAGGAGTTCTGGTCCCTGCCGAGCGGGGTTCGGCGAGCCATTGCTGCGGATTTGGAGAAAACGTTTAGTTTTCTATTCGACCAGCTGAACGTGAATGGGACCGCGACCCTCGTCGATCGCTTCATCCATGCGCCCGTTCAGCATCGGACGGCCCTCCGTCCGGCGGTAGCCGTGGCGAGCGACGACCCTGATGCAGGAGAGTAGTATGAGACCGGATGACGATCACAACGATGTGGTGTATGTAGTCCGCGAGCAGGAAGCTCCGCTCAAGTTCCTGTTTTGGGGCGCGGCCATTGGGGCCGGCCTGGCGCTGCTCTTTGCTCCGCGCAGCGGGGTCGAGACCCGACGCCGTCTCCGCACCAACGCCCGGCGGTTCCGGGCGCTGGCCGAAGAGAAACTGGATGATCTCGAAGACCGGGTTGCCGATGGCTCGACCCGGGTCCGCGAGCTCGTCGAGGACGGCGTGGAGGATCTGAAGGAACAGGCGGGCGAGTTGACCGATGCCGTCCGCGGCGCCGGATCGACGGCTCGGGATGAGCTGGAGCGACGGCTGACCGCCGCCCGTAAGCGCCGGCGCACCACGAAGGCCGAGGCCGAGGCAGAGAAAGAGGAGCCGGTGGCCTGAGCGAACTCCGGCTGGGAGGCTGGCACCGCTCCGTCCGCGGCTTCATTCGCCGGACCCTCCAGGCCGCGGACGAGAACAACGTCTTCTTCCTGGCCAGCGCGCTGAGCTTCGACGCGTTGCTCACCGCGGTGCCGTTCGTGCTGCTCCTGTTGATCACCCTGCCGCTGGTCGCCCAAGTGCTGACCGGCGGCCCCGCACCCACCGCCGACCAACTGCTCGAACCGTTCCTGCCCCCGCACCAACCGGTGCGGGGCACCGATCCTTTCGCGGTCTTCGCCGACCGGGTGCGGGGCATCACGGCCTACCGCGGCCAGATCTCCCTCTATGCCATCCCGCTCTTCGCCTGGTTCAGTACCAGGCTCTTCGCCGGCATGCGCACCGCGCTCAATCACATCTTCGACGTCTCCGGCCGGCCCACGTTTCGCGGCGGCGCCATCCGGAGCTACGTGCTGGGCAAGGCCCGCGATGCGGGAATGGTGATCGTGACCCTGGGCCTGTTCGTGGCCAACACCGCGTTTACCGCGTGGCTCGGCGCCCTCGAGATGCGGAGCCAGCTGGCGGCGCCCGAGTTCCATTTCTTCGTGACCACCGTGGGCCGCCTCCTGGGCCTGCTCCTCGCGTTCAGCTTCTCGCTGTCCCTGTTCTTCGTGATCTACAAGTTCGCCTCGAGCCGGCCGCTCGGGTGGCGTCCGGCGCTGGTGGCGGCGTCCTTCGCCGCGGTGGCGTTCGAGCTGGCGAAGCAGGGGTTCGGCTGGTACATGACCAACGCCGTGGGGCCCGCGCGGCTCTCGCTGGGCTTCAACGTCGGGGCGATCATCTTGTTCGTGCTCTGGGTGTGGTATACGGCGCTGGTCTTTCTCTTGGGCGGGGTGGTGGCCGAGACGTGGAAGCTCCGGGAGCTCCAGCGCCAGCAGCGGGCTATCCTGGCCTGAGGCCCTGTCCCCCCCGCCACCTCGCGCCCCCGCTAACAGCTAACGGCTATCAGCTGAATTCAAGGGATGTAGGAACGTAGGAGGTAGGGTAGTAGGAGCAAACATGACAAAGTGAATCGACTTCCTACCAGCCTACAAACAACCCTGCCACCTCTCGTTGCTCTTAGCCGTTAGCCATCCGTCTTACCGTCTTACCGTCTTTCCGCCTCCCCACTCCCCTATCTCCTACTTCCTACCTCCTCCTTCCTACTCCCTATTTGATCTGCGCCACGAAGTCAGCCGACCCGGTGTTGTCGGGTGCCACCTCGCTCAGCGGGTCGGTCAAGGTCCAGCGGATGTGGGTGACACAGGCGTCATAGCCCGCGGGCGCCCCGCAGCCCAGGACGACCGGGGTGTAGGTCCAGGTCGAGCCGCCGTCGTTTGAGTATTCGAGTGTGACCCCAACGCCTGCCGGGAGAGCCGTGATGACACTCCCCACCTTGAACTGGACCTCGGCGGGGAGGGAGTCGACCACGGTGGCGGCGATGGCATCCTCCGAGCCCGCGTTGGTGAAATCGATGGTGTAGGTCAGGTCGGTGCCGGGCAGTTGGGTGCCCGATGGGCTGACGCTCTTGGCGGTGGTGATGCTGGGTTTGACGACCTGAATAAAGACCCAGCCGGAATCGGACACCGCGGGGTTGGCGACCGAGCGGGCCTTGAGGTACAGCGAGTCGACCGTGCCCGCCGCGGTGTCGGCCACACTGAACCAGACGGTGGCACTGTCACTGGTGCCAGCGCCGAAGCTGCCCAGCCGGGCACTGTCCGGTGCGGCCCCTGAGGTGACATTCGGGCCGACGATGGAGTCGACGGTGAGGACTGCCGCTCCGCCAGAGAAGCCGAACAGGTCAAAGGCTTCGGCGACGTTCGAATTGTTGGTCACGGTGAAGGTGTAGGCATAGCTGGTGCCATTCGACGGCAGCCGCCTCAGGGTGTCGGCGCCGTCCGGCGTCACTGCGACCGCGATGACCAGGATCTGGGTGTCGTTATCACTGGCCGAGTTGTTGGTCCCATCGGGGTCGACCACTCCGGCCGGCACCGCGACGGAGGCGGTGTTCATGAGGACGCCGGTCCCGCTGGCCGTGCCGGTAGCGCTGAAGGTGACGGTGTCGCCCGCGGGGATGTCGACCAGGACTTGATCGATGTGGCCCGTGCCGCTGGCCGAGCCGCAGGACGCGCCGCCGCTCGGGGTGCAGGTCCAGCCGACTGTGGTGAGCGCCGCCGGGAAGGAGTCGGTGACGGCGGCGCCGATCACGGGCTCTGGTCCGCCGTTGGTGACCACGATGGTGTAGGTGACGGTCCCCCCCTGGTTGACGCCGGTCACCCCGTCGGTCTTGGTGATGGCCAGGTCCGACGAACTCGACACCTGGGTGGATGCGGTCGAGCGGTTGTTGGCGAGCGAGGGATCGGTTGTGGTCGTGGTGGCGGCCGCCACATTGAGCTGGGTGCCAGCACTAGTGGCGACCACCCGGACGGTGTCCCAGAGGGCGGCCCCGTTGGCGAGGCTCGTGGCTGGCCAGGTGACCACGTTTCCGGCTAGGGCGCCGGAACGTGTGGCGGAAATGAAGCTCACCCCGGCGGGAAGGGTGTCCGTCACCACGGTGTTGAACGCCGTATTGGAGCCCAGGTTCCGGGTCAGGATCTCGTACACCAGGGTGTCGCCGACTACGACGCTGCCGGGAGCCGTCTTCGTCACCTGGAGATCTGCCCGAGGGTTCCCAGAAATCACCGTTGTCACCTCGCTCCGATTGTCGCTGCTATCTGGGTCAGCTGTTGACGACTGTGCGAAGGCGACGTTGACGAGATCTGGGTCGCCCTGATCCCCATCCACCTCGATACGGACCGTATCCGTGACTGAGGCACCCGGTGCGAGCGTGATGGCCGGCCAGGTGACCAGCTGCCCCACCCGGGTCGCTCCGCGGGAGGCGGAGAGGAAGTCGACCAGGCCGAGGGTTGGGAGACTGTCGGTGACGACGACGTCGATGGCGGTGGCCGGGCCATTGTTGGTGGTGATGATCAAGTAGTTGATGATGCCGCCGTCTTCTTCAGCCGCTGCTGGTCCCAGCTTGGTGACTTGGACGTCTGCTTGGGCCTGGTAGCCGTCGGACCCGGCGTCGACTGTGGCCCCGGCCACCACCGTCACGTTCGAGGGGTCGGTGCCGGCGGTCTGTACCAGCCCAACGGCCAGGGTGGCGTCATCGATGTCCGCGGTGGTGTTGCCGGCCGGCACGCCGGTGGCAGTCCAGTTACCCGAGGCATCGGTCGTGACCGTATCGACGAAGCCTCCGTTCGAGACGATCACATCCACGCCTACGAGGCCGGTCTCCCCGGGGTCTTGGGAACCGTTGCCATTCACGTCGTCGAAGACCACTCCCATAACACTCCCGGTCAGGAACTGAAAGCCAACGGGGGTAGCCGCCTGGCTGCCTGCACCGGGCACACTCACGGTTTGCGGGTCGTTGCCGGTGGTGAGCGCGCTGCCAGCAGGGTCGGTCACGTCGATCGTGGTCCCGCCGGCCGGGACGGTCGCCGAGTAATCGCCGCTCCCATTGGTGGTGACTGTTTGGGTCCCGCCGAGCGTATCGGTGATCACCACGTCGACGCCCGCCAGGTCGGTTTCGCCGGCCTGTTGGATCCCGTCTCCGTTCGCGTCCTCGAACACATGGCCGGTGACCGTGCCCATGGTCGAATCGACCACCGTCACGTCCTCGCCGGTGCTCGAGGTGGGATCGTAGCTGGCCGTGGTGGTGCCCCCGCTGGTCGTCCGCTTGGGATCCAGATAGGTCGCCATCGCCGGATTCTGGAAAGTGCCGGCCGTACCGGGCGGGATGGTGACGGTGAAGGTCTGGGTGACGCTGCCGCCGCCCGGTAGCACGAACGTCCCCCAGGCCGGCACTGGAGCGCCGACGCTTGGGTTCGACACCGTGGGTCGTGAGGCCCCGCCCGAAAGAACGGGCGCGGAGCTCGAAGCGTAGGTGAAGCCGCCCGGCAGGGTATCCGACAGGACGACGCTCCGGGCGGTGTCGCGACCGGCCAGGTTGCTGACGGCGATGGTATAGGTGGCGGTGGTACCGGTGAGGGTATTGGTCACGGTCGGGGTGCTGGTGGTCTTGGTCACCGACAACGTGGGCACGCACTGCGAGCCGGGCGAAGTCCCGGGCATGTCGGCGGCGATGACACCGGTCACCGATGCTCCGGGGGTACCGGCCGTCGCATTGTAGGTGTTCCCGGGGCTCACCGTGTACCCCGAAGCCCCTCCTGAGACGTCCACCGTGGCGGCGCTCGAGAGGGCCACGTAGCCGCCGCCGCCCCCGCCGCCCGGCCCGTGGGGCGCTCCACCCACGTCGGCGTTGCCCCCCACGCCGCCTCGCGCCTGGACTGTGAGGCCGGCCAGACCCCCGCTCGCGGCGAAGACCACGACGCTGCCGCCCGCTCCACCTCCGCCCCCGCCATCGTTTTGGGGGGTGTTCCCCGGAAGCCCGTTGGCGGTGATGGTGCCGGATCCGCTGACACTCCCGGCCCTCAGCATGACGATCCCGCCCCCCGCGCCCCCATGGCTCGCGACCCCTGAGGAGTTGTTCCGCGACCCGGCGCCGCCACCACCGCCCAGCACCACTCGGCTCGCGGCACTCGGGAACGCGGCCCCGCCGCGTCCGCCGATGGCCAGGTTTGAGTTCCAGGAATTGCCGCCACGGCCACCGCCGCCCGCATTGGCGCCGCCCCCGCCGCCCGAGTTCTCGTCATTGGCCGAGGGCCGGCCATCGGTCCCGCCGCCGCCGGCGTTGCCCGGGGCCCCGCGGGCGCTGCTGCCGTTGGGGTAGCCCTCGATGCCGAGGTCGACCTGGGTACCGGTCAGGGGGTTCAGCACATACCGAGGGGTGCCGGCGATGCCTTCGCCCTTCATGCCGTGGTAGTTGTTGGCGGCGAGGTTTCGGTAATCGGTGTTGGCCCCACCACTGCCGCCATTCAGGCCACGCCCCGAGCCACCCCGGAAGCCACGGCCGTCCACACTCACCGTTCCGCCCAGGGTCAGGTTCCCCGCCACGTCGATCGCGAGCACACCGCCGACCGTGCCGTTCCAGCCCGACGCCGTGAGACCCGAGCTCAAGGTGGCACTCGAGTATTGCGGTACGCGAATCACCTGGTAGCGCCGCTGGCCCTGTGACCCGGTGGCCGCCGCATTGGTGTAGCTGTTCAGGAGACCGTTCCCTGGGCCGGTGCCGCGGATGGTGACCGTGCCCCCTCCGGCACCTACGGTATTGAGCGCGGTCACGAATTCGTAGCGTCCCGCGGAATTGAGGCTGGTGGAGCCCGATCCGGTGCCGTTGTTGGCCCCGTAGGCGCTCGAGTTGTTCGAGTTGATAGCGGCGTCCTGCATCTGAATGATGAGCAGGAGATCGCCGGGGGTGATGGTGGCCGCCGCCCCAGTGGCCGCGCCGAGGGCGATCGAGATGGCCCCGGGGGAGAGGGTGGCGGTGATGCCGGGGTAGTAGGTGTTCACCACCCCGCTCAAGACTCCGCCGGGGCCGTCCTTGCCCGGGGTGCCGCAGACCTGAGCGTGGAGCTCGCCGGTCCCGATGGGCATGGCGGCCATGGCCAGGCCCAGGGCCAAGAGGCCCCGGGACCTAGAGCGCTGGTCTCTAGCGCCGCTCTTCATTCCACCCTTCATGCTCGTCTTGTTCTCCTGCACCGCGCCCCCGACTCGGGGGTGATTTCAACGCCGTTTACCTCGTGATCCAACCTCAGCAGGGCAGGAGTTATGCCGGGTCTCGAAGGGTGGCGTGGGTCCGAAGACTGTAGCGCCCTTCCAACGGAGTGTTCAATTCTTTTACATCAAAACGCGTCCGGTCCTGGTGTTTTCCATAAGCCACGGAATTCGATAATGTCCTTTCTGGGGACACACTAAACTCTCAATATGCAATCACTTAGAGCAAATGGCCGGGATTCGTGAAAAATGTCGCTTGTCTGGCATCGGGTGTGCATTTGAATGGCGCATGTCAACAGATAGGACAAACGGTCGCCGCGGCCTGAAAGGGGCCGCACACCCGGAGAAGGCGCAATGAGAGGACGAGCGAAGGTCTGGTTGGGAGTTGCGGTGCTGGCCGCGATGGCGGCTGGCGGCGCCCGCGCCCAGGACGCGGCTGGGGCCCCGCCCCCGCCCGCGACCCCGAGGCCGCTCGAGATCACCGCCGAGAATCTGATGGCGGGCGACGCCCGGCACCTGGCCATTGGCGAGCAGGGCGGGGATGCCTCGGCACTGCTCCCCGGCGACGTGGTCCGCTACCGGCTCCGGTTCACCAATGTCACCGACGACTCGGTGCGCCAGATCGTGTTCAACAACCGGATGCCCCCGGGTCTCCGGTACGTGGACGGCTCCGCGAGCGGCGATCGAGACGATCTCCGGGTCGAGTACTCGATCGATGGCGGGAAGTCCTATTCCACACGGCCCATGATTACAGAAACCATCGAGGGGGAGGTGGTCACCCGGCCGGCTCCGCCCGAGAGCTACACCCATATCCGCTGGACCGTGAGCGGCTGGCTGGCGCCGGCCGCCCAGGTCACGGCCGAATTTCGCGCACGCCTCGCCGGCGATCAAGGCGAGGCCAACGAGTCTGGTGAGGCCGGCACGAGTGCCGCCGCCAGCGGCACATCGACGCCTTAGGCGACAAGGAGAAGGAATCGTGTCTCAGTACATCTCTCGAACCGTGAAGGCCCTGGCCCTGGTGGCTGGCGCGGGACTCTTCACCATGACGCAGGCCTGGGCGCAGGGCGCCACCCCGGAAAACACGGTCATTCGGAACATCGCCACGGTGAGCTTCACCGACGCCAACAACAACACCTACACCCCGGTGGCCGATACGGTGGACGTCACCGTGGGCTTCGTAGCCGGGGTGGACGTGAGCGGTCCGGCCACGGCGACCCCGATTGTCGCAAGCACCGACGATACCCTGACCTACACCATGCAGAACCTCGGGAACGGCCGGGATAGTCTGGTTGTCTCGACTACGGTGGACGCCACGGTCATGATCAACGTGCGCTACCGTTTCAACGGGACGACGTATGCCACGGTGGGGGCGCTCAATACCGCTCTTGCGGCCTATGGGACGATCGCCCAGGACAGCACCATCACCATCGAGGTGATCTATGACGTGCCGGCCGGGTCGGGCGGCCTGTCGGGCGACTTTACAATTACTGGGAAGTCTGAACGCGATCCGACCAAGTCCGAGACCGTGACCACGACCGTCACCCCGTCGGAGACCATCGACGTCGCGGTGACGCCGGACAACTCGGCGGTCCAGCGCCTGCCCAACAGCGCCAGTGTCCCGACGTACGTCGACAATTTCTGGGTGACGAACACCGGGAATGGACCCGAGGATTACAGCATCGCAGCCTCGAACGTGAACCCGGCGGTCATCACCAGCGCCACCCCATCGGTGTCCTCGATCAACGGACTGGCCGCGGGCGACTCGGTCCAGGTCTCCGTGACGTACGTCGTGGCGAACGTGGCCGCGTCGTCGGTCGACACCCTGTACCTGACGGCTACGTCGGTCACCGGACCGGGGGCCGCGGTGGACAGCGGGTCGTACATCATCACGGTGGTGAAGCCGGCGATCACCGTGCTCAAGGAAGCCTACCGCGACAATCAGACGACATTGATCGGAGCGACGGATTCCGTGGTGCCCCTAGAATTCATCCAGTACAAGATCACCGTCACCAACGGCGGCGCTGCCGCGGCCGACAGCGTCCACGTCGACGACCTGGTGCCCGCGGAACTCACCGCCATCACCACGTCCGATCCGTCGGCCGCGGGATGGGTGTTCACCGTGACCGGCAACGACGTCGACGCCGATCTACCGGGCAGTCTGCCGCCGAGCGGCGGGAGTGCCTTCTTCTGGATTCGGGCGCAGGTCAAGTAGTTGGGATGGGAGACCCCAGTGCGGTCGCGGGCAGTCTCCCCGGCGATGGGAGGGCGGAGTCACCCACTGAGGCGGGTAGCCTGGGCTGGGGTCTCTGTCCTCCTCTCGGCGTTTCTTGCGCCTGAGCTCTGGGCCCAATCGGCGCCAACGCCGGCGGGCACCCGGATCGCCAACTGGGCCGAGGCCACCTATGTCGGGCCCAACGGCAACACCTATCGGGTCTACTCCGACACCCTGGCCGTGGTGGTGGCCCAGGTGGCGGGGCTCGACCTCGACCCGCCCCGCGTTTCGGTCGCCGACCCGGGCGCCACGGTCGTCTTCCAGCACACCCTCACCAACCTCGGCAACGGCACCGATAGCATCACGGTAACGGTCACGCATACCACCGCGTGGCCGGTCCGCGTCTACATGGACCTGAACGCGAACGGGGCTCTCGACGCGAGCGACCTCGAAGTGACCGGCCCGCTCGTGCTGGACATGGGGGAGGCCGTGGCATTGCTCGTGGCCGTCGACGTCCCCGGGGTCGCTACCGTTCGCGGAACCATCGACACTCTCGAGGTCGTAGCCACCAGCGGCTTCGACGCGACGGTCACCGATTCGATCCAGGATCTGCTCGAGATCCGTGATGTCGGCATCGTGGTCACCCTCAGCAAGTCGGTCGACCGGCCCAGTGCGATCATCGGCGACATCCTCACTTTTACCATCGGCTTCGTCGCCAGCGGCACTGGCTCGGCCACCAATCTCCAACTTATCGACCTCGTCCCCACGGGCACGTCGTATGTGCCCGGTACCATGGCGTTGAGCGGTGTCCCGCTCACCGACGCAGCGGGCGACGACGCCGGGACGTTCGACGTGGCAGGCAATCGGGTGGTCTACACCATCGGCGCCGTCGCCGGCGGGGACAGCGGCACGGTCAGCTTCCAGGTACGGGTCGATGGCTAAGGGTGGCATGCTCACCCCCGGCCGACTCGCAGCCTCTGCGATCGCAGCCTTGTCGGTTCTGCTGATGGTCCCGAGCCAGCTCATGGGCCAGCAGGTCATGACCAACACCGCCGCCTCCACCTACGAGACCTTTGCCGGCACCGATTCGGTGGTGTCGAACCAAGTCCAGACGACCCTGGTCTTTCCCGAGGTCTCGTTGGCGAAGGCCTTGAACGGGCCCACCCTGGCCCGGGTAGGCCAGACGTTCGAGTATCGGCTGAGCTACGGCAATGCATCCGCGACCGTGCCGGCGAATGCCGCGGTCTTGATCGATACCCTCCCGACCGGCCTGGAGTTCGTCTCCGCCCAACCAGCCCCTCAGGTCGCCGGCCAAGTGCTCACGTGGGACCTGGGCGACCTGGCTCCGGGCGCCACCGGCGAGATCGTCCTCACCGTCGTAGTGAGCCCCACCGTTCGCGATACCCTTCGGGTCATCAACAACAGCTTTCTCACCACGGCCAACGCGCCGATGGAGGAGGCCACCGCACCCGAGGTGACCCTCGTGGGCGAGCCCAGCGCGCAGCTCGCCGTCGACAAGACGGCGGACCTCCTGGAGGTCGGGATCGGCGAGAGCGCGCCGTTCACCATTGCCGTCGAGAACACGGGAGTGGTGCCCCTCACCGACATCCGGATCCACGACCGGCTGCCGGCGGGAGGCCGCTACGCCAGAGGCAGCGCCATGGGGGTCGATTCCGTGCGCGCCAACGGCCAGAATGTGACCTTCTTCGTCTCGGGGCCGCTCGCCCCTGGGGCCACCCACACGATCCACTATGCCATGGCGGTGGTGTCGGCCGGCCAGACCAATCTTCAGAACGTGGCCTACGCGAGGGCCGTGGATCAGGCAGCCCGGTCGGCAGACGTTGTGGCCTGGGTGCGGGTCCGTACCATCTGGCCAATGGAGACCCGGGCGGCGATCGGCAAGGTGTGGGTCGACTTGAACGACGACGGGATCCAAGACCCCGGTGAGCCGGGGCTCGAGCGGGTCGACATCTGGACCGACGATGGTGAGGTCGCCACCACCGATCCCGATGGGCGGTTCTCGTATCGCAATCTCCGCCCGGGTCACCATGGCTTTCGGCTCGATCCGGCCACGCTCCCGCAGGCCTATCGGATGGCCGGGCCGGAGTTGGCCAACGACCTGGAGGTGCGAAACGCCGACGGGTGGACCACGCCGAGAGTCGATTTCAGGCTGATTTCCAGGGGAGGCTCGCTGGCTCAGGTGTACCTGCCGGTGCCCTGGCAGCTCACCGCCCGGCCCCGCTGTCCGAACCGTCCCGACAACACTCCGGACCAGGACGGCGAGTGCACTCCGGTCCCGGCCGACACGCTGCCGCAACAGGACGCGGCCATCGATCCTGAGGTCGTTACCATCCCGACACCGGTGGTGGTGGAGCTGAAGGGAGTGACCTTCGCGTTCGGGAAGGCCGATCTCACCGCGCAGTCGTCGAGGCTTCTGGACCGGGTTGTGGCATCGCTGGTGGACCATCCCGAGATCCGGGTCGAGATCAGCGGCCACACCGATTCTGTCGGTTCTGCGGAGTTCAACCTTGCGTTGTCCCAATCGCGGGCGGCGGCGGTGCGGCAATACCTCGTGCAGGCAGGCATCGATCCACTCCGCATTGAGGCCCGGGGATACGGCCCGGATCGGCCGGTGGCCGACAACGCCACCGACGAGGGCCGAGCACGGAACCGCCGGGTTGAGTTACAGGTCGTGGAGCAGGGGAAGGCGGGCGATGGAGCCGACTTCCGCGAGAGCCTGCTTGGGATCGGGCTCAAGGAAGGCAGACGGCTCGCCGAGTACGCGCGAGTTGAACTCCCCAAGCCCGCGCCACCGCCGGTCATCGAACACGAGGTCACGGTTGCGAACCCCTACGCAGACATCATTCGAGGGCTGATGCTGGGCTTCGAACTGCCCGTCGACTCGGCGGCCGTCTATGTCGACAGCGTGCTCCGGCCCCCGGTGACAGGACCGGCGAGCATCGTCGGGCTGCCACCCATTGAGCCGGGCGCAGCGGTCCGGGTGCTGGGCTGGACGTCGGTAGCAACTGATTCCGTGGTTGTGCTGCTGCAAGGGGTCGACGGGCCGCCCGATCGCGTCGTGGCCGTGGTGCACAATCCCTTGCGGCCCGCTGCTGGAACCCGGCTCTCGGTGAAGGCCGACTCGCTGCCCAAGCCAAGTGCGGTCCCAGCGGGACGGACGGTCTCCGTCGCGGTGCGGCCTCCGGAGCGCGGCTGGCCAGGGGAGGGAACGTTCGTTGTGCCTGGCGGGTGGAGCTACATCGAAGGCTCGAGCCGGGTAGGAAGCGTCGCGGTCCCGGATCCTGAGCTCCGGCGTGACCGCACCGGCGAGCCGGTGCTCTACTGGCGTATCGAGGGCCAGGCCGGTTCCGACATCGTCTTCCAACTGCGCCCGGTCGACGACACGCCTCCGGTCGACACGGTGCGGGTTGCCCTGCTGCGCGACCCTGTGAAGCGAGAGCGTGACGTCACGCGAAGCTTCATCGCCGGACCAGGGGTGCAGATTTTCAACCCGAGCGACGGCCAGGTCTTCAAGACCGACCGCGTCTTCATCGGTGTCCGCGGGGAGCCGAGCGCTCCCGTGGCGCTCTTCGTCGACGATTCCCTGATCGGACAGCCCAACCTGCGGGTCGACGGCGTGTACGATTTCATCGCCATTCCGCTCCCCCCGGGCCCCCACCGGCTCAAGGTCCGCATGGTCAATTCCTGGCAGCGGGAGCGCTGGGACAGCGTGGCGGTGCACGTGTCCGGGTTGCCGGCCGTGTTCGAAGCCGACGAGACACCGGTCAGGCTCATTGCCGATGGCCAGGAGAGCCGGTCGGTCAGGGTGCGGGTGCGCGACCGCTGGCAGGTGCCCGTCATCAACCGTCCGTTCGTGACCGTGTCGGCGGAGGGGGCGGAGGTCCTCACCGCTGACGCCAATGCGTCTTCGGTTGGAATCCAGATCCGGCCCGACGAGGCGGGCTGGCTCCGAATCGAACTCAGGCCCGGACGCGAGGTCAGGCGCGGCACGCTCCGCTTCTCGGCCGGGGAAGAGGCGGGAACCATCGATCTCGAAATCCTGCCGGCGATTCGGCCGCTCATGGTCACCGGGGTGGGCCGGGTCGGCGTCGGCGCGAGCCCGGATGCGTCGGCGTCGCTAACCGCGAGAGGGCGCCTGGATGATCGGACCTCGCTCGTGGTGAGCTACGATTCGCGCGACTTGGATGCCGGGCGGGACTTCTTCCGACGCTCGGCCGATCCGCTCGAGGAGGCCCAGTATCCGATTCTGGGCGATGCGAGCCAGCGGCAGATCGTCGCCGCCTCGCGCTCCAAGCTCTCGGCGAAGGTCGAGCGCGGCTATGACTGGGCCACGGTCGGTGACATCTCGACCGAGGCGTTCGCCTCGGGGCTCACGCTCAGCCGCTACCGCCGGGCCCTGACTGGGGCGGGCGCCCAGATCGCCACCGGCCCGGTCACATGGCAGGGCTTTGGGAGCTCGACCAGGCAGAGTCTCCAGCAATTGCAGATCCGGGGTGCTGGGATCTCGGGCCCCTACACCCTCCAACCGGACATCAAACCGGGAACAGAGGAGATCGCCATCGAGACCCGAGCGCTCGACAACCCGATCCGCATCCTGACCCGGCAGATCCTCGTCCGGTACGTCGACTATCAGATAGACTACGAGCAGGGAACCATTCTGCTCAAGCGGCCGGTCCCGGCCGTTGATGTCTACCAAAACCCGGTCTTCATCCAGGCCACCTACGAGGCCCAAAGCGGCGGCGACCGCAACTGGGTCTGGGGGATGCGGGCCTCGGCCGATGCCCTGTCGCTCATCGATGCGCCCGCACTCGACTCACTGCGGATCGGCGCCTCGTGGATCCGGGACGGCAACGCATCGGGCGACCGCCATCTGGTCGGCGCCGACGCCCGGCTGATCGGGTTTCGCGGCGTGAGCATCGGGGCCGAGGTGTCGTACTCGAGTTCGCCGGATTCGACCGGTGTGGCCACCGCACTCGACGCCACGGCCCAGGTGCTCAATGGCGCGCTCGATCTCTCGGCCGGGTGGCTTCGGATTGGGGAGGGGTTCCACAATCCGTCCGACATCGGGCTCCGAGCCGGTACGGATGAGATTCGGGTGGGAGCGCGCTCCCGCATCGGCCGGTCGGAACTCCGGCTCCAGCACGAGCGGCAAACCTTCGAGGCCGGCGGCGTCAGGCGGAGCCGTACCTCGGGCGGCGTCATCCAACCGCTGGGGCCGCGGGTCCAGATCGAAGCGGGCGTTGCCGCCGAGCAATTCGAGAGCGGCACGGCCAGCGATCGATCCCGAGCCGGCGAACTCAAGGCGACCTGGACCCCGATGCCCCGTCTTCGGGTCTGGGGAGAATCGCGCTACCAGTTTACCCAGACGGGGAACGCTGTTCGGCCCGACCACGTGGGGGCAGGGGCGGCGTTCCGGTTTGGCAAGGTGTCACTCGAAGCGGTGCACCGGCAGGTCTTCCTCCGGGGCGGCCGGGAGAACTACTCTGCGACGACCCTGGGGCTTCGGACCGAACTCATGAGCGGGACCGAGGCGTGGAGCTCCTACCAGATCGCCGGCGCCGACGGGGCGTATAATGCGGCCTTGGTTGGGCTCAGCACCCGGCTCAAGCTCGGGGAGGCCTTCTCGGTGGACGGCATGCTCGAACGACGGAGCGGACTCGGCCGAGCGCCGGTGGCCGATCCCGCTCGCGCCCTCCCGTTCCTCCAGCCCGAAGAGGACTACTGGTCGATTGGTCTGGGAGCGGAATTCTTGCCCCAGGAGAAACCGTACCGGCTGAGTGCCAGGGCCGAGTACCGGGACGGCGACTTCCGCTCGACCAGGCTGGTGACCCTCGCCGGGGACGTGTCTGTGAACACGTCGCTCGCGATCCTCTCACGCCAGGAATTCTTGAGGAGCGAGCAACGCACCAGCGTCACCGTGCCCCAATTGAGCCGCCGGACCTCGTCGCTCTGGGGCGTGGCCTTCCGGCCGACCCGTTCCAATGCGCTCAATCTGCTCGGCAAGTTCGAGTACATCGACGCGGAAAACCCGATCGGGACCGGCGTACTGACGCGGCAAGGAGACGAGGGCCGTCTCATTCTGGCCGCCGAGGCAATCTGGTCGCCGACGGCCGCGACCGAATTCGGACTCCGGTACGCCACCCGGCGGACCGACGCCACCTTCGAGCACACCGACGGGGTGTCCCAGGCGCTCCGTTCTCACGCGGATTACATTGGCTGGCGCTCCCAGGTCGACCTCTCGTCGTGGTACGGGGTCCGAGGGGAGGGGCGGCTCTTGCTCGAGCACAACAGTGGGACGGCGCGATACGACATCGCTCCCCAACTCGTGGTGTTTCCGTTGGACGGTTTCGAAATCGGCGCTGGGTATCGCTTTGGTGATCTCCAAGACCCCGACTTCGCCGTTCGAGGGGGGCACGGCGCATTTGTGACGGTCGGCGTCCGGGTGACGGAAAACGTCTTCCCCACCGCGGCCGGCTTCTGGCGTCCACGCTTCGGTCGCTAGTCGACATGCTCCTGGAGCACCAGTTCCACCCCTGAGAGCATGTCTCCCCCCGGGACTGCCCGAACGGTCAGGCGAACCGGTTCGGATTCGGCTCGTAGCGCGGCGAGGGTCCCAGGACTTACCGCAATCTCATACTCCCCAGGCTTGACCCCCATCAGGTAGTACTCCCCGTCCGAGAAGGTCGCGACCTCACGCTGCTTGCCTGTCGCGACATTCGTCAATACCAGCATGATAGTCCCCGGCGAGCGCCGCGTCCCGTCGACCACCCGATACGCGTTGCCTTCGATCACCCCCGCTTCAACCAATGCAACATCCAACACCCGGTAGGAATTGGGACCCGGTACGATGCTCACGGCTGGGAAGCGTGGAACTAACAATGGGTTGCGGAGGCTCAAGGAATCGATTTCGAGCATCACTGGCTCGAACGGCACCAAATCCCATTGGTCGTAGCGACCCATTGAGTCGGTTGTGGCCATGCTCGTGCCGATGAGAACCCGGACCCCGGCGACACCGCGTTCGCCAGGATCGGGAAGTCCGTTCACGTTCTCGTCCACGAACACTCGCCCTGAAATACCACCGCGATCGAGCGAAAACCGTGGGATGAAGCTGAATCGGCCGGTGGCATCGTTCCACACCGCGGATCCCCGGAGTGCTTGGTATCCGCCAATCTTGCCGCCGATCGGGGCGGTGATGGCCGTCGATGATTGGACCGAGGCGAGGTCCGAGGTCAGCGCAAGCGAGAGGGTGGCGCCGCGACCACGGTCTTGCCACCGAAGCCCGGCCTCCACGCGCGTGCTCGGACCGAATGACCGGGCAAGCGTGATCTGTGCCCTGGTGGGGGACAGCGAGCTCTCGACTTCGAAGGCTGTCCGAATCCATAGGGTGCCGAGAACGGGCCCCCATCCTGGGTGGGGGGCCAGAAACGCGGTCACACCAGCAAAGGCGCGACTACTCGATGGTTCCTGATCGTGCCCCTGCCATTCCCAGCGCACATACGGTAAGAGTTGAACGCCGTGGGCGCGAGTGGCGGCCCCGACCCGGGCCTGGGTCACAGTACCGACGGTGCTCCGCGACCGGGTCAGGGTACCCTCGACATATTGCGATCGGTTTTCCGTTGTGGGGCGGTAGAATCCCTGGAACGTCAGGCTCGAGCGCTGGCCTGAGGCGGTGAGCAGCGGGGCCGTTGTGGACTCCGCGTAGTCGGTGTACTGGGCCGCGAGTCGGAGATCCATGGTGGGTTCATAGTGTATCATCGCGCGTCCAAAGGCGTCGTAGACTCCCTCGACCTCCAGGGTCCACGCATTTGCCGGACTGGCGGTGAAGGCGAGGTAGGGATGGGTCAACGCGGAGAGCGAGTCCCGCCAGAAGTGATCGGTACCGCCCCGAAAAGTGAGTCGTTCATTGACCCCGTAGCGGACATCCGCGTTTATCGTTCCGTTGCACCTCAGTCCCCGGCACGCTCCGGCGGCCACACCATATTCCACCTGCCCATCTGAAAGAAGGCCGCGACTCACACGGAACATGCGGTTGAACCTGCGTACCTCGCCGAACGGCCCGTAGGCCACAAGATCCACCGGGTTGACACCGTAGGTCACCGGCAATTCGACTCCGTAGAGACCGCCGGGGCCGACGGAGTCGAACGCCACGAGGTGGCCTTCCTTATAGGCTTCAACCTGCCATCCAGGCTCGAGCCGGACGTCATAGACAACGGTTCCAAGAGTGGACGATCGGATGTAGGGTGAATTCGTGACAGAGATTCCCCGCAGAGCTCTGGTTCGGGGGCCGGTGGCGAGTGCATCGCCAAGCCGAAGCTGCTTGAGCCACGGGTTGTCCCGCCAGACGCCGGACCAGGACCCGTTGACGAGGACATCGCTGGTCGCCGCTTCACCCTCGCTCGCGGCCGACACCCTGAGGGACCCGCCGAAGGCATTTGTCCCGGCTCCGATTCGATAGACACTGCCGGCGAACGGGTCATCGCCTGGCAGGATCCATGAATAATCCACCACCAGCCCGCCCAGCCGATCCCGCTTGGGTCCGAGTGCCGAGTCCGGTTCAACCCCGCTCGTCTCACGGAGAAGCGCGGTTCGAACGGCTTCTCGTTTCAATCGATGCGCCACGGGGAGCATGTCGGCATCCACCATCGTCACCAACAACTCAGACCAATTGACCTCGAAGCGAGCGCCCAGCAACCCGCCGAGGAGCCCGGTTGCTATGAAATACTCACCATTTACGTAGAATAGTTGCGTCGGTCCGGTTTGAACCGACCGACTGTCTACTTGGATCTTGAAGCGAACCGGGTCGACGGTGAGGGTCTTCCCTGTTGGTTCGAAGGTGGCATCGAGCCTGGCATCGTTTCCAACCCGAAAGCGCACCTCGCTCATGGCGAGGAACTGGGTGAGTGGGATGAGGGCGTCATCCTCAAGACGGTAAGCCCCGACGGTCCGTGCGACCAGGCGCCCGAGCCGGAGTTCTAGGATGATGGGTTCCGCCTCGGATCCATTGTCGAGCATCGTGACCCGCGGCGGGAGACGCGGCGCGCTCGGTTCGGTGGCGGCCGGCCCGACCCCCACCACGGCGAGGAGGATGGGCGTGAACCAGCCTATCAGGAGAGCGTCTCTACGCCGCGGCATGCGACCTCAGAAGTAGACGACGGTGAGGACGATCGACCCGGTGTAGAGGCCCTGGGCCTGCGCCGAGGCGGGCGTCGCGGTTCCCCCGATCCATACGCGCATGAAGGGACGCGGCGGGGGCCCCAGGCGGCCGACCGTACTCACCGACGGGTCGAAGGGATTCCCTGTACCGGGCGGCCCGACTTGGCCCCGAAGCCAAATCGCCGACGTCGGGCCGAAGGCGATCGGCATGGTCGGCCCGGGGAAGGTGATGTTGTTGAGCACGGTGGGCAGCGTGAACGTCATGGTGACGAAGCGATTGGGATCCCCGGTCACGTTGAACGAGCCGGCGGTCGGATCGGTGGGCAACACCGTCGCCGGGCTGCCAGCCAAGATGACGCCGAAGTCGAGGTTGGTGAGGCCGGTGACGACGACGTTCGACGTGACCACATTGGCCCGTGCGGTGTGCGCGGCCGAGTTTTGGGCGGCGAGCGGGGCGGCCTGCATGGCGATCGACATGGTGGCAATCCGCATCGCTGCTCGACCGACGCGGGCGAGCCGGGACATCACTCCACCTTGAGGACGATCGAGTCGCGCACCGGTTCGATGGGGAGGAGCACGTCCGCGGACAAGTCGGGGCGCTCGCTGACCAGGGCGGTCTCGAGGGTATAGGAACCCGGTTCCAACGCCCCAACGTGAAACCGGAATCGAGGCGTGAGGCTGTGGTATACGGCGAGGGGCATCTCGGCCTGGGAGTGCTGGCGGCCGTTGCCGTCATGGAGGGTCCAGCGGAGGGAGCCGATGAAGGCGGCTTCGCCTCGCCGCTCGAGATGGGCGCCGATCTCCAGTGAGTCACCAACCACACGCGCCTCTAGGCCGGACATGTCCACCCCGGTGCCCACGCCGCCCTTACGGTAGCTGAGCGCCACGACGGTCCGGACCTCGAGGGTGAGACCGACGCGAATCGACGACGTGTCCGCAACGCCCGCCACGGGAACGTGGCCGCCCCTGGCAGAGATGATGACCCGCGTCCAGTACTCGCCATCGGGGAGATCGGCCGGCGGCCGCGCCAGGAGGCGGATGGTCTGGCGCCGGCGCGGCGGCACGGTCACGCGGCGCGGGAATGCCTGGATCCATGCGGCCGCCGAGGGCTGTGACGGCTCCGGTTCGTCGATGAGGAGCAGGGTCGGCCGGCCGGTGGAGTCGGTGACGGGATAGCCGAAGGTAGTGGAGACCGTGACTTCGACCGGGTCGGTGCCGGGGTTGTAGAGATGAATGGCTTCGCTGCGCACCCGGTGATCGATGTAGATCGCGTGTGGGGCGACCAACACGCCTTGGGCCGCGAGTGGCCCGGCGATCCCGAGGGCACAGAGTGCCAGGACGGCGGCGCGGTTCATGTACCGGTGTCGGCGACCATCAGCACGAGTGGCGCGCTGTAGCTGCCGGGGGGTTGGGTGGGGGAGGGGAGCGCCGTCCCCCCGATGAACACGTAGCCCCGCCCGTTGTTGCTCAGCCGATCGGCGTACGGGGCATTGGGGTCGAATCCCACCTGGGGATTGTTGCGCCTCGTGGCGAAGCCCCCGTCGTCGCGGCCGAATGCCACGGGCATCGTGGCCCCGCCGGGCCCGCGCAGCGCCGCCGGCAAGGTCAGTTGGATCATGACGAGGGCATTTCGCCGCCCCCGAACGTCGAACTGACCGCTCCGCGATCGGTCGGTGCGCAGCACCGTCTGGGGGACGCTCGGCAGGAGGGTGGCGAAATCGAGCGCTTGTCGCCCCTGCACCCGCAGTGGCCGCCCCCGGCCCTGTCCGTGAGCGTCCAGAGGCAGCACTGCCAACAGGATAGCGGCCAGGACCATTCCCGAGACACGCATGGCGCGTTCCCTCCTCAGGCCCCAAGCAACTGTGCCGGCGTCGGGGCGGAAGACGCCCTGGCGCCGGCACAGGCCACGACACGGGAGCCAACTCAGGTGCCGTTGTATACGACGGTCATGGTCACCGGGGCGGTGTAGAGCCCTGCCGGTTGCGACACCGCAGGGGACACGGTGGCCCCGACGTACACATACAGCTCGCCCGGGCTTGCACCAGTGCTGAGACGGGACGTCTCTACGGCCGCGGAGGGCGTGAAGTTGGTGCCACCGGCGGGGGCGTCCACGGTGTTGTGATGGCCGGTCCATGCGGCGATCGGCAGCAGATTGGCGGCACCGTCGCTCAAGTCGGTCGGCAGCGCGAAGGTGAGGTCCACCCCTGCGTTGTCCGCGCCGGTCACGCTGAAATGCCCGGCCGTCGCGTCGGTGACGGCCACGGTGGCTGGGACGCCTGGGAACACGCTGCCGAAGTCCAAGTCGGCGTCGCCCACGACGGTGAGCGGGGTCAGCACGTTGGCGGTGGCGGTGATGGCGTCGCTGTTCTGCGCCTGGGCGCTCGGGGCCACCAGGCCGGCCACCATCAGGACGCTTGCCGCGAGCGTGATGGCTCTGGTCATGTCTTTCGTTCCTCTCTCGATTCGGAGCGGACTGGCTCCGCGTTTGGGGTTCGTGCCCGGGAGGCATGTCCTAGGGTTTTCCGTACGCGGAGACATCCTAATAGCATATTCCCTAATAGGACTTTCCCGAGTCGAGGGAGTGTCAAAGCAAACAACATGCCAGAATAGACCTCGATATCGAGTAGTGCATGATTTATCAACAGTATGTGTTACTAACGAATGTTAAACTATTCTATTATAACGAGATAACAGCACTTCGAGATGTATCATAATCGACCATATGATAGATCGCCGATCTGTGATGGTCGATCGTTTTATGGCATCTACCGTCAGGAATCGTCACAAGGTAGCTTAGCCGGCCCTGCGGCCGGGCCACTTGGCGCCAGGCCGCACCAAGAGCTATGACCCCCGGCCGGAGCGACGCCTGGTCCCACGCCCCGCAGTTTGCGTCATCCCTTGGAGGATTCGCCGGGGGCTCCTCGTGCTCGGTGCGCTCGCGGTGACGTCCGGGGCGCTTCCCGCGCAGCAGGCCGCGACCTCTGCGCTGGCCCAGGTGGTCCGTCCCGCCAATCAGGGAGCCCTCGAGCGGGCGGGGCGGGTGGTGGCCGGCATGGGTCGCATGCCAGCCGCCACTGCCCTCCAACCGGCCGCGCTCCGGGCCTCCTCCCTCGCGGTCGTGCGGGTCTCCCTCAATGACGGAGGAGCATGGATCCACCCCCCCCGACACGGCCAGTCCGCGACGCTCGTGGTCACGATCCACTTCCCCGCCAACTGATTCCATCCCGGCGTCGGCACGTTTCCCAATCGCGCCGCCCGGGAGTATATTCCCTGTGCCTCAGGTCCGAAGGGTACCGGCGCGTGAACCGCG
>JBFGLJ010000022.1:0-22883 GCA_041576235.1 Gemmatimonadales bacterium | reverse complement strand
TGCTAGGCGCGCTTGGCCAAGAGATCCCGGATCTCGCCGAGGAGCTTCTCTTCGGGCGAAGGCGGTGGTGGAGCGGACGGTGCCTCCTCTTCCTTCTTCTTCAGTTTGTTCATGTTCTTCACCACGACGAACAGCACCAAGGCTACGATGAGGAAGGCAATCAGAGCATTGATAAAGAGGCCATAACCCATCACGGCTGCCCCAGCTTCCCGCGCGGCCTCAATGGATGTGAACGCCTCGGCCGTGGGATTGCGCAGCACCGTGAACAGATTGCTGAAATCGGGGGAGCCGGTCACGCTGGCCACGATGGGCATGATGATATCATCGACCATCGATTTCACCACCGTGCCGAACGCCGCTCCGATGATGATGCCCACGGCCATGTCGACCATGTTCCCCTTGAGGGCGAACTCCTTGAAGTCCTTGAGCATTACTCCTCCTGTCGCTGTCCTCGAAGACCCGTCCCAACCCCTCGAGCCCCGGCCAGGGCTCGCGCTCGCGGGGCCTAGATAACGCGGGGTCCTCGCTCGGGCAACCAGGCCGGAGAAACGTTGAGATGGCGGGCCGTATCGGGTCCGGGCGCGGCGGTTTTTCGAGAACTCCTGCTCCCGGGGTCCCGCACGCGGATCAGCCGGGAGATCCTCGAACGCCCGCGGCAAACCGGTTCGCGGCCTGCTCGAGGTCCGGAGCCGAGTAGAGACTGCTTCCGATCAGGAAGATGGTGTCCGGGCCGTAGCGGGCGAGCCAGGCGGGCATCCTGTCGAGGTCGATTCCGCCGCCGGGCATGGGGAACGCCGGCCGTAGAGCGCCCAATGGCTGGCGAAGCCGGCGGGCAACGGCCACGCACGTCGGGGCGTCCATGGGAAACCGCCCGCCGGCGTTGGGATAAATGACCGCGTCGCTGCCGATGAGCCGAAAGAGCACGCCCAGGAACACGTCCTGAGCGATTCCGTGCTCGTGGTGAAAGAAGGCTCCTGTGAGCGAGGGGTGCGCAAGAATGGCGACCTCGCCGCGCGCGGCGAGCACCCGGACCGTGTCCCATCCGACCAGCAGAGGACTCACCAGGACCACGCGGCACCCGATGGCCCGGACTACCTCGAGCCTCCGTTCCATCTCGTCTGCCGTGGCGGTCACGTTCGGCGCGTACAGGGTGGGTCCGCCGCCGGCCGCGTTGACCCGCTCGACGGCCTCCTGACATCGTTCGACGCGCTCCCCGAACGGGGCGCTCGGTTGGTCCACCAGCCCGTGATCGTCCTTCACGATGTCGATCCCCCCCCGTGCGAGCTGGCCACAGCGCTGCGCCAAAGCCGTGGCCGACAACCCCAGCGGCTTGATCGCCGCACACGAGAGCGCTCGTCCGGCTTCCGCCCCCAGGAGCTGGCGGATTCCGGCAATACCGAAGCTCGGACCCGGGATATTGGCCAACCAGGCGTCGGGGACGACCAGGTCCGTGACCCGGATGCCGCGTTGGAGCGAGATATTTCCGAAGAGAACGTTGAGGAGTTGGAGAAAGTCGCCGCCGATCGCCGCAACCGGATAGGAAAGCCTGGCACGCCACCGCGCGCCGCCCATGGACTCCAACGATTCGACTCGACCGACGATTGTCCCCACGACCCCCGGCGTGAGACAGGTATGGGGCAACTCGACGGTTTGCTCGTAGGCGATCGCGCTGGCCTTTGCGGCAGGATCGTCACCAGCCGGGCAGGTGAGCTGGTAGTCCACCCGAATACGGTCTTCTCGGCGATCGGACAGCGGTTGGCCTCCCGCGAACCATCACGGACATGCGCTCGGGTCGGTCGCCCCCTCGCTCCCGAGAGTGCGACCCGTAGCGATGGCGCGACGTTCAAGATATGCGCCTGTCTTGGGCCGGCACACTATGGTGCTGGTGCAGCCGGGCCACCAAGACGAGGACCAAGCGCCGGAGTCGCATCTCTCGGGTTGACCGTGCCAGGGGAGAGAGGGTTAGATCCCATACTCTGTTATGCAAAGTACTTGTTCTTTCAAACTTACAGCGATATGTTTCGGGCACGATGCCCCGTCCCGAGTCGATATCCTCCGCGCCGTCCGCCACTCCGCCGCGGGCTCGAGAGCCCGAGCTTCACGCCCGGGCCATGGACAATCTCACGTTCATCAGAGACACGATGGAACGGGCCACCGCCTTCACCGCCGTCTCGGGCTGGGGTGGTGTAGGGATGGGGTGTACGGCCGTCGTGGCGGGGCTCGTGGCCGGGGCCCAGAGCACGCCGGACCGTTGGCTGGCGGTATGGCTCCTCGAGGCGGCGCTGGCCTTTGCCATCGGGTGGGTGGCCATCATGCGCAAGGCCAAGCGGAGCAACACCAATGTCTGGTCGCACTCGGGCCGGCGCTTTGTGCGCAGCTTCCTGCCACCCATGGTCGTGGGCGCCGTGTTGACCCCGGTGCTCTATGGTGCGGGCCAGGTGGCGCTGCTTCCGGGCGTCTGGCTCCTGCTCTACGGGGCGGCGGTCATGACGGCGGGGGCGTTCTCCGTGCCCGCCATTCCTTTGATGGGGCTGTGTTTCATGGTTCTCGGTACCGCCGCCCTGGCAGGTCCTCCGTCGTGGGGCACACCGGCCATGATTGCGGGATTCGGAGGATTGGAGATTGGGTTCGGCCTCGTGATCGCCAGGCGGTTCGGTGGCTAGGCACCACGGGGGAGGGAGAGGGGGAGCCATGCCCAAACGGTCCGAGCCGAACGCCGAAGACAGGCCGGCCCTCAAAGGCATTCGCGGTCGCGCGGCGGCCGCGGGCTCGATGGAACTCGATCGGCTCATCCACGAGCGGGTCCGCCTCGCGATCGTGAGCGCGCTGGCCGTGAATGACCGCCTCAGCTTCAGCGAGCTCAAATCGGTGCTTCACACCAGCGACGGCAATCTCAGCGTCCACGCACGCAAACTCGAGGAAGCCGGCTACATCAGCTGTGCCAAGTCTTTTGCCGATCGACTGCCAAGGACGGAGTACCGAATAACCGCTGCGGGGCGGCGCGCCCTCGTCCACTATCTCGATCACATGGAGGGCCTCATTCGCGCCACGCGCGAGACATGAATGTTGTTTTGAGGTTGAACTTTATGATGGCAAGTACTTTGTTGCCACCGGTGCCGCGACACGTCGCGATCATCATGGATGGGAGCGGCCGGTGGGCCGTACGGCGAGGCTTGCGGCGCGTCGTCGGGCACCGGCGCGGCGTTCGGGCCGTGCGCGGCGTCGTGGACCGCGCCCAGGTCCGGGGCATCGAGGCCCTCACCGTCTTCGCGTTCTCGGAAGACAATTGGCGGCGGCCGCCTGCGGAGGTCGACGAGTTGATGCGCCTCTTCACGGGCTACCTCGAAGGGGAATGTGCGCAGTGGTGCATCAAAGGCGTGCGCCTCTCGGTCATTGGCCGGCGTGACCGTCTCCCCCAGACGCTCATCCGAGCCATCGCCGCGAGCGAAGCCGGAACGGCGGCCGGAGAGCGGGTCCATGTCCGGCTCGCCATCGACTACTCCTCGCGCAGCGCCATCCGGGACTCCATTGGTCCCGCATCGTTCGCGCCGCGGCCGACGGGCGTCCCCGATGTCGATCTGCTCATTCGGACCGGCGGCGAGCGACGCTTGAGCGATTTCCTCCTGTGGGAATGCGCCTGGGCCGAGTTGTACTTCACCGACATCCTGTGGCCAGATTTCACCCCGGCGGACCTGGACCGGGCGCTCGATGACTTCGACCGTCGAGAGCGCCGGTTTGGTGGCCTGAGCCCCGCGGTGGGGGGGCGCTCACCCCAAGTGCCCCGCCCGCCGTTGTTTGACAGGCCCGAGCCCTCTCCTCAATTTGAAGAATCAAAGGCCTCAGATCCTGGAGCCGCCCGGTGGATGTCTAAGGCACGACGGGACGATCGTCCCCCCCTCTGACCCACCTCCCCGGCCCCATCGCTCCGCCCCCACCAGAGGATGAGCGGCGGTCCTGCCGGCTCGCGGCTTAGAAGGAGTGCTCTCGTGGTGATACGGCCGACGTGCCTCCTGCTCGGCGGGCTGGTCCTCTTCGTGCCGGCGTGTACCGACGCGACGGGCCCCAATGCCATTCGATTCCTAAACGCGGCTCAAGTCGTCGCGGGCGACGATCACACGTGTTACCTGGACATCGCCGGCGTGGGCCACTGCTGGGGCTGGGGCCGCCTAGGCCAGCTGGGAGACGGCGACACGCTGACCCGCAAGGCGCCGGTCCAAGTCGTGAGTCAGGTCCGGTTCGAGGTGCTCGCCGCTGGGAGCAGCCACACCTGCGGGGTCGGCGAAGGCGGCGAGGCTTCCTGTTGGGGCTCGGCCTTTGCCGGGGAGCTTGGAAACGGTATGGATCAAGGCCGGGTCACCCTCCCGGCCCTTGTCGTCGGGGGGATCCGCTTCTCTACCATCTCCGTTGGGGACGGCCATACGTGCGCGATCACCGGCGCAGGAATCGCCCACTGTTGGGGAGAGGGCAACAACGGGCAGCTCGGCTCTGCCTCAGCGGGGAATCACACCACCCCCACGCTGGTGGCCACGTCCGAGACCTTCAGCTCGATTGCGGCGGGCCAGCAGTTCACCTGCGCGGTCTCGACCTCGAACGACGCGTATTGCTGGGGCGATAATACGTGGGGGCAGCTGGGCATCGGCTCCACGGGGGGCGTGCAGGCGACCCCGGTGAAGGTCGTCGGCGGCCACCGATTCGCTAGCATTCAGGTAGGGAAGATCTTCGCCTGCGGCCTCACGACCAGCGACGAGGCTTTCTGCTGGGGGTCGGGGTCGTTTGGACGGCTCGGCATCGGGCTCAATATCGACTCGGTGGTGACGACGCCTGCCGCCGTGGCCGGGGGGCATAAGTTCCGTAGTCTCTCGCTCGGGAGGGATCACGCGTGCGGGGTGTCCACCGAAAACGAGGCCTTCTGTTGGGGCTTGAACACGTACGGCAAGTTGGGCGACCGAATCGGCGCGTCCAGCCTGTCGCCCAACCCCGTGGGGGGAGGCCTCGACTTCCGTCAGGTCAGTGTCGGAGTGAGTCACACCTGCGCCGTGACCACAGGCGGCGTGGGATATTGTTGGGGATTGAACATTGCCGGGCAGTTGGGACGCGAAGGAATCTCTCGAAGCACCGATCCCCTGCGCGTCTTCGAGCCCTAGGCGGTCTTTTCGCCCGCTCCCACCACATCTCGTGGGGTATCCTTCTCTTGGCCGCCGGCTGCGCCGGCGCCGCGCCGAGCGTGGAATTCCCAGGCCCGTCATCCGCATGCCGGATGCCCGTCCTCGGCGACGCCGCCCGAGATTCACTTGCCGTGGCGGTCGAGGGTGGTGGGGCCGTCGCCTGGATCAATGCGCCAAGCCCCACCAACGCCAATGAGCGCTTCGTGTTCGCCCAGCTCTACGAAACCCTCGTGAACGTCGACTGTGCTGGGCAGGTGTATCCGGGTTTGGCCCAGTCGTGGCAACGAGATACCATGCGCGGGCGCTGGCTCTTCACGCTTCGCGATGATGCCCGGTTTTGGGACGGAAGCCGACTCGCGGCTGCTGACGTGGTGGTCAGTTTGGCGGCCCAGGACCGTTTCGCCGTCGCGATGGGCGAGCGTGTGGTGTCCATTCCCTACCAGGACACGCTCTCCCCACCGCTCAAGGAATTCGCCGCGCCTTGGCTGGCAGTGAGCAGGCGCACCGCGGGGCTGCCCTGGCCACTCGGAACCGGGCCCTATCAGCCGCGGGCCCCGGACTCGTCGCCGTCCGCCCGGGTATCGCGCGGGCGAGCGTGGCTGACGGCCGCAGGCTACCCGAGCCGTCCGCGCCCGGCCCTCGCGGTCCTCATCAACCCCGGCCCGGACTTGCGCGATTTTCTGGACCGCGGCGCCGACCTCCTGGTGACGCGAGACCCAGCCACGTTGGAATACGCGGATGCCCAGCCCGAGTTTTCGACGGTGTCGCTGCCGTGGGCAGCGGTGTATGTGCTGATCTTACCCCGAGGAGAAGGGACGGCTGGGCTCCTCGCCCCCACCCCGGATATGCCCTGGTCCAGCGCGGTGAGCGGGGCCGTCCGCGTGGAGGCGAGACAGCCGTTTCCCCCGGAAGGGTGGATGAATATGCGGGCGGGACGCTGTCCCGGCGTTGCGACGAGGGCGAGCGAGGCCACCGGCCAATCATCCCGCATCGTCTACGATGAGAGCGACCCCGTGGCACGAGATCTGGCGGCGCGTCTGGTCGCCTTGGCGGCCCCCACCGTGATCGCGCATCCGGCGGCTGCCGAAGCATTTGCGGGACTGGTGCGGCGCGGTGAGGATCTGGGCTACATCCTGGCGCTCCCGTTGCGCGTCTTCGACGACTGCCGGGCCGTCGAGCACCTCCAGGCCCTGGCACCCTGGCGGAGCCCCCAAGCCGCCATCGTGCCGCTGCTGGAGGTGCGACCCCGAGCCGTCGTCCGTCGAGGCGCTGCTGCGAGCATTGTGGACTGGGATGGGACGGTTCGGGTCGGAGCGGGCGCATGGCCGGAGGCACGACGGCCATGAGTTTCCGCACCCGGGTGCTGACGGCGTTCGTCCTCCTCGTCCTCCTCCCGCTCATCGGCTTCGGCATCGGAATCAGAACGATCGTGCGCGATCGGCTCACGGCCCAGTATGAACGGCGCGTCGCGCAGGTTCTTGCGACCTTGGAGCGCGACCTGGCGCAGGAAACCGAGACGATCGACGACCGTCTCCAGGCCATCGCCGATGCCTTCGTGGCGGACAATCGTCTGCGCCGGGCGTTGCGCGCCGCCGATGCCCGGGACGCCGACCGGGCTTACCTCCGCGACTTCGCCGGAAGAGCCATGCGCGCAAGCGGACTGGCTATGCTCTTTGTCCTCGACGAGAACGAGCGCATTGTGAGCTCGGGCCATTTTCGGAACGAGTATGGCCGGCTCGAGCCCGGTCTGGCCCGAGGCCTCCAGGAAGGGGATACCCCGGCCCTCCTCCCGGTCCGGACCGCCGTGGGACAATTCACGGCCCTCGCCCGAGCCGATTCCATCCGCCTCGGGGAGCGTCGACTGACCGTGGTGGGTGGAACCGACTTTGGCCGCGGGTTCCTCGAACGATGGGAATGGGACGAGAACGTCTCCGTCACGCTCGAGCCCCTGGACGAAACAAACGAAGCGGCACCTGGACCCGACAGGTCTCCGGCGGTGGGTGCCGCTGTCCGCGCGATGCCGGTTACGATTCTCGAGGCCGATGGCACCGGCCAGCGTATGGCCCGGGCCGCCAGCATCCGCGCGGCTCATGCCGTCGCCCCACTCCACGCCGTCACCCGGTCCGTGGATCGCTGGTTCTTCCTCGGCCTCCTCACGACGGGTGTCGTGGCGATCCTCCTCGCCTGGTGGCTGTGGATGCGGCTCAGCCGCCCGCTTGCCGAGCTTGCCGGCAAGACCGCCGCCCTCGACTTAGACGCGCTGGATGTCGATTTCGCCATGGACCGCGCCGACGAGGTCGGTGTGTTGTCACGCGGACTCGGGGCCATGGCGGGCCGGCTTCGACTGAGTGCGGCGCGGCTCCGTGAGGCGGAGCGACGGGTCGCGGTCGGGGACATGGCCCGGCAGGTCAATCACGACATCAAGAATGGACTCGCGCCGATTCGCAATGTGCTTCGTCATCTCACCGAGGTGGTGCGCGACCGGCCGGAGGAACTCCCAACGGTGTTTCGTGAACGTCGCGACACGTTTGACGGGGGCCTCGCGTATCTCGAGTCTCTGGCATCAAAGTACGCGCAACTCTCACCAGGTCTTGCCACTGAGCCGTGCGATGTCAATGCCATCGTGCGCCGGGTCGTGGGCAACATGGGGACCGTGCCTCACGCCACCATCCAGACGACGCTGGCCTCGCCCCCGCCCCCTCTCGTGGCACGAGGTGATGTCCTGGCGGTGCAGCGAGTCCTGGAGAATGTGCTCCAGAACGCTGTGCAGAGCTTCGGCGGAGGCGGTCCCGAGGGAACCGTCACCGTCTCGACCGACGTGCGTTCCGGCGGCCTCGACGGCTCGGTGGTGCGGGTGATCGTTGCCGATACGGGGCGCGGGATGGACCAGGATGAATTGGAACGGGTGTTCCAAGACTTCTACACCACCACACCCGGCGGCACCGGGCTTGGGTTGTCCATCGTGCGCCGCCTCGTCGGCGACCTGGGTGGCCGGCTGCGGGTCGAGAGCGCCCCAGGGAGTGGCACGCGATTCATTATCGATCTTCCGGCCTGGTCCACGCCGATCGAAGGGGCACCGTCGTGAATGTGATTCTCGTCGTCGATGACGTTCCCGCCATGGTTGAGCAGTACACCTATGACCTCGAACGGCTTGGACGGTATCAGACACTGAAGGCCGGCGGCGGAGCGGAGGCGCTCGAGGTGCTTGGCCGCGAGGCGGTCGATTGTGTCATCCTCGATCTCGAGATGCCAGGAATGGATGGGTTGGAGGTGCTACGCACCTTGAAAGAACGCGGTAGCAAAGTCCCGGTCATCGTCTACACCGGCACGGGCGACTATGACCGCTGCGTTCGGGCCGTTCGCCGAGGGGCGTACGCCTTCATCGATAAGGCCGACCCGATGCCCAAGGTGATCCGGGAAGTGGAGAACGCCCTCGAACAACGGCGCCTGTCGGCCGAGGTCCATGCGCTCCGCGAGCAGCTCGAGGCGGACACCCCTCTTCGTGGGCGGAGTCCCGCGATGCAGAAGTTGCAGGAGATGATCGGCCGCCTTGCGCCGATTCCCAGTTCCGTGCTGATCACCGGCGAGAGTGGCGTCGGGAAAGAACTGGTGGCCCGGGAGCTTCATCGACGGGCCGGTGAACCGCGGGCCGAGCAGCCCTTCATCACGGTCAACAGCGCCGCCCTGCCCGAGCAGCTGGTGGAGAGCGAACTGTTTGGTCATGAACGCGGAGCCTTCACCGGTGCACACAAGCTGCACCGCGGGGCCTTCGAGCGGGCGGGTCGGGGCACCATCTTTCTTGACGAGATTGGGGAGCTCGCCGCACCCGTGCAGGCCAAACTCCTTCGTGTGCTCGAGCAGCGGGAGGTCGTCCGGGTCGGGGGCGACCGCCCGCTCGTCGTCGGTGCCCGCGTGCTGGCCGCGACCAACCGAGACCTGGAGCGCGAGGCGCGGGACCATCGGTTTCGCGAAGACCTGTATTATCGTCTAAACGTGCACACCATCCCCGTTCCCCCACTCCGAGAGCGGCTCTCCGACCTCCCGGAGCTCGTCGATCACTTCCTCACCTTGGTCGCGCAGCGGTTCGGCATGCGCAAGAAATCCATCAGCGCGCCCGCCGTGGATCTGCTCATGGCCTATGACTGGAGCCGAAACAACGTGCGTGAGCTCCGGAACATCATCGAGCGCATGGTGATCGCCGCCGACGGTGATGTCATCGAGTCCGAGCATGTCCCCTCCGAGATTCGTACCGCCCCCCCGGGGCGAGCGGGCTCGACCGGGCAGGCGGCCGCCACCTTCAAGGAACTCAAGGCCGAGGCCGAGCGGCAGATTCTCGTTGCCGCCCTGGAGCAGAATGGCTGGCACATCAC
This sequence comes from Gemmatimonadales bacterium, assembly GCA_041576235.1. Taxonomy (GTDB): domain Bacteria; phylum Gemmatimonadota; class Gemmatimonadetes; order Gemmatimonadales; family GWC2-71-9; genus JABDII01. Next base: position 13,348 of record JBFGLJ010000022.1, on the reverse strand, counting down.
CCGGACGGCGGCCCAGCTTGGACTCGCCGATCACGCCAGCCTGCTCAAGATCATGCGCCGACACAATCTGAAGCACCGGTCCTGAGCGTGTCCATCACGACACGAACGAGAGGCTCGCGCCGTGTCCGTACGGACACAAAATGACTTCGACTGAAACCGGCAAGCCTCGGCGTCTGTGCCCGTAAACTCTTTATAATGAACAGGATGTAGCGCATTGGCGCCTCGGGGTGCTGAGCGGCTGCCTCCTTGCTTCTCCTCCGGTGGGTACCGAACCACCACCGCGCCGAGTGGCGCCTCTCCGAGGAGGAGCAATGCAAGTCCCATCATTCGTGCGGCCCGTCATGATGGCCGCTTTGGCAGTCCCATTCCTGGCCGGGTGTTCCGATTCCACGTCGTCGGACACAGCGGTCCGGAGGCCGGCTGTGCCCGCCACGACCACCGACGAGACCACGGTGATTCCGGCATCGACCAACACGGCAGTCACCGCCGCGGTGCGGAGCGTCGAGCGTCCGGTGACGTACGAGGAGGCCGAAGCGGCCTACCATGAGAAGCGCTACGACCAAGCAGTCGATCTCTTTACCGCGTACGTGTCCCATCGTCCGGAGAATCCGTGGGGGCATTACATGCGGGGGCTCGCGGCCCACAAGGCCGGGCAATTCGACGTCGCCGAGTCGGCGCTCGTCCGGACCTTGGAAATCGATCCCGCGCACACGAAGAGTCTTGTCAATCTCGCCAGGGTGTTGCTCGATCTCGAGAGATCTCGTGATGCGCTGGATATCGCGAAGCAGGCCATCGAACTCGATCCCACCGCTGGCGACGCGTACCGGGTGGTTGGACGTGCCCACGCCCAGGCGGGGGACCTGAGCGCGGCCATTGACGGGTATCGGGAGGCCATCCTGATCGATTCGACCGACGCATGGGCAATGAACAACATGGGCCTGATTCTGATCCAGAGCGCTCGCTTCGAGGAAGCACTCCCGCCGCTGGCGCGAGCCGTGGAACTGCGTCCGGGCGTTGCGCTCTTCTCCAACAACCTAGGTATCGCGCTCGAGCGGTCGGGCTATCCGCAGGCTGCCGTCGAGGCCTACGGGGCGGCCTTGGCCATCGATAGCAGCTACGCGAAGGCCCAGGTCAACTACGCCCGAGTCAGCGAGCGGCCTCATGCCGGCGAAGAAGACGTCGACCTCGGATTCCTGGCGCGGCTCTTCGTCACCGAGATGGCCGGCTGGTCGGGCCCGAGCGATCGCATGCCCGTCGAGGGATCAGTTCCGCCTCCCGGCAACCAACCGAAGTCGCAGGAGACGGGTGATGGCGGGGATGGGGACGGATTGTAGGAAGGGGTGAGCCCGGACATTCGAGCGGCCGCGATCACGCGGCCGCTCGAATGTCCTCGTCTCACACCGGTTTCATGCCGATGCGACCCGAACCGGCTCCTGCGCCAGCAGCTCAGCCCGCAGAACGGTAACGGCTTGCCCGCCGAGGATGACGCGCTCTCCCTCTCGGCGAACCCGGACGGTCCCGCCGCGCGGGGAGGCCTGGTACGCGAGGAACGCCGTCTTGCCAAGCCGCTTTTCCCAGTGAGGAGCCAGAGAACAGTGCGCGGAGCCGGTGACCGGGTCTTCGTTCACCCCGGTTGCCGGGGCGAAGAACCGCGACACGAAATCGCTCGGTGGGCTGGCACTCCGGCTGGTCACGATGCAGCCACGCGCTGGGAGGGTTGCCAGACGGGCGAAATCAGGCCGGAGGCCTCTGAGGATTTCCTCGTTCTCGACCTCCACCAAGAAATCGAATGTGCTCTTTCCGACGTACGTTGGCGTTGCCCCAAGTGCCTGGGCGAGCCCAGGTGGCGGCGCCGTCGCTTCGGCGGGAAGTGCCGGGAAATCCAGTTCGATCCACCCGTCGCGGCGCAGCGCCGTCAGGAGGCCGCTCCGGGTGTGAAACCGTGCTTCCTCCGACGGGGCAAGGTGACCCAGTTCCCAGAGCGCGTGCGCGCTCGCAAGCGTCGCGTGGCCACACAGATCCACCTCGATCTCCGGTGTAAACCACCGAAGGTTGTACCCGTCCCCGTTGGCAATCAGAAAAGCTGTCTCTGAGAGGTTCATCTCCGCAGCGACTTGTTGCATCCAACGCTCCGAGTGTGGCGCATCCAAGAGACACACGCCGGCCGGGTTTCCCGTAAACGGCTCGGAGGCAAAGGCGTCGATTTGGTAGATCGGAATCGGCATGCGGTGTCGTCGAGGAAGGAACACTCAGTGTGGTCACCGCCTAGAATGATAGACGGGTCGCCGCGAATCGGCAGGGGGCAATCTCATTCGGCATAGTGGCACGCCGCCACCGACTCTCCCACGGTCCGGAGTTCGGGTCTCTCCGCAGCGCACCGGGCATCCTTCTTGGGGTGGAAGCACCGAGGGTGAAAGGCGCAGCCGCTCGGCGGACGCGAGGGGCTCGGCGGGTCCCCCGGGAGGACGATACGCGATCGTGTGGCCGCGGGGTCCGGGGTGGGAACCGCCGAGACCAGCGCCTGGGTGTAGGGATGACGCGGCTCCTGCAGGAGAGATTCCGTCGGGCCCGACTCCACAATTCTCCCCAGGTACATCACCAGCGTTCGGTGCGCCAGGTGACGGATCACCGCAAGATCGTGCGCGATGAACAGGTACGAGAGTCCTCGCCGCCGTTGGAGTTCTGCGAGGAGGTTGATGATCTGGGCCTGCACCGACACGTCGAGCGCGGAGACCGGCTCATCGCAGACGACGAACGCCGGGTCGACGGCGAGCGCCCGCGCGATGCCAATGCGCTGTCGCTGGCCTCCCGAGAACGCGTGTGGGAATCGGTCCGCCGTGTCGGGGTCGAGCCCGACCTCGGCCAGGAGTTGGGCGACACGGGCCGCCCGTTCCTCCCGTGGAACGAGATCGTGGATCGCGAGTCCCTCCGCGATGGCGCTGCCAATCCGCATTCGAGGGTTGAGTGAGCCATACGGGTCCTGGAAGATGATTTGCATCCGCCGCCGGAGAGCCCGAAGCGCGCTCGGCGAGAGATCGAAGATGTCATGCCCTTCGAACCGCACCGTGCCCGCCGTGGGTTCCTCCAGCCGCAGAATCGTCCTGCCGACGGTGGACTTCCCGCACCCCGACTCACCAACGAGGCCCATGGTCTCCCCGCGGGCGACCTGAAATGACACTCCCTCGACTGCCCGAACGGCGGGCCTGCCGCCGGCGAAGATTGTCCGCGGCCGGTAATGCTTGACCAAATCCTCCACATGAAGGAGAGGCTCGGACGGCGGGCGCGTCACGATCCCTCCGCCAACCAACACCGCATGCGATGATCCCGGCCGATCTGGAGGAGTTCCGGGGGGTCGGATCGGCATCGGTCCATCACCTGCGGGCAACGGGGGTGGAAGCGGCATCCTGTCGGCCAGCGGGTCGGCTCGGGCACCGTCCCACCGATAGGCCGGAGTTGAGAGCGGGGGCCCGTGAGCCTGGGGATCGAAGCCAGGAGCCCCTGCGTGTACGGATGAGACGGTTGCGCAAAGAGCGCCTCGGTCTGGGCCTCCTCGACGATCTTCCCGGCGTACATGACGGCCACGCGGTCCGCGCGCCCGGCCACGATGCCGAGGTCGTGGGTGATCAGCAGGATCGCCAATCCATGGATCGACTGGAGTCGGTCGAGCACTTCGAGGATTTGGGCTTGCACCGTGACGTCCAGCGCCGTGGTTGGCTCATCCGCGATGAGAATGTCCGGTTCGGGAGCCAAGGCCATAGCGATCATGACCCGCTGCCGCATGCCGCCGCTCATCTCGTGCGGGTATTGATCGATCCGGGCCTCGGGCTCTGGGATCCCGACTTCATGAAGGAGGGCAAGCGCGCGACTCCGCGCGGCGGACGAGCTGACCCGCTCGTGGGCGCGAATGGCCTCGATGATTTGCGCGCCAGCCGTGAACACGGGATTCAAGCTGGACATGGGGTCTTGAAACACCATCGCGATCCGCTTCCCGCGAAGCGCACGAAGCGACTCGGTGTCGAGCGTGAGGATGTCGCGCCCGTTGAGGGTGACTCGGCTGGCCGGATCGATCACCCCCGGTGCCGGAACGAGGCGGAGCAAGGCCAGGCTCGTGAGCGTCTTGCCGCATCCGGACTCGCCGACCAGGGCCAGGGTCTCACCGCGGCGCAGGCTGAAGCTGACCCCGTCCACCGGCCGGGCGATGGTCTCGGTTCCCGAGGCGTCCACGAAGCCAATGCCAAGGTCTCGGACGTCGAGAAGGATATCGCCGGTCGGGGCGGGCGGGGGCGGGGGCGTATTGGTCATGCGTGTTGGGGGTCGACCGCTTCTCGCACGGCGTCGCCGACGAGGTTCACGGCCAGCACGGTGAGCACAATGGCCAGGCCCGGGAAGACGCTGCTCCACGGGGCGACGAACAACACCTCTTGCGCCTCGAGGATCATCCCGCCCCACGACGGGGTAGGCGGCCGAATGCCGACACCGAGAAAGGAGAGTCCCGCCTCGAGCAGAATCACGTTTCCGACACCGAGCGTCGCCGCAACCAGCACCGGTCCAGCGGTATTCGGAAGCAGGTGATGGAACAGCACCCGGTGGCGCCTCGCGCCGAGGGCCTCCGCGGCCTGGATGTACGGCTCGGTCTTCAGTCGCAGCACTTCCCCCCGCACCAGGCGGCTGGTGCCAAACCAGCCGGTGGTGCCGAGCAGCACGATGAACGCGGCGAGCGGGAGGGCTTCCCAGACGGCCACGATGAGCAGCAGGAGGAAGAGCCGTGGGATGGCCAGTGCGCCGTCGACGACCCGCATCAGAATCACATCGACCCACCCGCCAACATACCCCGCGACCAACCCTACCGCCGCGCCGAGGGTGATGGACAGGGCGACGGCGATGAACGCAACCGTGAGCGAAATGCGAGCGCCGCTCACCACCCGGGCGAGAACGTCGCGGCTGAGCTGATCGGTCCCCAGCCAATGGCCGGTGCCGGGGGCGAGGTTCGCGCCGCCGAGGATATCGGGTTGAGCCAGGGGGTCGGGAAGGAAGAGCGGTCCGGCCGCCCCGGCGAGAATGATAGCGGTGAGAATGATGAGGCCGAGGCGCCCCTCAGGAGAGCGGCGCACATGCCGGAGGATCTCCGCCACCCTGTTCACCCGTGCCTCACGCGGGGATCGAGAACGGCATAGACGAGGTCGGTGAGCCATCCACCGGCGATCACCAGCGCGGCGGCGAGAAGGGACGTCCCCATGATCACCGGATAGTCGCGGCCGGAAATGGCGTTCGCCGCCAGCGATCCGAGTCCTGGCCAGCTAAACACCTGTTCCACGAAGACCGAGCCCGTCACGACGATGGGAAGCCACAGCCCGAAGAGCGTCATAACTGGAAACAAGGCATTGCGCCACGCATGTCGCCAGACGACGCGCCGCTCGCTGAGGCCCTTGGCCCGCGCGGTCCGGATAAACGGGGCGGCAAGGGCATCGATCATGGCCGTGCGCTGATACCGTATGGTCGCGGCGATGCTGACCACGGACAGGGTCACGGCCGGGAGCACGAGGTGGCGCGCGATGTCGAGTGCACGAGTGAGAGCTCCGGCATCCTGCGGGAGGAGCGGATCCATCATCCCCAAGGCCGGCAAGAGCCGCCACTTGACGCCGATCAACCAGGCCAAGATGAGCCCGAGCCAGAAGGAGGGGAGGGCGAATCCCGCGAGGGAGATGGTCGAGAGCCAGCGATCGAAGCGTTTCCCGAGGCGCACCGCCTGCAAGGCGCCGAGCCAGACCCCCAGGGTAAAGTTGAGCACGAGCACCGTGCCGCCCAGCAGTAGGGAGGCTGGCAGGCGTTCACGGATGAGCCGCGTCACGGGCAGACGATACTCGATCGACGTGCCGAGGTCACCACGGACCACCCCGTAGGTGAAGCGTCCGAACTGGGCGATCATCGGCTGGTCCAGCCCATACAAGCGCCGAAGTGTCGCCACCTCCTCGCGCGTCATGGGCCGGTCGCCCATGAGACGCGCCAGGGGGTCCCCGGGTGCCAGGCGCATGAGCATGAAGATGAGAATCGTCGCCACCACAAATGTGGCGACGGCCTGTGCGGTCCGGCCGGCTATCCAGGGTAGCACCGTCCTAGAGCGCTCGGCGGGTCACGGCACAGACTATCGGGCGATGGACCATTGGGCCACGGTGCTCCAGGTGGACAGCGGGGGGATGGCCACCTCCCGGAAGCGGCGGTCGATGGCGATGATGGTCATGGGCGCGTACAGAAACGCGGCCGGCGCATCGGCTCGGATCTGCTCCAGGACAGCCTTCCAGAGCGGGGCCGGCTCGGGCGATGAGAGGGCCAGGCCCATGAGAGAATCGATTCGCGGGCTGCAGTACCCTCCCACATTGGCGTTGGGGACTCCGACGCTTGCGCACGACCAACTGTTTCGGATGCCCGAAGGCGTCGGGTCCATCCTAGCGGCGGCGATCTCCATGTCGAACTGCCCAGCGTTCCGACGCTCGACGAACACCGGGATGGAGAGCACGGCCATCTCCACCCGGACTCCGAGCTGGCGGAGCTGCGCCTGCATCTGAAGACCCATTTGACGGCGAGGCGCACTGGTCGCCGGGATGTTGAGCGTCAAGGCGAGGGGCCTTCCTCCGCGATCGAGGATGCCATCGCCATCGGTGTCCCGCCACCCGGCCTCCTTCAAGAGCACTCGAGCCTGGGCGGGGTCATAGGGGGGCGGAGGACCGGCGAGGCTCCGAATCCAGGAGAGTTGCGGGACCGGACCGACCGGGACCTCGGCATAGTCTCCAAAGAGCGATCGCGTTATTGCGCGCCGGTCTATCCCGTGCACCAGCGCCCGACGCACGCGCACGTCGCCCAGGATAGGGTGGGGGCGCCCCCGGTTGTCGGGAGATCGCTGATTGAAAAGCAGGTACCCCACGGTGTTGATGGGAACCGTGATGAGGCGCAGTTGGGCGTTCGCCGCGACGCGGCCCAGGTTGGCCAGGGGTGGGACAATGCCGTAGAGGGCGTCAGCCTCCCCGGTCAGCAACATGTTCAGCCGGGCGTCGGGTGATTCGGCCACCCGAAAGACCACGCGGCGGATCCGTGGTGGGCCCAAGAAGTGATCGGTGACGGCGTGAAGCTCCACAAACTGTCCCGCAACGCGGCGTCCCCAGCGATACGGACCGTTTCCGATGGGCTGGCTCGCGAATCCTGACGTGGCGAGGAGGGAATCCGGTATGGCAGTGAGGATATGTGAGGGAAGCGGCTGAACGTGAAACACTGCGTCGTACACTTGCTCGTTGTACGCGCGGTCGAACGTCACGACGACCCGGCCATCCCCCACAGCCGCGACGGACGCGATATGACGAACCGTGGGAGCGAGCTTGCCCCCCGTCTTGGGATCCCGTGCCCGCCCAAAGGTGTACACCACGTCCCGAGCGGTGACCGGATGCCCGTCATGCCAACGGGCCCTCGGATTGAGGTCGAACACCAGGGTCACGGAATCTCGGCGGTGCCAGGATGACGCTAACTCCGGGGTGAAGCCCAAATCGCCGGCGGTTCGGAGATCGGGGCCGAGCGATGCGAGCCGGAGAAACAGCAGATCGGCGACATCCTGATTCCCGCTGCCGGAAATCAGCGTCGGGATTGGGAGAGCCGCTTCCTGGCCGGTGGCGATAACGAGCGTTTCGGCGCGCTGGGCGGCCGCGTCGGGCACGGCGTGGCACAAGGCAGTACCCAACAGCATCGCCGCGCCGGACGCGACGCGCGTGAGACGGAGCATCGGGCGATCCTCGGAGAACGACACATGGACAGGGCGGCCGCTCGAAAGATAAGGGGAATGCTGGTGCTGGAGACAAGAATGGCTTAGCGCCGCCAGGTCCAGGCCGGATCCTGAAAGCGCTCGGTATAGCGGGCGGCTGCCGACCGAAGGCCGTTCGACGGGGGCCGGAGCGAGACGTTTCCGTGGTCCTGTTCGACCTCGGAGACGATCGCGTCGACGAGCGCGGCCGGCTCGACCCGCCGCTGGAGCAACCGGGAGAGGGGAGCCCCGCTTGCTGGCGAGGGTTTCGCAGTGGGAACGGAGGGCCGCCTGAGCAACGAGGCGATCATGTCCTGGTCGTCCTCCATGAGGATCGACCCGTGCTGCAGAAAGACCTCGCCTCGGCGAAGCTGCGCGCTGCCGATCACCTTGTGGCCGCGGACCATGACCTCCCCGCCGACCGGGCTCGCGAAGCAGGCCCCCCCTCCATCGAGACCATCACCCGCTCTCGGGTGGTGCGGGGCGAGCGACGCCGGGGCGCCGAGGGCCTGCAGGGCTCGCACCAGGAGTTCATGGATGGCGGCGTACGCCTGGGCCATGGTGCCGAAGGACCTCAGCGGCGCCGTCACGGCGTAGGTCAGCTCCCGCGCGTGCCACACGGCCCGCCCACCCGTTGGCCGGCGCACGGCCGCCAGGCCCGATCGTTCGATGCGAGCGCGATCGTAGCGGCGGGCCGCCGGCTCGTGGCGCCCGAACGACAGACAATGCGGCGCCCAGCTGTACAGCCGGAAGGTGGTGTGGCGTGTCTCCGCTGCCCGATCCAAGAGGGCGCAGTCGACGGCCATGTTGAGCCACCCTGGGGCGGGTCCCTGGTCCACGAACACCGCACAGCCCGAACGGGTCGCCGTGGACACCTTAGGCCTCCTCCAGGTACGCCTCCATTGGCGGGCAGGTGCACACCAGGTTCCGGTCACCATACGCGCTGTCGATCCGGCCCACCGCCGGCCACATCTTGTACTCTCGTGTGTCAGCCGCAGGAAAGCCGGCTTGTTCCCGCCCGTACGGACGCTCCCAGGTATCGGCTGTCACGTCGGCAATGGTATGGGGAGCGAAACTCAAGACGTTGTTCCCGGGTTCGGCGTCACCGTCCTCGATAACCTGGATCTCTCGCCGAATCGCGATCATGGCATCGCAAAAGCGGTCGATTTCTGCTTTGGGCTCGCTCTCCGTGGGCTCGACCATGAATGTCCCAGGCACCGGGAAGGAGACCGTCGGCGGATGGAAGCTGAAATCGATGAGCCGCTTCGCGACGTCTTCAACGTCGACCCCTGCCGTGCGCTTGAAGGGTCGCACATCGAGAATGCATTCGTGGGCAATGAGCCCCTCGGCGCCGCTGTACAGCAGCGGGAAATGTTGGTGGAGCCGACGGGCGATGTAGTTGGCGTTGAGGATGGCCACGCGGGTGGCTTGGGTGAGGCCCTCCGGTCCCATGAGGGCCAAATAGGCCCAGGAAATGGGGAGGATCGACGGACTTCCCCACGGCGCCGCCGAGACCGTGCCCGAGGGCTTCGCTTGGCCGAGCGGGATGACGGGGTGATCGGGCAGATACGGAATGAGATGGTCGGCCACCGCGATCGGCCCCATGCCCGGTCCCCCGCCGCCGTGGGGGATGCAGAACGTCTTGTGCAGATTCAGATGACAGACGTCCGCCCCGATCTCCCCGGGGCGACACAACCCCACCATCGCGTTCAGGTTGGCGCCGTCCATGTAGACCTGCCCGCCGTGCTCGTGGACGACTCGGCAGATCTCGCGGATGCCGGCCTCGAAGACCCCGTGGGTGGACGGGTAAGTCACCATGAGCGCGCCCAATGTGTCACGGTGCGACTCGGCCTTGGCGCGAAGGTCGGCGATGTCGATGTTGCCGTTCGGGTCGGTCTTGACCGGTACGACCTGCATGCCCGCCATCACCGCGCTGGCGGGGTTGGTTCCGTGGGCGGATTGGGGAATGAGGCAGGTGGTCCGCTCGGACTCCCCGCGCCCGCGATGAAACGCTCTGATGGTGAGCAGCCCCGAGAACTCGCCCTGGGACCCGGCATTGGGCTGGAGGGATATCCCGGCAAGGCCGGTGATCTCCGCTAAGTGCGACTCGAGAGATTCGAACAGCTTCGTGTATCCGCGAGCCTGCTCTCGCGGCGCGAAGGGGTGCAGCTTGCTGAACCCGGCCCAACTGATGGGCATCATCTCAGCGGTGGCGTTGAGCTTCATGGTGCATGAGCCCAGCGGGATCATCGCCGCCGTGAGCGACAGGTCGCGAGACTCGAGACGCTTGATGTACCGCAGCATTTCGGTCTCCGACCGATAGCGATGGAACACCCCATGGGTGAGGTAAGGGGACTGCCGCCGCTGTACCGGCGGAATGCTGTCGGGTGCGGGCTCGGATGGATCGGCGTGGGCCTCGAAGATCTCCAATAGCTCGGTCACGTCTCCCACCGTAGTGGTCTCGTCCAGCGCGATCCCGATGCGGCCGGCTGAGATCTGGCGCAGATTCATGCGGCGTGCCCGGGCGGCCTCCAAGAGCCGGGGGACCCGGGGTGGGTCGACGTCCACCGCCACCGTGTCAAAGAACGCGTCATGCGCGGGGGCGGAGCCACGGTTGCGGAGACCGGCGGCTAGACGCCGGGCGTGCGCGTTCACGCGCTCCGCAATCCGCCGGATACCCTCCGGCCCGTGCCAGACGGCATACATGCTCGCCATCACCGCGAGCAGCACCTGCGCCGTGCAGATGTTGCTCGTGGCCTTGTCACGGCGGATGTGCTGTTCGCGGGTCTGCAGCGCCATGCGCAACGCTGGCCGCCCGCCCCGGTCGCGACTCACGCCGATGATGCGTCCGGGCATCTGTCGCTTGTAGGCTTCCCGTGTCGCGAAGAACGCCGCGTGGGGGCCGCCGTACCCCATCGGCACCCCGAAGCGCTGCGAATTTCCAACCGCGATGTCTGCCCCCCACTCTCCGGGCGGCGTCAAGAGCGCCAGGGCAAGGAGGTCGGTCGCAACGGTCACCAGCACGTCGGCGGCATGGGCGCGATCGCAGAGCGCACGGAAGTCGGTGATGCGGCCCTCCGTCGAGGGGTATTGCAGCAGGGCGCCAATGACCGCGTCGTCGAAGTCGAAATCCGACGGGTCGGCCACGATGACGGCAACCCCGCGGGCCTCGGCACGGGTTTCCACGACCGCGATGGTCTGTGGGTGGCACCCCGAGTCGACCAGGAAACTCGCCGCCGCCGACCCCTTGGTGGAGACCGCGAGCGTGAGCGCCATGGCCTCGGCGGCGGCGGTGGCCTCGTCGAGGAGCGACGCGTTGGCGACTTCAAGCCCGGTGAGGTCCGACACCATGGTCTGAAAATTCAAGAGCGCTTCGAGACGCCCCTGCGCGATCTCGGCCTGGTACGGCGTGTAGGCCGTATACCAGCCAGGATTCTCCAACACGTTCCGCTGGATGACCGGTGGGGTCACGCAGTCCGCGTAGCCCATACCGATATAGGATCGGTAGACCTGATTCTCGGCCGCCATGTCGGCCAGCGCCGCCATGACCTCTGCTTCGCTCCGGGCGGCTGGGAGGTCGAGCGGCCGCCGATCCCGAATGTCGTCTGGAATTGCGGCGTCGATGAGACTGTCGAGCGAATCGTACCCCAGCGTCGCCAGCATGTTCTCGATATCATGCTGGCGAGGGCCGATATGGCGATGCATAAACGCGTCGGCGTGGGGTGAATACATGTCCAGGGATTCAGCTGGTGGGCGACGTCGCGATTTTTCGATCATGGTCATAAGAACGGACTTCCTTGCATGCAAACGCCCCGAGAACGTCATCCCGGGGCGCGCCTATTCACGGCTCCTCGTGTGGCTCCACGGGCTTACTCGCCGATGTGCGCTTTGTAGGCCTCGGCGTTCAGGAGCATTTCCATCTGGCTCAGGTTGCTGGCCCGCACGCGTATCATCCAGCCTTCACCGTACGGGTCGCGGTTCACCACCGCTGGATCGGAGTCGATTCCCCCGTTCACTCCAACGACTTCTCCGCCCATCGGCGCGAAAAGCTCCGAGACGGCCTTGACCGCCTCGATCGTCCCAAACACGGCTCCCTGATCGAAATCTTCCCCCACCTTGGGCAGGCTCACGAATACCACATCGCCGAGCTCCCCTTGCGCGTAATCCGTAATCCCGATCTCGAGCACATCGTCATCGACCTTTCTGACGTACTCGTGCTCCTCACTGTACAAGAGATCTTCAGGGATGTTGGACACGCAGGCTCCCGGTTCGGGTTTGGCGGGGGGAGGATACGCCGGACCCCGCGTGAAATCAAGCGCTCTGGCCTCGAGCACGCGCGTCGAGGGTACTCCAGAGTGCCCGGACCCGCCGGGCCAAGATTTCCCAGGAGCCGTCATTGTCGATCACGACATCGCTCCGAGCTCGCTTGTCGACGGCCGGTGCCTGAGACGCCAGCAGCCGGTCGGCCTCCTCCTCCGTGAGGGCCCGCAGGGTGATGAGCCGAGAACGCCGGACGTTTCGCGGGGCGTCGACGAGCACAATCAGATCGAACTCCGACTCCCAACCCGCTTCAAATAGCAGCGGAATATCGCTCACGACAACGCGATCTCCTCGCGCCTTCGCGGCGGCCAGCTCGTCACGATGCAACTGCTCCACGGCCGGATGCACGATGGCATTGAGGGCGCTGAGGGCTGCCGGGTCGCCCATGACCCGCCGCCGAAGGGTTGGCCGGTGGAGATGACCATCCGGAAGCAGGATATCCGCACCAAAGCGGTCGGCGAGCGTCTGAAGCGTGTGGGAGCCTGGCTGTTGCACCCGGCGCACGAGTTGGTCGGCGTCGATCACCGTGGCCCCGAAGCCCTTCAGGAGTGAAAGGACCGAGGACTTGCCGGCCGCGACGTTGCCGGTCAGGCCGACGCTCAGCATACGCGTGGGAGGCTAGAGCAGGGCGGTTTGCGCCTGGTCCTTTGCCGGAACCCGGTGACAGTGACGGCAGCGGGCTTCATAGGCTTCCTGACCGCCAACCATGATCGTTGGAGAATCGTACGGTGCCGGCTTGCCGTCGATGAGCCGCTGGTTCCGGCAAGCCAAATCACCACAAATCACACAAATCGCCTGCAACTTGTCGACCGTCTCCGCGATGGCCATGAGCTCGCCCATGGCGCCGAAGGGCTCGCCTCTGAAATCGGTATCGGTGCCGGCGATGATGACCCGCACCCCGCGCCCCGCCAATTCGGTCGCCACGGGCACGACGCCCGGGTCGAGAAACTGGGCCTCGTCGATCGCGACCAATTGGGTCTGTGGATCGACCTGGCGGATGATCTCCGCCGCGGTGTCCACGGGCGCCGCCTCGATCTCCCTGCCATCATGGCTCGAGATGCTATACAGGCCAGCGTACCGGGCATCGAGATGCGACTTGAACACCTGAACCTGCCGCTTCGCAATGATAGCCCGTCGGACGCGCCGAATCAGTTCTTCACTCTTTCCGCTGAACATCACCCCGCTAATGACTTCGATCCATCCGGGATGACTGCCATGGTACATCTGCCGCTCGCTCTCGGGGTG
>JBFGLJ010000021.1:0-22890 GCA_041576235.1 Gemmatimonadales bacterium | reverse complement strand
TTGGCGGCGCTGGCGTCGGTCGGGATGCTGGGCGCGTGCAATGGCGATGGGCTGGCGGGCCCCGGGGGCGGGGGCGGGGGCGGGGGCGGCGGCGGCGCCCAGTTCTCTCGGCGCATCACGGTCCCGGAACTGGAAGCTCAGTTGCTGAGCGGCCCAACCCGGGTCGAGATCAAGTTGGTCAATGGCAGCCTCGTGGCCCGAGAGATCGAGATCGAGGAGCCGGACGAACTCTTCGACGAGGAAGAGATCGAGAGCCGTGCTACCGCGATCTCGGTAACAGGTAGCGATGGGAGCCTCAGCCTCGCGCTGGGGGCGGGGAGCCTCGTGGTGGGCTTCACCTCGGCCACCAGGTTCGAGGAGGAGGACGGCACCCACCTGAGTATGCAAGAATTCGTCGCGCGGGTGGAGGATGCGCTGCGACAGGGGCTCGAGCCGGCTATCGAGGCCAAGCGGCCGCCACCAGCGACCCCACAAGCGCCGACTGATGCCCTTTTCATTGCCACGAAGCTGGAACTGGACGATGAGGCGGATGAGGCCGAAATCGAGATCACAGTGGACGACCGGCACTTGAGTCTCAATTCGAGTCCGCCGCCCGACGCCGTGCTCACGGTGCTCAACCTGATGATCGAGATCGACGTAAGCGGCGGCGTGACCGAACTCGAATCGGAAATGGACGATGACCGTGAGGAGGTGGAGTTCGAAGGGCTTGTCGCCTCGGTTGGAGCAGGGGGTACCTCGTTCACCCTGGCCGACGGGACGGTGGTCGAGCTGGTGGCGGGCACCGAAATCGAAGAGGCGGATGACGCTGATGAATTGGGCAGCCTCGCCGCGGTCGAACAGGCATTGACGGCGGGCTTGCCGGTGGAAGCTGAGGGCGAGGGCGTGCTCACGGCCACCAGCCCGCGAACGATCACCGCGCAGGAGGTGGAGTTCGAGTTGGAGGACGACAGCTAGCGGAAGTGGAGCGGGGAGGAGGCAGGATGGAGGAGGGTGGGCCCCGGTGGCTCACCCTCTTTTCTTCAGGGCTCCTCGCAGGGCGGCTTCGAGTTGTGGCTCGCCCCGCTCAACCAACTCGTAGCGGACACGCACGGCCGGCTTTTGGATATCGATCACCCGGCGGAGATCGATTGGGGTTCCCACAATCACCAGTTCGGCGGGCGATGCATTGATGGTCTTCGCCAGTTCGCTGGACTGCGCATCGCCGTATCCCATCGCTGGCAGGACCGGGCCGGTCGAGGGATAGGTCTCGAACGTCTCCTTGATGGATCCCACCGCGTAGGGCCGGGGATCGATGATCTCGGCGCCATACCGCGTAGCGGCGACCCATCCCGCCCCGAAGGCCATGCCCCCGTGCGTCAGCGTGGGGCCATCTTCCACCACGAGCACCTTCTTGCCCCGGATCTCATCCTCCCGGTCGACGCTGATCCGGCTGTCGGCTTCGACGATCTGGGCGGTAGGGTTGAGTTGGGCGACCGTCCGGCGTGTCTCCGCTGCCTGCTCCGCCGAGGCGGTGTCCATCTTATTGATGACGACGAGGTCGGCCATGCGGACGTTGGCCTCGCCGGGGTGATGGCTGGCGGAATGCCCGGCGCGGAGGGGATCGACCACCACGATGTGAAGGGTGGATCGATAGAAGGGCCAATCGTTGTTCCCGCCGTCCCAGACGATGATGTCGGCCTCTCGCTCGGCTTCGCGGAGGATCCTCGAGTAGTCCACTCCTGCGTACACGACCCGCCCCGCCGCGAGGTGCGGCTCGTACTCTTCCCGCTCTTCGATAGTCGCGTCATGGGCCTCCAGGTCGTCGTAGGAACCGAAGCGCTGCACGGCCTGTGTGGCGAGGTCGCCGTAAGGCATTGGGTGGCGGATCACGACGATCCGCTTTCCCCACTGGCTCAACAGAGCGGCCACATAGCGACTGGTTTGGCTCTTGCCCGATCCGGTCCGCGCCGCACCGATGGACACGACTGGCACCTGGGAAGTCAACATGGTGTGGCCGGGACCGAGTAATAGGTAATCCGCCCCGCTCGCCATGGCGCGCGAACCGAGGTGCATCACGTGATCGTGCGACACATCGCTGTAGGCAAAGACCACCAGGTTGACGCCATGGTCGCGGATCAGGTCCTCGAGCTGGTCCTCCGCCTCGATGGGAATGCCATTGGGATACCGGGGACCCGAGAGTTCACGTGGGTACCGTCGCCCGCTGATGTTGGGAATCTGCGCCGCGGTGAAGGCAACGACTTCATAGTCCACGTTGTCCCTGAAGAACGTGTTGAAGTTATGGAAGTCTCGGCCGGCTGCGCCGAGGATGATTACCCGTTGGGGCATATGAGTCTCCATATCACCGAGCTATGGGTAGAGGAGGAAATCTGAAATCTACAGTGGTGAGGCCATCACCAGCGCGCGGCGCTCTGCATCATAGGTGACCAGGGCAATCTGTTTCGGAGCCAGGCGCAGTGTCTGGTCGAAATCGAGTCGGGCCGGGATCACGGCCTTGTCCCCTTCGCTACGGGCCTCGAGCTCGGCCTCGCGGATGAAGGAAATCGCCAGTTGGCGGTTCCCCGGCGAGACCGCGAGGTCACGAAACACATAGAGCGGCCGGTCGGCTCTGGCGCCGGCGGCCCGGACGCGCTCCTCCACGACCGTCTCGCCATCCACGGCCACCCGGAGGGTATACGAGACGGGTCGGCGTTCGCACTCCTCCGCTCGCCGCATGTGAACCGGCACCTTCTCGAGTTCTTCCGCGGTCAGAGTCCGGCACTCCGTGGCGACGGCACCCCTGATCCGCCAGGCGAGCCTGATGACCGAGTGTGCGGCTGGCTCGTGCTCGTAGGGCACTTGGGAAAGCCCTCCGACCGCCAGGGTGGCGACCAGGGCGACGAGTGCGGCGATGATGGTGCGCGCGCTCACGACGGCTCCAGGCTTTCAAGAGGTTCTTCGCAGACGAGTTCCAAGTCGATGCGCTCCTCTGGGCGGGCGGTGTGCAGCGCCGAGATCTTTGCGCGGAACGTCTGTAGGGCTGCTCTCACCGCCGCGGTTTCTCCCAGCCCGCAATGGACCAACGAGATCCGGTTGCGGTCGACCCTCGGCTTCAATTCCGCCTCGCGATCGTGGTACAACCGTTGTTCCAACCACTTCGGTCCCTCGCGGTTCCAGCAATCGCGCGCCGGGCAGGCGACGATCAGCACTCCGCCCACCCCAGACCGGACCAGGTATTCGACCACCGAGGTATGCATGCTGCCGGCGCACTCGACGGCAAAGACTTGGGCGCTATCGAAATCGCTCCCAGCCGTGACTCCGCCCGCCCCACGGGTGCACGCGATCAAGACGATGTCGTCGGGAGCGATCGCCCGGTCGGTGATGAAGCGCTCCACCCTGGCCAGTTGATTCCGCCCGGTCCGCTCCGGCGGACCGACCCCCATCGGGGCACACGATCCGGCGCAGATCCCGCAGCTGACGCACAGGCTGGGATCGACCTCGGCTACGATCCCGGTACGGCTCTCGGCCTTGGCCACCATGTCAATCGCCTCGTAGGGGCAATCGAGATAGCACTGGCGGCACGCGTCACAGAGTCGCTGATTGACCACCGAGGGGCGGCGTGCTTGTGCACGGGTGCGGCCGGCGTTCCACCAGGGGAGAAGCAGCACGACCAGCGATACGCTGCCCCCGGCCAGCCAGACAACTCCGGCCGGGAGGGGACGGGTGAGCGGGAGCCAGCCGGAATAGAACAGGTCGAAGGCCGCCTTGTCGGGGAGGCGAAAGAGATCGGCGGCAGGCGCCATGGCCACCGGCCACAACACCGAGAGCGCCACCAGCAAGCCCAGAACCGTCCACGAGAGTCCCCGTGGCGGCAGCAAGGCGGCGCGTGCCACTCGGCTCACATGCAGCCACAACACCACCCCGATCCCCACCGGAAGGGCCACGTGTAGAAAGAGGTTCAGGAAGAAGAACGCGCCTGGAATACTCCGATCGCCCACGAACGCCCGGCTGATGGGCTCGGAGAAGAGGGGCAGAGCATCGAGGAGGCGAGCCCCCTCACGAGCCAGGACCAATCCCTGGGTGTCCCAGACCATGACATATCCGGTCCAGCCGCACACCAGGGTGACGAAGACGAGGACGAGTCCGGTGACCCAGGCCAAGGCCCGCGGTCCCCAGCTCCTGCCTTGGGCGAACATGCGAAAGGCGTGAATGAGCGCCGCCACCACGGCGGCATCCGAGGCATAGCGATGTAGAGAGCGGATCCAGCGACCCAGCCACACCTGGTCGGTGAGCCTGGCGACGGACTCGTATGGTGCCCCGATTCGATAGAAGAACAAGAGATAGACGCCCGTTCCGAGCACGATGAGGAACAGCACCACCACCAGGGCGCCGCTGTGGTACAGTGGATTGAAGCGCCAGGTGTAGAGCCGGTTCATGAGCGCATCGGCCGGGACCAGGATCTTCAGTGCTGCCCGCTCGAGTCGGTTTCCCTCGGCTGTCATGGCACTCCGTTTCGGGGTGGGGGGGCAGCGGTGAGGTGTGACCTGGCTGGGGGGGTGGGACCCACAATCTTGCCGGAACGGCAATCCTAGTGCATAATAGTAAAGTCTCATGATAATATCATGATTACCTGACCGTTTCCAGCGGTCGTCACCTTGGCCCCAGGATCCGATGTTTTCCGGTACTGCCGAGTATGCGCTCCGTGCCGTCTTTCATTTGGCCGCGCGGCGTGGCCAGGGCCCAGAGCCGGGCGCCGAGATCGCCCAGGCCTTGGGAGTTCCGACCAACTACCTGTCGAAGATCCTCCATGCCCTCGCCCGGGCCGGCGTGCTCAAGTCGACCCGTGGTAAGCGGGGTGGCTTCGAGCTGGGGCGCCCGGCCGAGGAAGTGTCGCTCCTTCAGGTCGTCTCGGTGTTCGACAATGTCGATGCCCACAGGCGCTGTCTGCTTGGGCGCGCGGAGTGCTCGGACGAGCGGGCCTGCCCGGTGCATCAACGCTGGAAGACGCTTGGGGAGGAGATCGCGCGCTTCATTCGGGAAACGACGGTCGCGGACCTCGCGGCGTCACCGCTGCAGACGATGGACTAGCACCGACGGAGGTGATCAGATGGCCGAGCCACAGAATGAGCCGACCGAGTCCGGCACCAAGATCCCCCTGGGTCAGCGGCTGTTCGATAACCCGTTCCTTCTGCTGATCGCCGGCATCCTGGTCATGGTTGTCTTCTACACGTTGTGGGGGTTGTGGGAGATCGCTTCGCTCCCGCAGGCGACCCTACCCTGACTGGAGGCCACCCATGAACAGCGGCATTGAGTCCCCGCAAGGCATCTGGTGGAAACCAGCCCACAAGAGTGAGCGACTTTGGGTCATCGTGGCCTTCGTGTGGTGCATGGTGCTCTTTGCCATGATGCCCCTCTGGCACATTCGCGGGGGGCAGAATCCCTCCGGCATCCGTAGCAAGGTCGATCCCCAGGCGTTCATGGCCAGAACGCAGGAGTTCATCGACACGTATCAGGTGGGTACCGAACAAGGAATTCCCGTGGTCGAGCCGCCTCCCGGTAGCGACATCTACTTGGCGGCGTCGATGTGGACCTGGCGTCCCGTGCTGCGCCTCCAGAAGGGAGCAGAGTACACGCTCCACTTGTCTTCGCTGGATGTGAACCACGGCTTCAGCCTCTACCCGTTGAACATCAACTTCCAGATCGTGCCGGGGTATGACTACGGCCTGCGGGTCACCCCCAGTGAAGCGGGAGACTTCCGCATCATCTGCAACGAGTTTTGCGGCATCGGCCACCATTTGATGCTCGGCAAGATCATCGTCGTCGACGGCCAGACGACGGCTCTCGGAGACGAGCGTGAGGGAGGTGCCCCATGAACGGCACATTCCGTGTCTGCCCCACTACGGGGCTCAAGGTCCACGCCCAAGCGGACGCTCTCATCAAGGCGAACGCCGTTGTCGGCACCGTCACCCTGCTCATTGGGGGCATCGCGGCCATTCTGGTCTTGCTCACCCGATGGCAGGTCGTGCACTTGCTCGACGCCGAGATGTTCTACCGCGTCTTGACCATCCACGGGATGAACATGCTGATCTTCTTCATCCTGTTCTTCGAGATGGCGATCCTCTACTTCGCGAGCGCGGTCCTCCTGAACTGCCGGGTACCCGCGCCACGACTGGCGTGGTTCTCGTTCGGGCTCATGGTGCTGGGAACAATTATGGTCGAGTGGATGATGCTGGCCGGCAAGGCCGATGTGTTGTTCACCTCGTATGTGCCGCTCCGGGCCGATCCGCTCTTCTACCTCGGCATCATCCTCTTCGCGGTCGGGGCGCTGATCGTGGTGTCCATCTTCTTTGGCACCCTGGTCGTCGCGAAGCGGGAGCGCACCTACACCGGCTCGGTCCCCCTGGTCACCTTTGGGGCCGCTACCGCGGCCATCATCGCGGTGATCACCCTGGGCCACGGCGCTGCCGCGTACATCCCAACGCTCTTATGGTCGCTCGACCTGATGACCATGGACGCGCAGATCTATCGGCTGGTCTGGTGGGGCTTGGGGCATTCCTCGCAGCAGATCAACGTGGCGGCTATGGTCTCGGTGTGGTACCTGTTGGGCGCCCTCACCGTCGGCTCGCTGGTCATCAACGAGAAGATCAGTCGGGCCGCGTTCGTGCTCTACGTGCTGTTCATCTCGATGGCCTCCGCCCACCACCTCCTGGTCGATCCCGGCATGGGCCCGGCCTGGAAGGTCTGGAACACCAGTTACGCCATGTACCTGGCGGTGCTGGCCAGCCTGATCCACGGCTTCACCGTGCCGGCGGGCATCGAGCTGGGCCAGCGGGTGCGCGGTTTGACCAAGGGCCTCTTCGAATGGCTCCGGAAGGCCCCCTGGAGCGATCCCGGGTTCAGCAGCCTGGTGTTCTCGGTCATCATCTTCGGCTTCATCGGAGGGATCACCGGCGTCACCTTCGGGACCGAGCAGATCAATATCATCGCTCACAACACCTTCCGGATTCCGGGTCACTTCCACGCCACCGTCGTCGGTGGTACTGCGCTCGCGTTCATGGGCTTGACCTATTACGTGATTCCGCTGGTGTTTCGCAAGGAAGTGGCCTTCTGGCCACTGGCCAAGATCCAGCCGTACCTCTTCGCGCTGGGCATGCTGGTCTTCTCCATCGGCATGACCTTCGCCGGGACCTTCGGCGTCCCCCGGCGCCACTGGGACATCACCTTCTCCAACGCACCGTTCGACCTGCAGTTCTCGCCGGCGGTCGATCTCCTGATCGGGGTGATGGCCATCGGCGGGCTGCTCGCTGCCGTGGGGGGGGGCATCTTCATCCTGGTCACGGTGTGGTCGGTGTTTCTCGGCAAGCGGCTGGAGGACGGCCGGGTGGCTCGTGGCTTACCCAAGGGCATCCTGTCTCCTCCTCCGCCCGTTCCGAGCGGCACCGGGGCAGGCGGCGCCGGCGCGGCCGCGATCCATGCCTCGCGCGGAACGCTGGTGCTGGTGTTCGTGTTCTTGGCCGCGTTCGTGGTGTACTACTTCGTGAACTGGAAGCTCCTGTCCTTCCTCTGGAAGATCGGCTGAGGCGGCATGCCGGCACGTGAACGCACGGCCCTCGCGGTCGGCGGCGCGCTTCTCCTCATCACCGGGCTCTGGTGGGCCCTGGCGCTCTGGCCCTCGGCCGACAGTGCCGAGTGGCTGGCCCGGGCCCGGGAAGTCTGCTTCGGAGCCTCCGACAGCGGGCTTCCGGATGCGGCCGGCTGGCTGGCCCTCATCCTCCAACCGACCATCATGTTCGGCGCGCTCTTCGTGCTGTGGGGCGACGCCCTCGAGGCGGCGGTCACCCGGTTGGCCGGCACCGCTCGAGGCAAGACGGCGCTCGGCGGGCTGGTGGTGCTCCTCGGTGTGAGCATGACGGCGGTCGGCCAGCGGGTGATCGCCGCCGCACCGACTGGCCCCGAAACGGCCGGGCCGCCGGCGAGCGATGCCCGTTCGGCGTCCCGGTTGGAGCGGGGGGAGCCGCCGCCCCTCGACCTCGTCGATCAGAACGGAGAGACGATCTCGCTCGGCCGATTCCACGGGCGGCCCGTGTTCGTGACCTTTGCATTCGGGCACTGCGAAACGGTGTGCCCACTCGTGGTGCACGATATCCTGAGCGCGTGTGACCGCTTGATCGATCTCGACCCCGCCGTTCTCGTGGTGACGCTCGATCCCTGGCGGGATGTTCCCTCGCGCCTCGCTCATATCGCTGGGCAGTGGAGGCTCGACGGGCGCGGCCACGTTTTGAGCGGATCGGTTGACCAGGTGGAACGAGTTCTCGATGCGTGGCGGGTGGACCGAGCCCGCGATCTAGCAACCGGAGATGTGATTCACCCTCGTCTCATCTACATGATCGATCGAGAGGGGCGAGTGGCCCATGCGACATCGGCCACGACGGAGCAGTTGATCGCGCTCGCGCGGCGGCTCTAGAGATGGTCAGGCCGCCCCCCGGAAGGCCGCGCGGTAGTCGCGCGCGAACTCCGCAAATGTCCGTGCCGCCCGTCCAGTGATGAGCGGGATCGCGTCCGAAATTTCCTCCGTGTGCCCGCTCGCCCAGGCGCTTTCGATGGTGACCAAGTCCTCGGCCAGCCACTCGGGCAGCCCCGCCTGGATCAGGCCAGCCTTGAACTGATCGCTGGAGAGATTCACGTACGTCACTGGGTGGCCGACGGTCTTGCTCAGGATCGCGGCAACGTCCTGGTAGGAAAGGGCCTGGGGGCCGGTCAGGGTGTAGATCTTCCCTTCGTGACCATGGGTGGTGAGCGCAGCGGCCGCGGCCGCCCCGATGTCGCGGCCGTCGATCATCGGCGTCTTGCCCTCGCCCATCGCGCCGTAGAATTCACCCTTGGCGGCGATGACCGGCACCGCGTTCAGGAGGTTTTGCATGTAGGCGGCCGGCCGGAGAAAGGTGTACCGGAAGCCGGCCTCTCGAATGGCTTGCTCAATGTTACCGTGGTCGCGGCCGAGTTTGATGGGAGCATCCGGTCCGGCCCCAATGGCCGACACCTTGACCACATAGCCCACACCGGCGCGCTTGGCGGCTTCGATGGCTTGCAGTTGAAGTCTGACCTGACGATGATGGGACGGGCTCAGGAGAAAGAGTCTGCTCACGCTGTTCAGGGCCCGGTCGAGGCTGGCGGGGTCCTGAAGATCGCCGACGACGGCTTCGATGTGTTGCGTCTCCAGAACCTTGGCCTTCTGGGGGCTCCTGACCAACACCCGAAACGAGGTACCGCGCTCGGCCAGCAGCTTCACCAACTCGCCGCCGACCGTACCGGTTCCGCCCGTCACCAGAATCATCACGCCTCCAGACTCGCGCCGCAGGGGTTGAGCGCTGGCTAACCTAACATGGCGACCGCGTCACCAACAGGCGGCTGCATGAATCACGAACTCGCCCGCCTGCTCCTGGACATGGAGGCGGAGGACAACGAGACCCGCACCCGTCTCGTGGCCGATGGACGCCTCTTCCGGGGCTACGCGCCGGAGATGGAACGGGTCCACCGAGCCAATGCGGCGAAGCTCGAACGGCTGCTCGACCGGCACGGCTGGCCCGGCCGATCGTTCGTCGGCGAGGACGGCTGCCGAGCGGCATGGATCGTGGCCCAGCACGCCATCGGCCTCCCCACGTTTCAGCGGCGCTGCCTCCGGCTGATCCAAGACGCCGTCGACCGCGGCGAGGCCGCGGCCGTCCACGCGGCGTATCTGGAAGACCGCATCGCCTTCAACGAGGGCGTGCCCCAGCGATACGGGACCTGCCTGGATTGGGAACGCGGTGGCCGCCTGGGGCCGGGCCCGCTCCGGGACCCTGAGCAGGTAGACGAGCGTCGTCGCCGGGTTGGCTTGCCACCCTTGGCCCAGGCGGTTCGGGAGGCCGAAGAAGGCGCGATCCAAGAAGGAGCCGGCCCGCCGGCGGACTTCGAGGCACGCCAGCGACTGCTGGAGGCATGGGCTCGGCAGGTCGGATGGCGATGAGGTCCCGTCCCCTCAGTTGCGGCCTATTCGCCACGACCGCGGGGCCGGGAAGGAGGATCAATCCAGCAGGGAATCCAGGCATCGGCTCCAGGTATCTGAAGAGACCCTCGCATTTTGTTCATAGTGCGTTCACGCGCCGCCGCGCATCCTGGCTGAGGGCGCGGGACTTGCAGGCTGGGGGATCTAGCCAGGAGATCACATGACGTTGGTAACATGTCCAGAGTGCAGTCGCAGCATCTCCAGCGTGGCAGTTGCCTGTCCGGGGTGCGGGCACCCGGTGCCAGTTGCGGTCCCGGCGAGCGGTCCGGTGCTGACGCTCGATGCCGACCTGTGTGTGCGCTGCGGGGAGCCGCTGGCGCCCGGGCGGTCGCATGAGCAGCGGCTGTGCCTCGAGTGCTGCGACGAATGCTATTGAGAAGCGAGCGGTGAGCATCCGCTCATAGGAGCCTCTGACGCACACCGAGGCCCCGTGTCCTCTCCTGGGACGTGGGGCCTCTTGGTTCCTCGTCGCGGCCCCCCTCGCCGTCTCTCCCCTCCCCCCGTCTGGCGTGATCGACCTGCGGAGCCCACCTTCGGGAAGAGGAGGAGCCAGTGGGTCAGCAACCGACGGCGCCGGATCTCTCCCCGGAAGCCATCCGAAAGTTCACCCGACATCTCTTGAACGACCTCCAGGCGCTGGAGCGCATGTTGGCGTTGGGGATGATCGACCCCGGGCCGAGGCGCTTGGGGGCCGAACAGGAACTCTTCCTGGTCGACGATGCGTGGAAGCCTGCTCCCGCGGCCATGGAGGTGCTCGAGCGGCTTGGCGATGGTCGTTTCACGACCGAGTTGGCGAAGTTCAATCTCGAGATCAATCTCCCACCCCAGCAACTCGGCGGACGGTGCTTGTCGCAAATGGAGCGTGAGCTGAACGATCTCCTGAGCGCGGCTGGTGGAGCGGCACGACAGATGGGCGTCCGGCTTGTCATGACCGGCATTCTCCCCAGCTTGTCCAAATCCGATCTCCGCTTGGAGAACATGACCCCGCAGCCTCGGTATATGGCTCTCAACGAGGCGACCAACCGGCTGCGGGGCGGGGCGTACCGGCTTCACCTGGAAGGGGCGGACGAGATCAACTTCGAGCATGACAACGTGATGCTCGAAGCGTGTAATACCAGCTTTCAAATCCATCTGCAGGTGAGCACCGATGAGTTTGCCCGATTGTACAACATCGCCCAGGCGATTGCGGCTCCGGTTCTGGCGACGGCGGTCAACTCTCCCATCTTGTTTGGCAAACGGCTGTGGAAGGAGACCCGCATTGCATTGTTCCGCCAGTCGATCGATACGCGGCGGGCGAGCCAGCTCCCGCGGGATTTGAGCCCGCGCGTGCGATTCGGGGAACGCTGGGTTCAAAAGAGCGTGCTCGAGGTCTTCCAGGAAGACATCGCGCGGTTTCCGGTCTTGATGGCGATTCCGATCGAGGAAGATGCCATGCACGAGATCGATGCCGGGAAGCCTCCACGTCTTCCTGCGCTCCAACTCCACAACGGCACGGTGTATACCTGGAATCGAGCGTGCTACGGCGTGGGGGATGGACGAGCCCATCTGCGAATCGAGTGCCGGTTCCTGCCTGCGGGGCCGTCGGTGGTCGACGAGGTGGCCAATGCCGCCTTCTGGGCGGGGCTCATGCTGGGCGCGTCAGAGGAATACGGCGACATTACCCGGCTGCTCGAATTCTCGGATGCGAAGGCCAACTTCGTGGCGGCGGGCCGGCTCGGTCTCAAGGCGGGTTTCAATTGGGTCGGTGGAGAAACCGTGACCGCGCCCGATCTGATTCTCAGCCGCCTCCTCCCCTTGGCGCGAGCCGGATTGGAGGGGGTCGCCGTGGCACCGGAAGACATCGACCGCTACTTGGGAGTCATCGAGTCCCGGGTGCAGCTCGACCGTTCCGGGGCCAACTGGGTCCTCGAATCGCTATCCCGCATGGAGGATGGGAGCAAGGCGGAGCAGCTTGCCGCCCTGACCGCCGCCACCCACCATCGCCAGGCGGGCGGCGCACCCGTTCACGAGTGGCCCTTGGCCCGGCTCGATGAAGCCGGCGGGTGGCAGGAGGCCTATGCTCGCGTGGAGCAGTACATGGCCACCGACCTCTTCACCGTGCACGAGGACGAACTGGTGGAACGGGTCGCATTTGTCATGGACCGCAAGCAGCTACGACATGTTCTGGTCGAAGACAGCGATCACAATCTGGTTGGAATCGTCTCCTATCGGCTGTTGATCCGGCTCCTCGCCGAAGGCGGCATTCCACGGGATCGCACCATGGCCGTCAAGGAGATCATGTCCCGAGAGCCGATCACGGTTCCACCCGACACGCCCTCCATCGATGCCATTGAACTGATGCGAGTCAAGCGCGTCTCCGCGCTTCCCGTCGTGGATGGAGGGAAGCTGGTCGGCCTTGTGAGCGAGCGGAGTTTCATGGGCGTGGCCCACGAGCTCCTGGCGGAGAAGTTGCGTCGGACAACCTCCGCCTCTCCGTCATGAGAATCGCGGAATCTCAGGTGAGGACTCGGATGGGAATCTCACGCATACTCCTGGCGCTGTGCTACTCGGGGCTCATGGCATCTTCGGCCATCGCCCAGGAGGTGCGCTACGGAACCGGGGCGTGGAATCCCGATTCGTTCGGGAATCACCGGGTGGTGGTTCATGTCGCCGACGATGTGGACGCGGTGTGGGCGCACATCCCCTGGCGCCGCCGGGATCTCGAGCCCGAACGCAAGAACATCATCATCGTCGACGAGCGGAGTGGGGCTCGCATCCGGAATCTCGCTCGGATCGCCATCAACCGAGAGTTCGGCGACCTGGTCTTTCAGCCGGTGACGGCCCCCGGCACCTACCACATCTACTACTTGCCGTACACAGGGAACGTGCGATCGAACTATCCCACCATTACCTACCCTCCACCAGCCGCCGAGGCGGATACGACGTGGCTCGCCCGTCACGGGTTGGTGGTACCGTCCGCTGCGCGGGAACGGCTGGGTCGATTCCCACAGACGCAGGTCGTTGAGCTGCAGGCGATCGACTCGCTCAACAGCTTCTATCCGATGGAGGTAATCGCCACCGCGGCTGAGATCCGATCGCTCCTTGCAGCCCACCCCAACCACCCGTACTTGGTGTTCCCGGAGGACCGGGCCCACGCCATTCGCATGACGGCCGACTTGCCACACCGCTGGATTCAGTCCGGGCCCGGGCGCGCGTTCCAGGGCACAGCGCAGCGTGGCGAGTTCTATCCATTCCAGCTTGGCGTCTTCGCCGCACGCCAGGCCATCGGCGACCTGCGGGTCGAGTTCAGCGACCTCGTGACGTCACGAACCGGGTATGTCATTCCCGCATCCGCATTTCGTTGCTTCAACCTGGGCGGCATCGACTGGCAGGGCCGCCCTTTCACCCGAACGACATCGGTCGAACTCGGCCACGTGATGCCGCTGTGGTGTGGAGTCCAGGTCCCGGACTCCGCCACCCGGGGGCTCTATGATGGACAAGTGACGGTGGCCCCCGTCGGGATGGCCAAGACCACCATTCCGATCGAGTTGGACGTCACCCGATTCATCATCCACAATCGTGGTGATGACGAACCATGGCGCTTGTCACGGCTCCGGTGGCTCGACTCGCGCCTCGGCGAAGACGACGGCCTGGTACCGCCGTACACGCCCGTCCAGGTACGAGGGGGCACACTGGCCGTGCTAGGACGAGAAGTCGACCTGGGGGTGAACGGCTTCCCGGGTCAAATCCGGAGCTACTTCGCTCCGGCAATGACCCACATCACCGAGCAACCGCGGGAGATGCTCACCGGTCCGGTGGCGCTGGTCATCGAAGACAGCGCCGGGCGCGTCGTGCCATGGGCCGGCCAGCCGATCACGTTTGTCAAGAAGGCCGAGGGCGCTGCGGCATGGGAGACCAAGGCGAAGGCCGGCGCGGTCGTCATGGACCTGCGCGCTCGGCTGGAGTTCGACGGCCACCTGGCGTTCAACGTCGCGCTGAGTTCGGCCGTGCCGACACGGGTTCGAGACATCCGGCTCGAGATTCCCATGGCCAAGGACGTCGCCCGGTTGGCCATGGGCCTGGGGCTCAAAGGGGGGCCGCGGCCGGCGACCTTCGAGTGGACGTGGAAGGTGGAGCACAACCAAGATGGTGCCTGGATCGGCGATGTGAACGCGGGCATCCAATTCAAATTGCGTGACGATCGGTACGCCCGTCCGCTCAACACCAATTTCTACCTCTCCAAACCGCTGATCATGCCTACTTCATGGGACAACGGCGGCAAAGGCGGGTGCCGGTTCAGCGAACGCGACCCGGACACCTACCTGATCACCTGCTTCAGCGGGGCAAGGACACTCCAACCCGGGGAGATCCAACATTACGATTTCTTGCTGCTCCTCACGCCGTTCAAGCCCATCGATCCGGGCAGACAATGGTCTACCCGGTTCTTCCATGCATTTCAACCGATCGATTCCGTGATCACGACCGGCGCCAATACGATCAACGTCCATCACGCCACTGACATCAATCCGTGGATCAACTACCCCTTCCTGCGCCCCGAGGCCATGAAGGCCTACGTGGACAGCGCCCACGCGCGGGCTATGCGGGTCAAGATCTACTATACCGTCCGAGAGCTCACCAATCGTGCGCCGGAACTCTTTGCCTTGCGGAGCCTCGGCGATGAGATCATCGCTGACGGGAAAGGGGGAGGGTTCTCCTGGCTGCAGGAGCACTTGGGGAGCGGCTATATCGCGGCGTGGCATGTCCCGGAGATCCGGGACGCAGCGGTGATCAACACCGGGGTCTCGCGCTGGCACAACTTCTACGTCGAGGGCCTCAATTGGCTGGTGCGGAGTGTCGGCATCGATGGGCTCTACATCGACGACGTCGCCTTCGATCGCTCCGTCATGAAACGGGTGCGCAAAGTCCTGGACCGGAACCGCCCTCGCGCCCTGATCGATCTCCATTCGGCCAATCAATTCAATGAACGGGACGGGTTCGCCAACAGCGCCAATCTCTATCTGGAGCATTTCCCCTTCATCGACCGGCTCTGGTTCGGCGAGTACTTCGATTATGACGCCCCGCCTGAATACTGGATGGTCGAATTGTCGGGCATCCCGTTTGGCGTGATGGGCGAGATGCTCCAGGACGGCGGGAACCCCTGGCGAGGCATGCTGTATGGGATGACCAACCGGCTGCCCTGGGCCGGGGACCCGCGGCCGCTCTGGGCGATGTGGGATCGGTTCGGAATCGCCGAGACCAGGATGGTGGGGTACTGGGTCCCTACGAGCCCGGTCGAGACCGGCCGCGACGACGTGCTGGCCACAGCGTACATCAAGGAGGGCCAGACCATCGTGGCCCTCGCCAGCTGGGCCGACCGGCCGGTGAACGTCCGCCTCCAGATCGATTGGCCCGCCATCGGCCTGTCACCCGACCGGACCATCATCAACGCGCCCGCAATCGACGGGTTCCAACCCGCTCGCGATTTCGGCATCGACGAGCCGGTTTCGGTGGAGCCGGGCAAGGGGTGGCTCATCGTCCTCTCCGACCTGTTCACGCCGCCCGCCCGCCGGCCCGCGCAGGAGCCCGAGGACCCGTAGACTGCGAGCATGCCTGCTTCGGTAGCAGGTTGGGGTCACTGCCTCAGGCTTTCGACCTCCGGCGCCAGGGTCTTGCTCCGCCACGGGTTGAGCCGGTAGGTGATTTTGCCGTCCTGACGCTGCACCCAGAGGCCCGTGTCGGTGGAATCGAAGACCAGGCTCGCGAGCGTGCTCCCGCCACCCGTCGTCAGAGTGACCCGCCCATAGGGCGTCGCGAAGTCGATGGCCGCAGCCTCCTCGGCGGTCGGGAAGCCGGCGGCCAGGAGATTCCCGTAACCGCGAACGAGGAGGTCGACGGCCCTCGCATCGGCCGCGGCGCCGTCGATGGACCACGTGGTGTCGGTCCGGGTGACGGTGTACCGGCGGCCGGGCCAGTCGACGGTTACCCCGGTGACGCTGTCGGCGTTGACACTGACGATGGCCTTGTCGCGCCAGTCGTCAGGCTGTTTGCCCACCAAGTTGCCCAGGGGACCACGCACCACGAACACCTCGTCTTGACCCAAGAGCCGCACGAACACCCCGAGACCGCTCGGCGACTTGTTCCCGACCAGGAGGTCGGCCAGCGTGTCGGCCCCCGCCATGAAGCGCACCCTGGTGGCGCCGGCGCTGTCGACCCCCATCCGCTGGTGCGAAGCCGCGCTCCGCGCGGCCAGCTCGCTGGTCACACTCGAATCCGCGATCCCGTTATAGAGATCGTTGACCGCGGGACTCGACGCCGGGAGCCCGTTGGCCTCCCAGTCGGTCCCGCCCGTCCTGATCAGCACCACGGTGTCCACCGGGCCTTCGATGGTGATCTGGTTGACCGTTGTCGGGTCGACCTTCGGGAGAGTCAGGCCTTCGAGCGTCTCGCCCACGCCGCCCCGGAACATCGCGAACAGGCCCCAGGCCACGAGCACCGCCGCCAGCACCAATCCCGCGCGCTTGAGGAACGTCGGACTCATGACGCTGCCCTCGCCGCATCGGCCGGTTGGTAGACCCGCCGCGTCA
This sequence comes from Gemmatimonadales bacterium, assembly GCA_041576235.1. Lineage (GTDB taxonomy): Bacteria > Gemmatimonadota > Gemmatimonadetes > Gemmatimonadales > GWC2-71-9 > JABDII01. Next base: position 6,306 of record JBFGLJ010000021.1, on the reverse strand, counting down.
TGTGTTTCCTTCTCAGCAAGCGGAGCAGCGCGGCCAAGATGATGACCACCGGCACCCCAACGAGGTTCGCGTACTTGACGGCGTCGCGCTTGCCTTCTTCCAGCACCAGGGGCGGCGGCGAGCGGTCCTTCGATCGAATGGCGATCAACGACTCGTCTTCCGCCAGCCAATCCACCACGTTCAGGGCGAAGGTCAGGTTCTCGGGCGCCGAGCGCAGCTGGGCGTCGGCGACGAAGTCCGAGTTGCCAACGACGACCAACCGCCCCGCGGGGGCAGCTTGGCTTGCCTCGCCCTCTGCGAGTGCGGGCTGCACCATTGCTGCTACCAAGAGTGTGGTGAGGTTGGCCTGGGGGAACTGCTGCTGGGGGATGAGCAGGATCTGCTCAGTCTGGATCCCCGCTGCCCGGCTGGTGACGTAGAGCGGTGTCACGGTGCCGGGAGCGGCGCCACTGGTATCGATGGAACTGGTCCAGGGGAGAAACAGCGCCTGAGTCTGTTCGTTGACGAGCGACGCCCCGGTGCTCGCCGCCCGGATCCAGAACGGGTACGGGGTGAGTATGCGTCCGAACTGGGTGGGCAGGGAAACCGGCTCGTTGGACAGGAGGTCATACACCATGTCGGGCCGGATCGCCACGCCGAAGTCATCGATGACCCTGTTCCACAGGATCTCACGGCTGTTCGCGACCATTTGTTGGGTGGGATCGATCATGGTGCCGCTGGCCATGAGGAGCGCGCTGCCCCCGCCCTTGAAGAACGCCTTGAGCCGCTCGACTTGATCGGCCGGCAGGGAATCCGGATATCCCGCGAGGATGAGGGCGTCGATGTCGTCCCCGGGTTCTCCGGCCGCCGGCAGGACGAGCGGCCGCACCTCGTAGGCCTTGCTCAACTCCTGCTGGAGTGCTTGGAAGCTCCGCTGCTCGGCGGGTCCCAGGGCACCGGCCATGAGTCCGAGCACCGGCCTGTCGCCGGCTTGGGTCAGGGAGCGTATGCCGGACGCGAGTCGGTACTCGAGGTCGTCGCTCCGCCGCACGAAGGGAATGATCTCGGTCTCGCCCGCGTACTCGATCGCCAGCCCCATGTAGCCTTCTTGGATCTGGAGCTGCGATTCCCCGACCACGTTGAACTGTACCGCGGGAATCCCGATGCTCCGGGCCTCGGAGCGGGCGTCGCGGTCGTCGGTCGTATTCCGCTCCACCACGCGCACGTTGCCGCGGCTCGCCGACTTGAGGTCGCGCAAGAGGTCATCGATGTCCCGCTTCACCAGCGCAACCTGCGGCGGCAGCTCGGTCGACGCAAAGAGCTTGAGGGTGACGAAGTCGTCCAGATTGGCGACCAGGTTCTTGGTCGTTCGCGAGAGGGTGTAGGCCTTGCCGGGGGTCAGGTCGAGGCGTCCGCCGATGTAACTCCCGAGGAGGTTCAGCACCACCGCCACGGCGACCAAGACCAGCACGCCGACGCGGAGCCGCCTCCGCGCCGCTCCCCCGGCGCTCAAGCGGCCGCCCTGGAGCGTCCCGTAGGCCAGCATCACGAAGACGGCGGCGAGGGAGAGAAAGTAGATCACGTCGCGCAGATCGATCAGGCCCCGGCTGATGTTGGTGAAGTGAGACAAGACACCGAGCCGGGCGGCGATGGTGCCGAGTGTGGGGGGCAGACCCACGAGAAGCGGGTCGAGACCAACTAGAATCAACACAAACATCACGCCCACGCCGATGATGAACGCGGTGATCTGATTCCGGGTGAGGCTCGACGCCCAGATGCCCACACCCGCCATCCCGGCGGCCAAGAGCGCCGCCCCCACGTACTGGGCCACCACCACGCCCGCCGGCATGTCCGCACCGAGCGAGAGCCCTACCGGCACCAACAGGGTCAATCCGAGGGCTATCCACAGAAAGAAGACCGCTCCGAGGTACTTGCCGATCAGGAACTCCCACTCCGAGATCGGTTGAGCCAGGACGACCTCGAGTGTGCCGGTTCGTGCATCCTCGGCCAAGGCCCGCATGGTGACCGCCGGGACGAGGAACAGCAGGAGCCACGGCATGAGCTCGAGCATGGGCCGGATGGTGGCGACGCCGGCCACGTATGCCTGGCGGAAAAACAGGAAGTTGTTCACCGCGATGAACACGATGAGCAGGATGTATCCGGTCGGGTGATCGAACAGGGCACGCAGCTCCCTGCGCGCGATGGTCCAAATACGTTTCATGACGTGGGCTGTCTGGTGAGGTCGCGGAACAAGTCCTCGAGGCTCCCCACTTCCTGGTGGAGTTCGTACAGGGTCCAGTCTTTCCGGCGGGCCAGCTCGAATATCGCCGGCCGCACATCACGGCTCCCATCGGCGGTCACCGTGCATTCCGTCCGCCCGTCGGCGGCCGACGTCCGTTCGACCTTGGTCACGCCTTCCAACGTGCCGAGGGCCTCGGCGACTCCTTGTCCCTCGATGTCAACCGAGATCTGCACCAAGCCCTTGGCACCCGCCACCAGCTGGTCCACGGGACCGTCGGCGGCAATCTTGCCCCGGTTGATGATCAAGAGCCGCGAGCAGGTATGCTGCACCTCTTGCAGGACGTGCGTCGAGAGGATGACCGTCCGGTCCTTTCCCAGATGACTGATGAGCCGCCGGATCTCCACCCGCTGATTGGGATCCAGCCCTTCGGTGGGTTCATCCAGGACCAGGAGATCGGGCCGGTGGAGGATGGCCTGTGCCAGCCCCACGCGTTGCTTGAACCCCTTCGAACATTCGCCGATGGGACGATAGTAGACCTCCTCGATGCCGGTATCCGCGACCACCCGATCCAGGTCCGAGCGCAGCTCGGCGGCTGGGATCTCACGGAGCCCCGCCACGAAGTTCAGGAACTCGACCACCAACATATCGGTGTAGAGCGGGTTGTTTTCCGGCAGGTATCCGATGCGGCCCTTGGCCTCGCGGTCGGCCTCGGCCAGGGGACGCCCGTCGAAGTCGATCCGTCCCTGATCGGGCTCGATGAACTGGGTGATCATCCGCATGGTGGTGGATTTCCCGGCGCCGTTCGGGCCGAGGAATCCCACCACCTGGCCCCGGTCGACCGAGAAACTCACCTGGTCGACGGCCGTCACCGGGCCGAAGTGCTTGCTGACGCCGTCGAGAGAGAGAAAAGGCTGTGACATAATGGCTTAGCTGCTCCAGCGCAGGTAAAACGGGCCGATCCAGCCCGCTATTCTAGTACCACGCCCGGCGTCGTTTCAAGGGGTTTCCCGCCTTTTCTGGCTCAGAATTCCACGTTGAGACCAATGGTCGGGAGGATGCCCAACGATTCGTCCGGTTCGACGGCCTGGAGGCGGGCGTTCCACTGGAGCCGCGAAACGTTGGCGCGGGCGTAGACGTTCTGGATGTCGACGTAGGCCAAGAGCTGCCACCCTGCGAAGCTCCAGCGCCGGTTGAGCCGAAGGTCCAGCGCGTGGAACGTGGGCAGCCGCGGGCCCGCGTTGTAGCGGCCGAAGTCGAGGGTCCCGGCCAGGGGGCCTGTGGTCAGGAAGGGTGTGGTGGGCTGCCCCGTCGCGATCCGGAACTTGCCGCTCAGCTCCCACCATGGATTGAAGCGGTACCCTGCCAAGAGGGTGCCGATGAACCGGGTGTCGAAGGCGCCTGGTCGATCGACCCCGTCCAGCCCCTGAAATTCGACCCTGCCGAGGCTCAGGCTCAATAGGCCGTAGATCGGAGTCTGGCTCAGCCGCTTCTGGAGCAGGAGTTCGGCGCCATAGGCCCGACCCGTCCCCCCGCTCACGAGGGGTTCGAGCCCAAAGGGAATGTCATTGGTGACGTCCTCGAAGCCCGAGGGAGACAGGACGGCCTGGGGGCGGAAGAGACGCGCCGGATAATCGGTGTAGCGTTTGTGGTAGGCTTCGACTTCGAGACGGAGATCGGGCTGGATGAGATGCGCCACGCCCAGGACGAGATGCGTCGCTTGAATGGGCTCGAGAGTGTGCTGGTTGCTCGGGTCTCCGGCCAGCCAAATGAACGAGGGCGCCTGGTAGTATCGCCCGGTGCTGAGCGTCGTCGTTGTCCGTTCGCTCCATCGATAGGAGAGGCCGGCGCGCGGCGACAGTCGAAACGTGCTGGCGAGAAAGTCATATGTGTCTGCCCGAAGGCCAAGGGTGAGCGTGAACGCCTTCCGAATCCAGCTGCCTTGAGCCCACGTGCCGCTCCGAAAGGCGGTGAATGACGTATCGACATCCAGAGGTCTGGGACCACCGGTGGCGTCGCGGCGGAGTTCACCAGGGATGGTCACATCGTACCTGAGGTCGTCGGCGTACTTGCTCACGTTCCCGAGCGTCACCGTGAGGCGCGGGTTCACCTGGAGCGTGAGGTCGGTTCGCAGACTGGTCTCGCCCTCCCGCGAGAAACTCTGAAACACCACCTGGGGGGGGTCGAGCGAGTCGCGTTGCGATGTCTCGTACCGGGTGAAGGTCCTGCCAATCGTGACGGTGAGTAGTCCTCGGGACAGCGCCCGCTGCCAGGTGAGGCCCGAGAAATACTGGCGCTGTTCCGGGGACAGAATGCGGCTGTTGTCGAACCGATTCTCGGCGACGTCGTTATTGAAGGTGACGGTATTGATCGCACCAATGCCAAGGAATGACAGCTTATCGTTGTCCCCCACCCGATAACTGCCCTTGGCTTGGAAATCCCAATAGGCAGGAATGAAGCTGAATCCAGCCGCTTTGAAGATCAGATCCAAGTAGCTTCGGCGGGCACCGAAGAAGAACGAACCATTCCGCCCGAGCGGTCCCTCCCCGATCACCCCAAAGCCAGTTGCCGCCAGGTTGACCTCTCCGGCAAGGCCGTCCGTGCTGCCATCCCGCAGGGTAATGTTGGTCACCGCGGCGGTTCGGTCGCCGTAACGGACTCCGAAGCCGCCGCTCGAAAAACCGACCGATCGGATGAAGTCGGTATTGATCAACGACAGCGGCCCGCCGGTCGATCCCTGGGACCCGAAGTGGTTGATATTCGGCACCTCGATGTTGTCGACGAGGAACAGATTCTCGAACGGGGCGCCGCCCCGCACCACGAGGTCATTGCGCCCGGCGCTGGTCACCGCGACCCCGGGCAAGAGCGCCACGGTGCGCACCACATCCTCCACAGCGCCTGGACTTCGCCGGGTTTCTTCGGCGCCGAGCAGACGGGTCGCCCCGGTGGCGTCGCCGCGCGGCTGGAAATACTGAGCAGGCCCGGCTGTCAGATCGGCCAGGGCAAGGGGCCGCGGCCAGAGGTCGACCGTCACCGTCTGGGCCTTGCCGCTGCTCACCACCACATTTGCCTGGATGAAGGGATTGAACCCGATCGCGCTGACCCTCAGCGCGTAGACCCCCGGGGGAATGCCTCGAAGCACCACCCGCCCCGACGAGTCCGTGGTCCCGCGCCCGGAGATGTCGGCTCCCTCGATCTGCACCACGGCTCCGGAGATGCCCCGTTCGGCCGAGGCGCTCTGGACCCGGACTTCGAGCACTCCACGGGGCGGGGGCGGGGTGGTGTCCTGGGCCTGAACGACGCCCGCGATGAGCGGCAGGAGCAGCGAGACGAGCCCGAGGCGGGCCATGGGTGGAATTGGGTCTCCTTGTGAGGACGGCCCCAAGTCTAGCCCCCTCCATGCCCTGTCCGAAGGCCACGAGAAACCGTACCCCTCGAGCGTCGTATGAGGGGGTATACGGATCTCTCCCGCTCCGATATTTTCGGGGGCCCACAGGTGGTCAACTCATTTAGAAGGAAGAGAGCTATGCGACGTGCAGTGATGACCTTGGCGCTGGCCCTGATCCCGGCCGCGCTTTCGGCCCAGGCGCTGACCGAGGCGGAGCGCGCTCCGCTGGTCGCCTCGCTCGAGGCGGGCCACGCCCGGCTCATGGAGCTGAGCGAGAAGCTGACCCCGGAGCAATGGGCCTTCAAGCCGGCGCCCGACCGCTGGTCGGTCGCGGAAACGGCCGAGCATATTCTGGTTGCCGAGCAACAGCTGATGGACGTCGTCACCGGGCCGCTGCTCGAGACCCCGGTCGACGCCGCCTCGCCACCGGCCCCAGTCCCGGTCGACACCATCGCCAAGTTCCTGCGAGACCGGAGTCAGAAATTTGAGGCCCCGGCCAACGTCGAGCCGACCAGCCGCTGGTCGAGCCAAGCCGAGTTCAGGAAAGCCTATCATGCCAAGCGCAAGGCCACCCTGGAGTTCGTCGCCAAGAGCGACGCCGATCTCAAGGGGCATGCCTATCTGAACCCTGCCTTCGGCATGATCGACGGCCACCGGTGGCTGGCATTCGTCGCGTACCACGCCGAACGCCACATGCTCC
>JBFGLJ010000020.1:0-23136 GCA_041576235.1 Gemmatimonadales bacterium | reverse complement strand
GCCGGTTCGCCGAAGCGAGGTGCCAGCCGTCCCACGAGCCACCCCTGAACAACGGCGGTCACGAAACCAATGAAGACGAACAGGTAGGACACCCCCTCGCGGTCGAAGCCCAAGACGCGTTCGCTATAGAGCGGGAAAACCGCGTAGATGACAGTGAACGCGAACGTCTCGAAGAACATGATGCCGAAGGGCACGGCCAGCGCCCCCCATTTGACGCGCCCGCGCTTGACCGCCGCGGGGCGAGCGCCGCGGGTTTCGGGAAGGAAGAACAGCGCCGCCACGAAATTGGTGCCGCTCAATCCGGCGGCGAGCAGGCCGGGGGCGGCGTCCCCTAGGCGCGACGCCAGTCCCCCGAGGGCCGGCCCGATGATGAAGGCGACGCCGAACGCGGCACCAACGAGGCCCATGGCGCGGGCACGCTGCCCGGAGGGGGTCACATCGGCCAACGTAGCCTGGGAGACGTTGACGATGGCCCCGCAGCCGCCAGCGACGAGACGGGAGAGGAGCAGCACCGCGAAACTCTGGGCGAGCCCGAACAGTAGGTAGGACACGGCACTCCCGACGAGGCCGATCAGCAGGACCGGTCGCCGGCCGATCCGGTCGCTCAGGCGCCCCCACCACGGCGCGACCAGCAACTGCACCAGAGAATAGCTGGCCACCAGCACCCCGATGGCCGTATCGCTGCCGCCATGTCGAGCCCCGTAGCTTGGCAACAGGGGCAACACAATCGCGAATCCGATGAGGTCAATGAGCACCGTCGCCAGCACGAGGCGGAGGGCCCGTCGGTGTCTGGCGCTCTCAGCCGATGTGTTCGGGGGGGGGAGGCTCATAGGGGGTGCACGATGCCCGCACCAAGGCGGCTTGGCAAGTGACCTTCAGGTGCCAAATGTGATTAGGATGTCGACGGGGAGGGAGACCGATCGCTCGGCGACTGGGTGTAGACGGCGCTCCGATCGCACTTGGTGCAGTGCAAGGTGACGCGGCCGCCGCGGGAAGACCGCATGCGGCCGGTTCGCTTGGGATTCCGCGCAATAGACGGACTTCCGCACGACGGACAAACCAAGGGCTCCTGGTCCCGGTCGGCTGCGATGAGGGCCAGAGCTTCGGCTGCCCTGTATTCTTTGATCCTTCTGCGACCCACGTCCGGTCCTTCCTAGGGAAAGGTGGACTTTGGGGACCGCCCATCCATTTTGCAATCTACTGGCGCCGCGAGCGCCCCGCAAAACCGGAGAGACGATGGCATCCCATTACCGCGATGGCTTAGTCGTTACCATACTTGCACTTCTCGTCCTTTCCTTCCCGCTACGGGCCCAGGCCATCCACACGGTGCGGCTCGACGGTGAGCAAACCCGGGGTGGTTTCGATTTCACCCCGTCAGAGATCACAGCGAGGCCGGGAGATATCCTTCAATTTGAGGTACACGCGGCGGCTCCGCACAGCATCGTCTTCCAGGCCGCCGGCCTTTCGACCGCCGCCCGGGCAGCGCTTAACGGAGCCATGAGCCGCCGCGTCAGCGATTTGAGAGGGCCGCTCCTGGTGCGCACGGGAGAGACGTATCGTCTCGTCGTCCCCCGGCTCGCCCCGGGGCGCTACCCCTTCTTTTGCCTGGCCCATAGAGCGTACGATGCGTCCGGCACCCTGGTGATTCCCAAGAACTGACGGTTCATCGGCATGAAACCACAGTCGCTCCTCCCGCTTCTTCTCCTGGTGCTTGGCCTTGGATGCGCCAGAGGCGTAGAGCTGCCGGCGGTGGACCCCGAAGAAATCCCGTGGCTTGAAGCCGCGAGGGCCGACCGTCGCGGCGATCCCGACGTCGCGCGCCGTCTTGGTATCGCCTACTACAATGCGGAGCAGTTTGACGCGGCCCACGACGTGCTCGCCGCCGCGCTGGCGCTCGCGCCCGATGACTATCCGGCGCTGGTCTACTTCGGCCTGGCCCTCGAGGAGATGGGGCAGCTCGATTCGGCCCGCGCGGTGTACCGGCAGGCTCGTACGTCTCCGGCACGAACCGATGCGGAGCTGGCCGATCTCGAGGGCCGCCTCATCGCCGTGGCGCGGGCGCAGTTGGCAGCCGAGGCCCGTCGAGCGGTGGCCCAGGAGTCGGTGCTTTCATTGCAGCCTCCGCTCGAGAACACCGTTGCGGTCTTGCCGTGGCGCTACCTCGGGGGCGATCAGGATCTGCGGCCCCTGGAGCGCGGCATTGCGCATCTGGTGTTGACGGATTTGAGCAAGGTCCAGCGGCTGCGCCTCCTGGAGCGCGAGCGCGTCCACGCGATCCTCGACGAGCTCCAGTTGAGCGTGGCAGGTTCCGTCGATCCAACGACAGCACTCCGGTCCGGGCGCCTGCTTCGGGCTGCGCACATTGTTCATGGAACGCTCGCCGCCGACGTCGCCGGACGAATGCGCATCGATGCCCAGGTGGTGCATGCGCCAAGTGGCGTCGTGCTCGGCGCAGGGTCCGCGTCCGATCGATTGCAGGCGTTGTTTGTCATGGAGAAAGCCGTCGTCTTACAGATCATCGAACGCCTGGGCATTCGCCTGACACCCGCCGAGCGCAGAGCGATCCGCGAACGCCCAACCGAGGACGTGCAAGCGTTCCTCGCCTTCAGCCGGGGCCTCGAACGTGCTGATGCGGGCGATGCGGCAGGCGCGACCCTCGAATTCGACCAGGCACTCGCTCGGGATCCAGCGTTTCGGGCCGCCCGGGCCGCCAGAGATCGGATGCGGCAGCTCAGGCGCGGGTCGGCTCCGCCTGTCCCCCTCACCGATACCCGGATGCCTCGTCGGCTCGACCGCGACGTCCCGATCGGGGTTGGAAGCCGGTGGGGGCAACTCCTGGACCGCGCCATTCGCGATGTCGCGCCCTCGCGTGCCGCGGGGCTCGATCGTCGGCTCCGGACTCGCCGCCGGCCGGATCGGCGCCCGGCCTTGCCCGAAGCGCTTCGACAAGACGATCCCCGCACGGCGGGAACGGCAACTGGCACGGTGCCGTGAGCCTTCGGCCTGGCGCCGCCCTCGGTCTCCTCCTCCTTCTTTCGCCGAGGGCTTCAGCCCAAACGACGATGTACCCCTCGAGTGCCGTCTCGACCGGTGTGGACCTGCGAGGGTATTCGTTCGGTCGCGGGTTCCAGACGGAGTCCATTCGGCAGGTGTCGGCTCCGTTCACGATCGTCGTTCCCATCGGTCGGCGGTTTGTCGTCGATCTGGGAGCCGCATTCGCCTCAACCCGCATCAGCCGGGCCGACGGGTCGTTCGCAGAACTCAGCCGATTCACCGATACCCAGCTGCGTGCCTCGTACGTGTTCGGACGAGACGCCGTGGTGGCCACGGTGTTGGTCAACGTACCCACCGCCGACGAACAGATCACGCTGAACGAATTCGCCGTTGTCAGCGCGATTGCGTCCCCCTTCTTGTCCTTCCCCGTTACGACCTACGGAGCGGGAACCTCGGTGACGGCGGGACTCGCGTTGGCACAGCCCGTGAGTTCGCGATGGAGTCTCGGGATCGCCGGGGGTCTGCGGCTGAACAGTGGCTATCAGCCGTTCGAGGACGCTCCAACGCTCTTTTCGTACCGGGAGGGGTTGGAGGGCCGCCTTCGGGTCGGGGCGGAGGGTCTCATCGGCAGTTCTGCGCTCACGCTCGGGCTGACCTACAGCACCTACGGCCAAGACGAATTCCGTGCCGGGGACCTCACCCTCGGCGGCTATCAATCCGGAGACCGGCTGGTCGTGGAATTGGGGCTCAGCTCTCCGGTGGGCAGCGGGGGCATCAGCGCCTCTGTCTGGGACTACCACCGTTTTCGGGCGTTGGATTCGCTGGATGGGGCCATTCCCAATCAGGAGAATCTGTTCGGTGGTGGGGCGGTGGGCTGGTTTCCGCTGGGCCCGGACCTCGAACTTCGGCCGGGGATCGAGTGGAAGGTGTGGTCCCCCAACAACGGGACCGGTCGGCTCATCGGCGCGGGCATGGGCCTGGGCCTCGCGGTGGGTGATGCGGTGACACTCCTGCCCGAGGCACGCGTCGATGTGGGCTCGTTCGAGACCGATGGCGGCGCGAAATTCGACCTCACCGGATGGGGAATTTCGCTATATCTTCGGTATTCGTTATAGCTACTACTATTGGTCAGCGCTCCATAACCCGTTGCCAAGTAGTTTCTTATGGTCATCGCTTGACGTCTTCGCCGGACTCCCGTTACGTTCCGCGCTCAACGATTCTCGCGGCTCGGGACCGTCACGCGAGAGAGGGGTCGACGTGTCAGAACTCGGTGGCGCTCAAATGTCTACGCTCCTGGAGAGCCTGCCAGGCATCGCGAATGTGCTCCGCAGCCCGGTGGCCGATGCCTTGGTCGGGGTGATCCGCGCGGCGGCCCGGCTGGAAGAGTTTGAGCAGTCTGACGCGGAGGAACTGGTGCAGTACGCCACCCGCCGTGGCCTGCTCGAGGAGGACGAGGGGGAGCGCCTGTTGGCCGAAACCGCCGCCGCGTACGCCAAGCGCAGAAGCCGGGCCGCGGACCGGGCCAAGCGGAAACGGGCCAAGGCCCGAGGTCAGAAGCGAGCGAAGCCGGTACGGAAGGCGGCGAAAGCGAAGACGTCGGCGCGACAGAAGACCAAGGCCAAGGCTGCCAAGCCAGCCAAGAGCAAGACCTCGCGCCGGCGCTCTCCCGGGGGGAAGGCCTCCAAGAAGGTGAAGAAGCAGCGGAAGAAGTAAGAGTTGCGGAGTCGGCCCCGCGGTCTAGGTCTTGAATTCCATCATGAGGTCATTGAGTCGGGCCGCGCCCTGAAGCAGGTCGGCCGCAGCCCGCGCCATGGCCTCGGTGGCGGCGCTTTGCTGCTCGGCGGCGGCGGAGACATGCTCGCTCGCGAGCGCGTGCTCGGATGCGGCTCGACTCACGTCTGCCGTGCGTCCGCCGAGCTCGCGGACCACCGCCCGGTTGCGCTCGGCCGACTCGACCACCAAGTCTGCTGCTTCTTGTATCCCGCGCACTGCCAGCACGATCTCATCGAGTGCGTCGGCGACGTTTTGGGCGACAGCCTCAATGCCCCGTACCTTCTCCATTCCGCGGTTTATCGTGGTCACGACTTCCCGTACCTGATCGCGGATGAACTGGACTGTGGTGGTGACCTCCTCTGCGGCTTGCGCACTGGAATCCGCGAGGCCGCGGACTTCTTCGGCCACGACCGCGAAGCCACGCCCGTGCTCGCCCGCGCGAGCGGCCTCAATGGCGGCATTCAGGGCCAGGAGGTTCGTCTGTGACGAGATGCGCTTGATGAGGTCCACGAAGTCGGTGATCGACTCCGAGAGCCGGGACAACTCTTGGACTTGGGTGGCCGAGTGCTGGACGAATTCCCGCACGTCGAGGAGGGTCTGGGCGGCTGAGGCCACATCGGCCTGGTGCCGGGCGGCAAGGGCGCGAACCTGACCGCCGAGTGCGACCACCCGCCCGGCCTCCTCGGTGTTTTTGGTCGTGGAGGTCCCGATATCGGCGAGCAGGCGGTCGGCGGCGTTCATCCCCTGGACCTGGCGGTCGGCACTTTGGGATACCTTGACCATAGCGGCTGAGATCTCGCCGCTGCTGGCGGCGAGTTCCTGACTCATGGCGGAAAAATCGCCTGCACGATGCCCGATGCGTTGCGCCTCGGCGCCGACGGCCTGCACGACGGTCTGCAAGCGCCCTCGCATGTCATCGAACGCTTGAGACAGCTCGCGGAGTTCGGTCGGCATGGCGCCAAAGGCCACGGGTCGGAGATCGCCCCGGCCGAAACGCGTGGCAACGCGCGCGATATGCTGAAGAGGCTGTTCCACCGACGCCATCGTCCTCAGGGTGAGGTAGATCCCAAACACGACAACCGCCGCGACCGCCAAGCCGATCAACACTTCCCGCTGTGCCGCCGCCCGCCGCAGCGAGACGGCTCGGAGTTCGGCTTGCCGGCTTTGCGACTCGACGAGGCTGGCGACGTCGGCCACCAAGGTATCAACGGGTAGCCGGGCCTCGTTGGCTTGAAGAAGAGCGGCATCGACCCGCTCGAGATCGATGAGCGCGTGGGAAAGGGCATAGGCCACCTCGATGCGCGCTTGATCGTTCTCAATCCGGTTGAGGATGGCTTGGTCTTCGGGGCTGAGCTGCGGTGATTGGCGCAGGCGGCGCTGGACGGCGTAGGCGGAATCGCCGCTGCGCATGAACTCGTCTCGTACCACCGGCGACGGCGCGATCATGTACCGTTCGGCCGCCCGGAGCTCCGCCATCACGGCCCCCATGAGCCCGGTGCTGAGACGGCTCGTCTCGTGCAGCTTGGCCAGCTCGGCTTCGACAATCCGCCCCAAGGACGTCAGGGATGCAAGCGCTTGAACGGCGATGACCCCGACCAGGAGGATCAACACGACCATACCGGTCCCTACTCGTCGGCGGAGGCTGCGTAATCTCACGGCGCGCCCCCGCCAGCGAGTTCGATGACGCCACCTCGCACGACCGTGACGTGAACAGATGGATTCAAGACATCGCCCTTCGCATCGAATGCGATCGTTCCAAGCACGCCCTCAAACGGTGGGGTTGTCGTACCCACCGCGGCCAGAGCGTCGCGGATCCGCGCTCGGTCTTGGCCAACACGCTCGATGACGTGACGGAGGAGGTGGATCGCATCGTAGGTGCCAGCGGCCGAGACATTCGGAGGTGGCTGGTCCGGAAACAGGCGCTGGTACGCCGCGACAAAGGCCTGGTTTCGGGGGTTTGCGGTGGCCGGCCAGTAGGCCGTGGTGAGGTAGACCCCGTCCGCGATCGGATTGAGCCGCTCGATGCCTTCGAGGCCGTCGCCTCCCAATACCGGCACCCGAAGGCCGCGCGCACGCGCGTCGCGGAGAATGACCTCCGCATCGCTCAAGTAGCCTGCCAGGACGAGGAACTGCACCCGCCCGTCGGCAGCGATCTGGTCGAGGTAGGGGGCCACGGTGAGCTGATCTGCCAGGTAGGGGAACACGGCCGACAGGGTCCCGCCGCCTGAGAGGAACTCTCGGGCAAACGTCCGGCGGAATCCGCGCCCGTATGTGCTGTTGCTGTAGAGGATCGCGCCGCGGCTGAGCCCCAAGTGATCACGCACCCACCGCGCGACGGCGGCGCTGTGCGCAAGATCGGTGGGGCAGAGCCGAAAGGTAAACGGCCCCGCCCCGCTGATATCCGGGGCGGACGCGCTGGGCGAGATCTGAACAACGGGGTCTCCCCCGCCATTGTAGACCGCTGCGGCCGCTAGCGTTGGTCCGGAAAAGCCGTGCCCCACCACGGCGGCCACCCCGGCATCGTAGAGCTCTGTGGCCACCCGGATGGCCGAATCAGGATGTTCGCGGTCGTCGCGGTAGAGAATCTCGAGCGGCCGGCCGTCAATGCCACCTTGCTCGTTGATTTCCGCCATGGCCAACGCGGCGGCGTGGCGCATGGGTGCACTACTTGGGTCCTGGAAGTTGCCTACGACGCCGATCCGAACTGGCTGGGCGTCATCGCACGCGGCGAGCAGGCACGAGAGCAACAGGAGGAAGGAGACCGACACTCGATGGAACAGCGGAGGCCGACGGGGACAGCCTTCCGGTTCGACGTGGAGCACGCCTTGTCTCCGAAAACAAACAAGTGATTGCGATAGACTTGGTCAACGGTATCCTAGGGTAGTCCTCCCCTGAGCTCTAGGCAATCCCTTCGCGTCGTCCTCGGCGCTCAAGCCTTCGGCTAGCGTCGGGGGCCCTCCCAGCCATCGAGCACCGGCCCATCGACCAGGCTCACGGAGGCGACCTTTTGGTTGTCCCGCACGCGCCAGGTGAGCCGGAGCATCTGGCGGCGGCGAATCCATTGCATCATCCACTGCGGGCCTTGCACCCGCGCGCCCGTCTTTCCGTAGTCCTGTTCGATCGTGCTGCGCCAGTCGTCGAGCTGTGCAGCTGTCACCGGACCGGAAATGGTGAGCACGCCGCTGAGGCTGTCGACGGCCGAGACCCAGACTTCCAACGGCTGGCCTGCGGAGGGATCCGCAACCATGCCGCGGCAATCCAGCAGTCGTCGGTCGGCTCGCGATCGCGTGCAGCGGAGCCCGGTTCCACCCATCTCACGGACTTGGGCATTGAGATCGGTCAAATGCGACCCGGCTTCAAACCCGAAGAAGGTCAGCTGCGGCGCGGCATGTGAAACTTCTTGCGCGGCCACACCCGCGACACTCACGGCAAACCCGGCGATAATGACACCAATGGCGCGTCCAATCATGATTCAGTCCCTACCTCGCGGTGATATGGCTCGTCTGGGTTCAGCACCTCTGCCCGCGTTGGGCGGTGAGGGCTCGGCGGGCCACAAACGCAATGTCTGGACCACCCCCTGGTGCCGTCTGAGGACTGGGCCGCGGGCCTTGTTGCGGCACCCCGCCCCGGGCCCGGGGCGGGGTGATGGATCGGAGCAACGTCGCGATCCGCAGGGGTGGGTCAGCTGAGGACCACGCCCACCGACCGCAATTCGTGATCGAGGAGCCACCGTTTCCGGGTGAGTCCGCCCCCATAGCCCACCAGTCCGCCCCGCTTCCCCACCACCCGGTGACACGGCACCAAGATGGCCAGAGGGTTGGATCCCAATACCTGCCCCACGGCGCGGGGCGGCAGCCCCGTCAACTGGGCCAGGTCGTCATAGCTACGGGTTTGGCCGAAGGGAATAGCCGACAAGTGTCGCCACACTTCGAGCTGCGACGGCTCGAGGACGAAGTATTCGCTCATGTACTCAGGAAACGGAAATCGCCGGGGCCGTCCGCGGAAGTAGGCGGCCAACCACGTGGTCAGGCGTTGACAAGGACCAATATCGATTGTCACGTCCCGATTGCGCTTGCGCAGACGATCGGCCCAGTTCACCCTCGCGTCCCGGATGGGAAACTCCACCACCAAGGGTCCGTCTAGGCCTTCGGCGACCGTGAGGGTCCCGACCGGAGAGATGAATGAATTCCATTCGACCCGCATGCAACCCCTCAGTGCTCCAGACACCTCGAAAGTATGGCGGAGTCGCGCGATTCGGAAGGCGACGTAGATTACCCGCTGTCCTTCTTACACTTAGACAGTTTTGCCCTTGAGGTGCACGATGATTCCAGCTGCTACGCTGCTCGCCGCCGTGGTCTCACAAGCCGCAGCGATGCCCCAGGCGGGCGCGCCGGTCGCTCGAGTTGAGATCCGGCCAAGCGATGTCGCCGTTCAAGTCGGAGACACCATTCGCCTCACCGTCAGCGCCTTCGACTCCTCGGGCGCACGCCTCAGCGACATCCGGGTGCGCTGGTTTCAGTCGGCGGGCCGGTTCGAGGGATCCATCGATTCGACCGGGCTGGTGACCGCGGGGTCGACCGGCGCCCTCCGTCTCTCTGCTCTGGTGAGCCACCGCTCAGGTGGCCGCCCCGCGACAGGGTTTGCCCAGGTTCGGATTCTGCCGCGGCCTGTCGCCCAAATCGTCGTGGAACCTGCGGTCACGACGCTGTACGCTGGGCAGTCGCTCACCGTCCGTGCAATTCCGCTGTCGGCCGACAAGGACCGGCGGTACGATCCGATCCAATGGGACTCCGACGCTCCAGATGTGGTGACGGTGACCTCGGCTGGACGGGTGACTGCACTGCGGCCAGGCCGCGCGACGGTGACGGCCCGCATCGGGACCATCGCGACACCGATGTCGATCGAGGTGCGCCGCAACCCGGTGGCCAGTTTGGTCCTCGAGCCGGAGCACGCCGATGTACGCTCCGGCGATGTGGTTCGCTTCACGCTCCGGGCGCGGGATGCGTCCGGGAAGGAACTCGCCGGCGCCCGTCCCGAGTGGGCTGTCTATCCGGGCCAGGCGGTGATCGATGATGATGGCGCCTTCGTGGCGAACGGACCGGGTTCGTATCGGATCACCGCCAGCTTCGCGGGTCAGTCCGCCCTGGCCACCGTCACGGCGCGCGCACGCGACGTCGTCCGCCCAGCCACACTCGTCGGCCGCCTCCCAATCGCCGGCACGGCCGCAGAATTTTGGCTCCATCCAAGCGGCCAATACGGGTATCTGACCACCGTGGGCGACCGCCTCTACGCGATCGACCTCACCGACCCGTCGGCCCCGACGATCACCGATTCGGTCGTGGTCGACGCCCGTCATATCAACGATGTGATGACGACCGAAGACGGACGCTTCGGCGTCATGACGCGCGAGGGGGCCTCGACCCGAGCGAACGGCATCGTCATACTCTCTTTCGAGGACCCTGCGCACCCGAAGCCGATTGCTGAGTTCACCGAGACGGTATCCGGCGGGGTCCACAGCGCGTTCGTCTACCGCGGGTACGTCTACCTGACGGACAATGCGACCGGTTCCATGCGGGTGATCGACATTCGCAATCCAACGGCACCGCGCCAAGTGGCCCGGTGGGAAACCCCCCGCTCCCCGGCCGGCCGGATGCTGCACGACATCGATGTCCAGGATGGCTTAGCCTATCTGAGTTACTGGAACGACGGATTGGTCATCCTCGATGTCGGGAATGGAATGAAGGGGGGAAGCCCCGAGCATCCGCAACTCGTCAGCCAGTTCAAGTACGACCTCAACGCGCGGTACCGTGAGGTCGAAGCGGTCGGTGGCCCCGGCTTCATTCGAGGAACCCATACTGCCTGGCGACACGGGCGCTACGTCTTTGTGGGCGACGAGGTCTTCGCCGCGACACCCAATCCGCTGAGCGGCGGGACGATGCAGGGTCTGGGACGTCCGTACGGAGGACTCCATGTCATCGACGTCTCGGATATCACCGCCCCGAGGGAAGTCGCCTATTACGAAGCCAAGGACGGCGGGGCCCACAACGTGTGGGTGGCCGGCGATACCCTCTATCTCGGTGACTACCAGGGTGGGCTCAGGGTGCTGGACATTTCCGGAGAACTCCGGGGCGATCTCCTCGAGCAGGGGCGCCAGATCGCCCATGTGTACACCGGGGACGCGAGGGGCACCACAGCCAACGCCCCGATGGCGTGGGGTGCGATCTACCGGGACGGCCGTATCTATGTCCCCGACATGAACTCGGGCCTGTGGATCGTGAAAATCGAGCCCAAGTCCGCCCTGGTCCCGTGAGGCGGGGCGCGAAAGAAGGGCGGCGGGCGCGGGCCCCAGGGCGTGCGGGTGCCGCCGCCCCGCCGCGCGTCGCCTGCGCGCGGCCCCTGTAGGAATTGCGACCCCTGGCGCTTAGGTTCCTTATCTATGGCCATACCACAGACTCTGATCGTCCGAACTTTTCTGGACCGGGCCGAAGGCCTGGCGCACTTCATGTTGCGCGCAGGCGAGGCGCCCCGACTGCTTGCGTTGGACGAGGGTGGCTGCCCGGTCGAGTCGGCCCTGTCGGCGCTCGAGTGGACGGCCGCCGTGGGCATCCTGCACGAGGAAGACCTCCTCCACGCCGCCCGGCTCACCAGCGAGACCGCTGCCGCGGTGGTCGAGCGCAAGGGCCAAGGGTCGCGGCAGTTCGTGTACTTGGGCCCACGGCTCGATGCCCCGCCCATGGACGTGTTCGAGGGCGCCGTGTTGTTCGACGAGCCAGGGGTCAAGGCCGTTGAGTTCCGGCAGCGCGCCCACGCCCTGGCCCATTTCCTTCGGGCCACCTCCGGCGGGGGGGCGCTCGTCGCCCTGTTGGCCCGCCGGGCCCCGGAGGTGCGCCACCTGCGTCGGTGGCTGGGGGCGGTGATTCAAGAACTCGACCGCCCGCGACCCCTCGTGGCCGGGTGGTTTGCCGCCAGTTCGGGTGGCTGCCTGTTCCGACCCACCGAGGGTGACCCGTCGTACCGGTACATCGAGGTCGGGCTGGAGTCATGAGACCGATCACGGCGCTGGCCTTGGTGGCAGCGCCCCTCTTTGCAGTCCCCGCCCAAGGGCAAGCGGTCCTCTCCCATCAATCCGGAACCCTAGACTCCGCCCGCGCCGAGGTCTTCGACGCGGTCAGTGTCCTTCACGACTCGCTCCAGAGTGTTCTCGGGGCGACCGCGCGCCTCCAACGAGACCACAGCGCGCAGTCAGATTCGTGGCTCCTGTCCCGCGCGCGGGCGATGACCGGCGCCTGTGAACGATCGCTCAGGACCCTCCCACGGACGCGCCCGGTCATCGCCGCGGGCAGGTGGGACGGGGCCTACCCGCGCCAGAAGCAGGCTCGACTCCTCGAGACCCTCGAACGACTCGCGACGACCCTCGAGGACTGCGTTACCCGCTGGAAACCACGCACCCGGGGCGAGAACCTCGCCGACCTCAGGGACCGCGGGCGCAGTGACGCCCGGGAGGTGCGGGACACCATTCTGGAATACGAGCGCGACCTGACCGTCTTCCTGAAATCGATAGACATCCAAGGGGTCCCTCGGACCGGTCGAGGCGTGCCGGCTCCGAAGTCCAGTGTGGAGAAGCGGTAATCAACATCTCCACACCTTGTGGAGAGCGGCGGTACTCGGCGCACTGATCCCACGTTAGCCTCCACAAGCTGTCCACTCTGAAATCCTGTAACCCGAAGAAAGATAGGCACTTGCGGGCTCTGCCCCGGGTGGTATCTTTGGATACCGTTGATTGGAAACGGCTTGAGATCCCTGAGTCTTGAGAACGACCAGTCAGCGAGCCTCGGCGAGATATCGGGGGAGGTCGCCCAAGCAACCAAGGGCTCAGGCGGCTGTCGATCCCGGTGATCACCTCGGCTGAGGCGGGTGGAGCCAGTCGCGCGCTTCACCCACCCCGATGTGGCGCCTCGGGGTGCAGTGCGGAAGGTCGGTCCGCGACCCGATCCGATTCACAGCGCTCGCATCAACGAACCAGGTGGGATGGCCATCCGGCCTGGGGATGGAAGCTGAGGCCCCACTGGGCCCTACCGAAAGGCGAATCAGCCGACGGCGGCAGGTGGGAGAAGAACGGCGGCCTTGAGCCCCGACCTCGGGTAGCTGGTGCGCGGGACGGCCGTTTGGTGAAGAGCCAAACGGTCGTCCCTTTTTTTTTCGTCCGGCAGGCGGCAACGGCGGCGACGCTGGCATCGCCGCGCCGCTCCCTGGTGGCCCCACCGGAATGGCGTCACTAGCTTGCTTCCATGGCCTCGCTCGACATCGTGATCGCGGGAGCGGACGAGGGGCGCCGCCAGGCCGTCGCCGCTCCGCTCACCCAAGCGGGACACCAGACCGTGGGCCTTGTCAGGCTGGAGGACGGGGCCGACGCACTCGCGCTCGAGGCATCGCTTCCCGACATGCTCGTGATCGATCTCCACGATCCCATCCTCAACCGTCCCGCGTTGCTGGCCGCGTTGGCCCCAGCCAGGCCGCCAAGACCCGATACCCTCGAGGCGGCTGAGCGACGTCACGTTGCGGCGGTGCTGGCGCACACGGGGTGGAATCGACGGCAGGCCGCGCTGGTGCTCGGGATCTCGCGCTCGACCCTGTTGAACAAGATTCGCCGCTTCCGCTTGGCGCCGCCCGGACCCAAGCGGTAAGCCGACCGTCCAGAAACCCTGCTACCGTAGGAACCGCGCCCGCCCCAATCGTGACAAGACCACCGCTCGGTAGGCCTGGCCCCTCCGCAAGACCCATCGGCCGTTCGAAAACCCCATCGTGAGTCCGGTAGGACTGAAAATGAGCCATTTCGTTGGACCGCTGAGCGCAACCCGGTGTCGGCCCGGCCCCGGTGCGGACCAGCCACGTACCGGCCCCGTTTTTCGGTGAATGCGGATGACCAAGGAATCTCGGGTGAAGCGCAGCCAGGTGGGTCGGCTTTCGGTAACGGCGAGCACTCGCGCCCGGTGATGGGCCGCAACCAGCGCATAGGCGGTCCGGTCCACTACGACCTGGTCGAGGGTGTGTCTCAGTTTGGGGAAGGCGATGGTGCCAACCAGGCCGACGACGACCAGGGCGAGGACCGCTTCGGGGAGCGTCATGCCGGTGCGCATGGTCTACAATGTCTTCGGTGACCCGAGAATGCGGGATCGATTTCCCGCGCGCTGAGCCGTTTTCACGGCGTGACGGCTCGACTTGCCCGGGCCCGCCGTCGGCCGCATACTAGGCCCGACTCGCACATGGCACGAGATGAGTACTACCGCAGATCTCTTTGAAAACGATCCGCTCCAGCGATTGCGCGCCTATCGCGGACTCGCGCCGTGGAGCTTACGGGACGTGTCGGCGCTCGCCAGTGCCATTCTCGAGGCCTCGCGCGTGTACCCGATCAATGCCGCCGCGCGCCCGCGCCCGAGCGAGCGCACCATTCGGTTCTATGTCTCGCGTGGATTGGTGACACCCCCAGAGGGGAAGGGCACCGCAGCCATTTACGTGTATCGCCACCTCCTCCAAGTCCTGGCGATCAAGCTGCGCCAAATGGAGGGTGCCACCCTCGAGACCATACGGCAGGAACTCTCCGGGCTGGGAGGCGATGTCATCGAGCGCCGGGTTGCGGCGGCGCTCGGCGGCAGCCTCCCGAGGCCGACCGACCTCGCCTGGCGTCGTGTCGGAGGAGGAACGGCCCGAGGACGGGGGGGAGGCCAGGCCGAGCGGCATCCGGACGCGCCTGGGCTCGGCCCAGCCGAAGGCGCGGCCGCATTGGTGCGACGGATTCCCATCAGTCCAGGGTGCGAGTTGTTGATCGCCGAGGGGCACCCCCTCTTGCGGCACGGGTGGCACGAGGGTGAGGTGGCCAGTCGTGTTCGCCGGGCGCTCGCTGCCGACCGACCTTGATGGACCTCTTCTTCTCTAACTGAGTGAGATAGGAATGCCGACAATTCTCCTGCTAGGACTCATCGTTGCCGCGGTCATATGGCTGATTGCGACCTACAACGGCCTGATTGCCCTCAAGAACCAGGTGCTCAACGGCTGGAAACAGATTGATGTCCAGCTCAAGCGCCGACACGACTTGATTCCCAATGTGGTGCAGGCCGTGAAGGGAGCAATGGACTTCGAGCGGGACACGATGGAAGCGGTGATCTCTGCCCGAGCCAAGGCGGTCAATGCCACTGGCGTCAAGGAAGTCGCCCAGGCCGAAGGGATGTTGACCCAAGCCCTCGGAAAGCTGTTCGCGTTGATGGAGAACTACCCCAACCTCAAAGCGACGGCCAACATTGCGCAGCTGCAGGAGGAGCTGACGACCACCGAAAACAAGATCGGATTTGCCCGCCAACTCTACAACGACGTCGCGACACAATACAACACGAAACAAATGCAGTTTCCAACCAACCTGGTCGCCGGCTTGGCAAAGGCCACCCCCGCCGACCTCTGGGAAATCGAAGACGCAGGTGAGCGGGCCGTCCCGACGGTCGATCTTTCCATGAAGAAGCCCTCTGCGTGACCGAAGGGAACCTCTTTGAGCAACAGGCAGCGAACCGCCGCTACTCCGCCGGGTTGGTCACTGGATTTGTCGTTTTCTTTGCATGGATTGGCCTAGGCGGCGACTTCGGGTTCTATCTCCTCACCGAGTCAGCCCCCCCCGGCAGCTACCGTCACACGGTGCCCGTCGGGGGGATCCTCACCTTGCTCCTCGCCGCTGGTATTGCGCGCTATTCCTGGCGCACGGGTCCCCAGCGCGTGCTCTGGTCGAGCGGCGCCTGGGAGGTGGTCACGCCCGTCACGCTGGAACAGAAGCGCCTTGTCAACGTCGTCGAGGAAATGAGTATCGCGTCTGGAATTCCGCGTCCTACCGTGTGGATCGTGCCCGATCCCGATCCCAACGCCTTCGCCACCGGGATCCACCCCCATCAGGCCCATATCGCCGTCACGGAAGGCCTCCTCGCGGCGTTGAGCCGCGACGAGCTCCAAGGCGTCGTGGCCCATGAGATGGCCCACATCCGAAACCTCGACGTCCGGCTCATGACCTTGATCGCGGCAATGGTCGGTGCGATCGCCCTCATGTCGGATGGGTTCGGCCGACTCATGCACGCCACCGGGGGACGATGGGGCCGTATCGGAGGACGCGGTGGGGGGCGGCGCGGGGGGAACCCGCTGGCGATCCTCGTGCTGGTGGCCTGGGTCCTGACGCTTATCGTGGCCCCAGTCGTCTCGCGACTCATCGCGATGACGGTGAGCCGGAAGCGGGAGTATCTGGCCGACGCGACCGCCGCCCAATTCACTCGCAACCCGCTGGGACTCGCCACGGCATTGGAGAAACTCGATGCGGCGAGCGCGCCCACGGCGTCGATTCGGCGCGGGGCGGCCCATCTGTGCATCGTGGATCCCGCGGAGCGCAAGCTCGCGGCGCGTGAAGGGTTCGTGGGAGACGTCTTCGCGTCCCACCCGCCCATTCGCCATCGTATCACTCGCCTGCGCGGGATGGCCTATCAGTTTGCCAAACAAGCCCGGCCACCACCCGGAGACCTTCCCCCCAGCCCTGCCGGCCGCGAACGCTAGTCGCGCGTGCTCCCGTCCCGAAGGAGGCGCACAAACGTGCTGGGATCGAACGGCAGGGGAAAGACCCAATCCGCTCCTGCTTCCCGAGCGGCGGCGCCATCGTCAGGTGCGATGACGACGAGCCCATGTGTCCGCTCTCCCGCAGGACGATATCCACCCAAGGGATCCCCATCGCCGGCGCTCGCCACCACCACCAACGCGACGTCCTCAGCGCGGGTCTTCGACTGGAGGTCCGCGACGGAGCTGCAGCGCTCCACCGCATATCCTGCCCGGCCAAGCAAGGATTCCGTCACCCGAGCCAGTGACGGATTCTCGAGAAACAACAGGGCGGACCCATGTTCCGGGGTGGGCTCGGGCGGCGCATCGAGGTCCATCATCGGGACCCCCGGAAGGTAGTCCACCGCCGTCGCGGCATCGAGTTCGCTGACTCGCCGCATGATATCGTGGATGCGTTCCAACGCCCCTTGAATGTCCTTCACACCCGTCCGGTGGACCGAACCAAGCCGCGCGTCGTCCAACAACAGGCTGACCTCGGCGAACGCCGCCATGAGCGGGTTATTGATCTCGTGATGGAGCATGATCTTCATTTCCCCGATTGCCTCGCGGCGGGCGGCAATCAGGAGCTCGCGCTCAGCCTCGGCGAGCGTTGCCCTGAGGGCTCGCCTGCGCCGCACGCGGTCGACCACCTCGGGGAGCAGCTCCGGGAGGGAGGCACCCTTGTTGAGGTAGTCTTCGGCACCCAGGCGGAGCGCGCCGGCCGCGACCTCCTCTCCACCGTGCCCGGTCACGAGAATGACGGCCGGTCGCTTGGGGTGATGCTGGAGGCGCTCCAGAACCTCGGTCCCGCTCAGATCGGGCAGGCGGTAATCCAAGAGCAGAATGTCGGCCTGGTCGGCCGCGGCGAGAGCGGCGTGTCCGGTGCCTACCTCTCGTGGGGGGCGGAAACCGTGTTGCGTGAGAGTGCTCGCCATGAGTCGAACGATGGCGGGGTCGTCATCCGCAATGAGGACGGTGACCTCATTCCGTTCAAGCATGCAGAGAACGTGGCAGAAGGGGAGGGCGAGGCGTGTTAACTCTTCCAGTCGTCGTCCAGAAACACGAGGGTCCGACGTCGGCCGACGACCCCTTCGAGCGCCAGGTACACGCGCGAGTCGATTGCCGTATCCATGAGATCGCGCATCCGCTCGATCGCGGATCCGGGGGACATCTTTTCCTGATAGGGCCGAGAGGTAGTCAAGGCATCGTAGATCTCGACGGCCCCAATGATGCGGGCGCCCAGCGGAATGGCCTCACCCTGCAACCCGTCCGGATATCCGCTGCCATCCCACCGTTCGTGATGATGGAGGACATAACTCGTGATATCCACCAAGTGGTCGAGGGGCGCGAGGATCTGCGCGCCAACGACGACGTGCTGCTTCACGAGTTCGAACTCTTGCTTGGTCAGCGGGCCCTGTTTGTTGAAGATCTCCTCGCGAATGCCGATTTTGCCGATGTCATGCAGGCGGCCTGCCGTGCGAATGCGCTCGACTTCGTCATCGAGCAGGCCCAACTCGGAAGCAATGGTGGCAGAGAGGTCGGCCACGCGTGCGGAATGGCCGCGGGAGAAGGGATCCTTCGACTCCAGGGCGTTGATGAGAACCTCGAGCGTCGCCACAGAAAGCCGCTCGAGCTCCACGGTCCGGCGGGTCGACTGCTCTCTGAGGAATTGGTCGACCTCAACCGACTCCAGCGTTTCCTTCCGACGCTTCAACGCCCGCTGAATGGCCCGATCGAGGTGCTTGAGGTCAATCGGCTTGGTCAAATACTCCATAGCACCGCGTTGCATGCACAGGCTCGCGGTGGTCGCGTCGTTGACCGCCGTCAGCATGAGGACAGCAATGTCCTGTCCGGCAGCGATGATTTTGGGAACGAGATCGATGCCACTGATGCCGGGGAGACGAATGTCGAGCAGAGCCGCGTCGACCGTTTCGCGCGGGAGCATCTCGAGCGCCTCCTCGCCCGATCCGGCGGTGAGCACGCGATAGCCCTTTTGCGAGAGAAAGCGGTTCAACGCGCTGCGAATCGACTCCTCGTCATCGACGACCAGCAGCGTGACAGGCCCGTCTGACTCAGCCATTGGACCTCCTAGCCAGCTTCGCGGCGGCGCCCGGCGGTGGACCCATCGTCACGGGCTATTTCACCTACAGTCAAGGACTTGCCCAGTTTCCGCAACCCCTGGGCCTCGCCCCGGGCGCCCGTAGGCCTCCCAGACGGCTGCCGCCGTCAGCCGGCGAAATCCACACTCGCCAGTGCAGGGATGATGCCGGACTCGGCCCCCCGGCGCAGCAGGGTCCGAACGGCCTCGCGGCCCCGAGCCCCATAGTCGATCGTCCATTCGTTCACATACATCCCCACGAAGGCGTCGGTGCGCTCCTCGGTGAGCCCCCGGTTGAAGCGCTTGGCATATGCCAGGGCGGTCTCGCGATGTGCGAGGCCGTATTCGATGCTCCGGCGGACGTCGGTGGCGATGTGGCCAATGAGCGCGTTCCCGAAGTCGCGGCGCACCACGTTCCCCCCGAGGGGAAGAGGGAGGCCGGTCTCGTCCATCCACCACGCCCCAAGGTCGCCCCAGAGATGCAGGCCCTGATCGGCGTAGGTCAACTGACCCTCATGGATGAGAAGGCCAACGTCGGCCTTCCCCTCGTGCACGGCGGCTTCGATACGATCGAACGGGAGCAGCACCTCGACGAAGTCGGGTTGAAACAGCTTGAGGGTGAGGTACGCCGTGGTCAGGCGTCCCGGCACAGCAATCCGAAGCCCCTTGAGCGCCTGCGGGGGATCGGCCGGCGGCGGGCGTCGCGATACTAAGCGCGGACCGTATCCGTCACCCATCGAACTTCCGCTCGCGAGGAGCGCATACCGATCTGCCACGTACGCATAGGCGTGAATCGAGACCGCGGACACCTCCAGCTCTCCGCGCCGCGCCCGCTGATTCAGCGACTCGATGTCCGACAGCTCGTGCACATACCGGCGGTCGGCCGTGTCGATCTTGCCCTTGGCCAAGGCAAAGAACATGAACGCGTCATCCGAATCTGGGCTGTGGGCGACGTGAATGGTGCGGGACATGGCCGTGGCTCGGGTCGGAGAACGGGTGGGGGAGGCTGGCGTCATCATGGGCTGCCACCGAGCGCGGCCTCGCGGAACTCGGCAAGCATGAGCTCCTCCGACGCGTACTCGGGGCGCTGCGTCGCGCGTTCCCGATCATAATGGGCTAGGAATGTCTCAAAACTCTGGCGGATCGACGTCGTATCGTTGGTGAAACGTGCGACGGTGCCTCGAAGGACAGGCACGAAGAGGTGGCCCGGCACCTGTTGTTCCATGGTGTCGGCCAAGGCCAGCGTGCCCTCGAGATCGCCGATCTGGAGCCGCAACAAGGCCGCCTGATATCGAGCGGTGATGTCCACTGCGCCGAGCTGGGCGTAGGAGGCCAGGGCCATCGGGGTGAAGTTGACCACCGCGGTGCTGTCCCCTTGGGCGCCGGCGTTCATGATCCGCCGGTAGAGCCGATCGAAGCGTTCCCGCGGGCTCATCTGACTGATGTCCGATGCGCGGGTCGACAGGCCCCCGGACTGGCTTCCGACATTGGCCATATCGGGTGGCGGGGCCGGTTGCCACCCGCCGCTGGCGCCCCAGGCGACGGCGCCGAGGAGCACACCCGTCACCACCGCCGCCACGATCCAGGCCGCCCGCCCTCGGCGCGCGTCCAGCCCGACGGGGGCGCCGCACCGATGACAGTAGCGCGCCTGGGCCGAGAGGTGGGCTCGGCACGCGCGGCAGGTCCCCGCCGTGAGCCGCCGCCCGCACTGGCCACAGAAGGTCCCGGTTTGGGGGCTTCCGCACGAGGGACACGTGGTCGTCTGCTGGTCCTGCATGGCTCCTTCGGTCTAGGGCGTTGCCGCGGAATCTAAACCCCTGAGCGGCGGGACGGCCCCTAACCTGGCGCAGTTCGGCGGGAGTCATTACCCTGAAAGCGAATCGCTGGTCCTTCTTGGAGAAGCTATGGAGCCCTCACGCGTATCCGGGCCCGGCCGGGTACCCGACGCACCCTCGGCGAAACACCTCGGCGATCTCGCCCGCAGCGACATCGCCTGGAGCGTGTACTTGGAGACCCAGCACCAAGGGGATGCTGTCGCCGGCCGCCTCCATTTTCTCGCCGGCGAGAACCGACGCACCACGGGCTGGATCTTCCTCGAATGGAGCGAGCCGGAGGTCATGAACCGCTTCAACGACTTCAGCCCCCTGGAGCTCTGGCAGATCCTCGAGAGTCTCGCCTAGAGCCCAGACCAGGGGCCCGCAGCACCGTCCCCCCCGCGAGACTACCCCCGCCTTAGCCCGACCCGAATTCTCGTAAATTCTACATATTTTCGTGCAGAATGTTGCATTTGACCCCCTATAATTGCAGTTCTGTCAGCTAAATTGTGCATGATTTGCAGTTTTTCGCTCACGGCGGTATATTTGGTGCCGTGGGTCGGGGGGGTCCCGTCCCCTTTTTTGTTGTCCCATCACCACGCTGAGCCTGCCATGACCATCGATTCAACGCTGCCCTCGCGGCTAACGGGACGAGGGAGCGCCCGCGTTGCCGGCCGTCCACGTCTGGATGGTTTTCCCACCAACCTCAACGGCGTCAAGAAAGAGGACCTGCTCGAGCTCGTTGCGCAGTTCGACGTGGACTTTCTGCGGTTGCAGTTCACCGATATTCCAGGCGTCAACAAGAACGTGGAGGTGCCCCGAAGCCAATTCGCCAAGGCCCTGGACGGGGAGATCATGTTCGACGGTTCCTCAATCGAGGGATTCGTCCGAATCGAGGAGTCCGACATGCTCCTCTCCCCCGACCTGGACACCTTTCGGGTGCTCCCCTACGAGGACGAGGGTGGCCGGGTTGCCCGTCTCATCTGCGACATCCGCCTACCCGACGGCACGCCGTTCGTCGGCTGTCCCCGGCAGGCCCTCAAGCGCCAGGTGGCCAGAGCGAAGAAGCTCGGCTTCAGCATGATGGCGGGGTGCGAAGCGGAGTTCTTCTTGTTCGAAAAGAGCCCGGAGGGCGACCCCACCACCATCACCCACGACTCCGGGGCGTACTTCGACCTGACCCCCGTCGATGAGGGCGAAGAACTGCGGCGCATCATCGTCAAGGACCTCGAGCACATGGGGTTTGAGGTCGAAGCCGCCCACCACGAGGTGGCCCCAGGGCAACACGAAATCGATTTCAAGTATGCGGATGTCCTGACAACGGCCGACAACCTGGCCACGTTTCGTTTCATTGTCCGTGACGTGGCCCACCGCCACAACTCGGTGGCGTCCTTCATGCCCAAGCCGATCCAAGGCCAAAACGGAAGCGGGATGCACACGCATCAGTCGCTCTTCCGGGGCGAGAGCAATGCGTTCTGGGATCCGGACGGGAAGTACCAGCTCTCCGACGTGGCCCTCAGCTACATCGAGGGACTCCTCCGACACGCCAGGGCCTTCGTCGCCATCACCAACCCGTTGGTCAACAGCTACAAGCGCCTGGTTCCCGGATATGAGGCGCCGGTGAACGTGGCTTGGTCCATGCGCAACCGGTCGCCGCTGGTGCGCATTCCCGAGCGCAGAGGGGAGGGCACCCGCTGCGAACTCCGTATGCCCGATCCGTCGGCCAATCCGTACTTGGCGCTCACCGTACAGCTTGCCGCCGGGCTGGATGGGGTCGAGCAGAAGCTCGCGGCCCGGGAGCCGGTGAACCGGAACATCTTCACCATGAGCCATCGCGATCGTCGGAAGTACAAGATCGATGAGCTGCCACGCGATCTGCACGCCGCTCTGGACGTCTTTGCGAAGGACAAGGCGATGACCGATGCGCTCGGCCCGCACTTGACCGAACGATTCCTCGAGGCTAAGCGTGAAGAAGTGCTTCAGTACAATCTCCAAGTGAGCCAGTGGGAGATCGATAGCTACCTCGGTCGGTACTAGTCGTTCGGTCGTCGGCCGAGGACCGATTCCCGGTGGCAGGCTGACGAGCTGCGATGCCCAGCGCCTATCTCTTCGACCTCGACGGTACCCTGTACACCGATGCTGGACCGGTGCCGGGTGCCGTCGAGGTTCTTGCGTCTCTCCCGGGGAAGATTCCCTTCTGCTGTGTCACGAATACGTCCAGCCGGTCGCGGGGCTCACTGGTGGAGCGCTTATCGGGATACGGCTTCGAACTCGAGGCCTGGCAGATCTTCACCGCCGTCGTCGCCGGTGCGGAGGTAGCCCGCTCGCAGGGCGCCAGGCGCCTCGCGCCGTTTGTCGCCGAGGCGGCCCTGCCGGACCTCGAAGGCTTCGAGTTGGTGGGTGGCACGACGGGTCAGATGGGCACCTCGGGGCCGGCCCCGGATGCGGTGCTGATCGGCGATCTCGGGTCGCGCTGGGACTACGCGCTCATGCAAGAGGCCTTCCGCTACCTCATGGATGGCGCAGATCTGATTGCGCTCAGCCGCGACCGGTACTGGATGCGGAGCGATGGTCTGGCCCTCGACGCCGGAGCGTTCGTCGTCGGGTTGGAGTACGCTACGGGCCGCACCGCGACCATCGCCGGGAAGCCCAGCCCGGAGTTCTTTCATGCCGCCGCCCGCAGCCTCGCGATTCCCAGTGCCCCAGGGGGTGGACGGGACGTGGCGGTCGTCGGCGATGACATCTATACCGATGTCGGGGGGGCACAACAGGCGGGCTATCAGGGCTGGATCGTTCAAACCGGCAAGTACCGACAGGCCCTCGTGGACGAGAGCGGCATCGTGC
>JBFGLJ010000019.1:0-23214 GCA_041576235.1 Gemmatimonadales bacterium | reverse complement strand
TCCAGGTTCCGGAATGTTTCGGGCAAGTTCCCTGCCGCTTGGTACGCGAACGCCAGCTGCACGAACGGGTCACTCAGACTCGCCGCGAAGCTCTGGCTGGTGGGATCCAACCGCTCGGCCACGCCCGTTCCCGTCGCCTGGGCCTCGAGCAGTCCGGCATACCGGTAGGTCTCCCAGGCCAATCGCTCGGTTGCCTCGCGATCGAGGGCGATCCCCTGCAGGCCAACCGCCGACGGAGGCGCCGCGAGCCCCTTCAGGGTGTCACTGGCCTCGGGACGAATGATCCGCACCAGCCCGTGCTGGGCCAGCCGTGTGTTCAACCCGTAGAAGTTGGACCCAGCAGTGATGGACCATCCGATGGGACGGCGGCCGAGGTTCTGCTGGATGACCCTGAGCAACGCCACATCGGCCAAGTAGAGGGGAGTGCCTGCGGGAATCAGGGTGCGGATTGGGCCCAATGGGATCTCGACGTCTCGTTCGAGAAGGGTTCCACCCGCCGCCGCTGCGATCTCGGCGTCCGTCATGGTGTGAAGTGGCCATGTCGGGGTGGTGACCTCGAGGTCACGCCACACCGGCGGGGCCGAGGCGCGGTCGAACACCCGAATGGGATTATCGCGCAATTGGCGCGTGTACCATGGGGTATGCGAGAGGGCGATGCAGACGACGTTGACGTCTCGCCGAATGCCCTCGACTTCCTGGGCCCACCAGAGCGGAAAGGTATCGTTGTCCCCGTAGGTGAAGATGATCCCGTGTGGGGGGGCCGAATTGAGGAGGTTGTACGCAAAGTCGGCGGCAAGTCTCGCCTCCGGCCCGTGGCGCCTCGAGGCCGCCCGGGCGTTGCCAACGACCGGTATCAGAGCGAGCGCCAAGAGGGCCGCGGCAAGCCCGCGGCTGGCGGCACTCGGCGATCGGCGCAGCACCGTTCGTCCGAGGGCGGCCAGGCCCATGCCTGCCCACATGCCCCACACCGAGAAACTCACCAGAAAGAAGTAATCCCGCTCCCGAACCTCGTGCTGATCGAGGCTGGGAAACAGGTCGTAGCCGAGGCTCGCACCGGGCTTGAAGTTCATGTACGCCACCAACCCCAGGCCGGTCATCAGCCAGAGCACGAACAGCAACCACCACCCACCCCGGTCCGCACGCCGGTGCGCCACGAGACCCTTGAGACCCAGACTGAAGAACAGAAGGGTCACCACCGTGCGCATGGGGACCGCCGCCGGGAGACGACCGGTGAGCGACTGGGCCCACTGCCAATCGAAGTACTGGAGGTAGTTCAGCACCTGCAGCCACATGATCGTCAGGCTCCGGCCGGGATTCCCCGGGCCGTGAGGGATCGTGGGGTCGTCGAATGGCGTCCGGATGGGATACTGAGCCCGCTGGATCACGGCCAACAGGGATTCCCAGGTCGAGGGATCGGCCTCGTTGAGAATCGGCTGCTGGCCGGCGCGGATGAACAAGAAGAGATACGTGGTGACCCCAACCGAGGCGACGGCCAGGGTAATGAGGGCGAAGGGAAGCGCGTGCGCCGTGGCCGCGAACGCCAGCGCCGCAACGAAACACAACCCGCCGACGGCAACCAGGGTGGTGCTTCCCAGTCCGATGCCGATCAGGAGTGCCCAGACACCCGCGATGACCGCGACCTGGGCCCACTCTGTCTTCCGTGAAACAGGATCGCGCCCAGGGGCGCTCCACACCGTGTAGCCCACGAAGCCGATGACCGCAGGGCCGGCGAGCAGGGCGAGCAGATGGTTGCCCATCGAGATGCCGCCCAGATACACGATGAGCAGGAGCCACCGCGTCGCGCGCGGGCCGGTCCGTTCGACCCGCCAGCGGAAACAGGCCCAGCACATCGCCGCTATGGTGCACGTGGCGATCGCGTAGACCTCGGTCTCATTCGAGTTCTGCCACATGGTAAACGTGAAGGCGCCGACGACGGCCGCGGCGACCGCACCGCCCAGGACCACGAACTGGCCGGCCGTGCGCTCGAGGCCTGCGGCCAAGGGGGCCAGGCTGTGGTGGGCGACCAGGAAGAACAGTCCGGCGCCGGCGGCGCTGAAGAACGCGCTCATCAGATTGAGCCGGTACGCCACTTCGCCGATGGGCACCAGCTTGCTCCAAACATGGCCGAGCAAGACGAAGAGTGGCGTGCCAGGGGGGTGCGGGATCCCCAGGGTGTGGGCGACCGCGATGAACTCGCCCGCATCCCAGAACGTGACGGAGGGCGCGAGGGTCAGCACGTAGCCGGCGAAGATCACCGCGGACACCATCGCCGCCACCCCGTACGGTGGCGGCGCGTTGAGCGGTTCGAGCAGGCCTTGGCGGGGGTCGGTCATGCGTCCGGAGGAGACGCGTGGGAGGCGGTGGGCTTCACAGCACGCGAAGCGGGTATCATGACTGGGCCGCCTCCACTCCCGTCTCCACATCCTGTCCCGCTCCGAGGGCGTGGGCCACCGCCAGCGCGTCGCGCGTGGTCCCAGGCTCGTGGACGCGAAACAGCCGGGCTCCGCGCTCATACGCCAGGGCGCAGGCCGCGGCGGTGGCCGAATCCCGGTCCGTGACACCCCGCCCCGTCACCGCGCCCAGGAACCGTTTCCGGGACGGGCCGACCATGATGGGCCGCCCGAGTGCCGTGAGCGCAGGCAGTTGATCCAGCAGCTCCACATTGTGCTCGATGCGCTTGGAGAAGCCAAACCCGGGGTCGACCACGATGCGGTCGTGGGGCACCCCGGCTCGGAGGCCCCGGTCGATGGCGGCCTGTAGCTCCTCGACCACCGTGCTCACGACCCCCTCGGCATACGTCGCCCGCTCGTAGGTCGCCATCGTGGTGACGGACCCCCGGGAATGCATGAGGACCACGCCGGCGCCGGTGCGCGCGGCGATGTCAGGCATCGCCGGATCCAACCGCAATCCTGAGACGTCGTTGATGATTGCCGCTCCGCCATCGAGCGCGGCGCTGGCGACGGCGCCCTTGACCGTATCCACGGAGATCATGAGGGCGGGGTGTCGTGCGACCAGGGACTCCAGGACCGGGAGAACCCGGCCCAGTTCTTCGGCCTCCGAAACGGGCTCGGGGCGCCCCGGCCGGGTGGACTCTCCACCGAGATCCACCAGATCGGCTCCAGCGGCAAGCAGATGATCGGCCTGGCGCAGGGCGGCGTCGACCGTGGTGTACCGCCCCCCATCGCTGAAGCTGTCCGGGGTGAGATTGAGAATGCCCATGATCGTCGGTGTCGCGAGCGAGATCGGCCCCCGTGCGGTCTGCCACCGCTGGGGCAGGTCCGACGCCAGCACCAGGCCGGCCGCGGCAGCCAGCTCAGCCAGCTCCGGCGGCCCGGTCCACGGCCTGGCGAACGCGCTCAACCGGGCCCTGCTGCCGGCCACCACCGCCCAGTCCTCTCCAGTCAGGACGTCGAGTCCCAGGGCGTGGCCCGCGTGGGTGACGAGGCGCTCGAGGACACGGGAGTCCAGCCCGGTCATGTGGACGGCGGTCCCCGTCACGCTGGACGCGACGACAGCGGCCCGCCCATCCTCCCATCCGTGGGAACGGAGAACGTCGCGGAGTGCTCGAGGGTTATGAACAGCGAGCTGCGCGGCCTTCACGCGCCGGCGGGCTCGGGCGGTGGGGTTCCGAGGATGGGTGGCGATTTGGGGACCGATTCCTGTGCGCCCTGGTCGACGGCGGCGGGGCTCGAGCCTGGTAGAGGCGGAGCCGGCAGAGGTGGCAGCGATTTCCCGGTCCGAAGCAGCTCGAGGTCCTCGCGGTCCAGGGTCTCGCGCTCGAGGAGCGCCTTGGCGATGCGGTCGAGCAGGTCTTGGTTCTCGGTGATGAGGCTTTGCGCCCGGGCGTAGGCTTCATCGAGCAGCCGCTTGACTTCGTCGTCGACCAGCTCGGCGGTGCGCTCCGAGATCTCGCGTCGCTGGGCAAACTCGCGGCCGAGGAAGATCTCCTGCTCTTTGTCGCCCACGGCCATGACGCCAACTCGTTCGCTCATCCCGAACTGGGTCACCATGCGGCGGGCCAAGTCCGTCGCTTTTTGGATGTCGTCGCCGGCCCCCGTGGTGATCTTCTCCGGGCCGAAGACCAGCTCTTCGGCGACCCGTCCCCCGAAGGTGATGGCAAGGCGTGCCAGCAGCCATTGCTTGGTGTAGCCGTGTCGATCTTCTTCCGGCAGCGACGCCATCATCCCCAGGGCTCGTCCGCGGGGGACGATGGTGACCTTATGGACCGGATCGGCCCCGGGTTCGAGGATCGAGACCACGGCGTGGCCGGCCTCGTGGAAAGCCGTGTTTTCCCGTTCGGCTTCGGTCAGCACCAGGCTTCGACGCTCGACACCGAGCATCACCTTGTCCTTTGCGTCCTCGAAGTCCTGCATGTCCACGTGGTTCTTGTTGCGACGGGCGGCCAGCACGGCGGCCTCATTGACGAGGTTGGCCAAGTCGGCTCCGGCCAGCCCGGGCGTGCCTTTGGCGATAATGTCGAGCCGAACATCGGGGGCCAAGGGGATCTTCCGGGTGTGCACCCGCAGGATGCCTTCGCGGCCGCGGACGTCCGGGGAGTCGACCACGATCTGCCGGTCGAAGCGACCTGGACGCAGGAGCGCCGGGTCGAGGACGTCCGGGCGGTTGGTGGCAGCGAGGAGAATCACGCCCTCGGTGGATTCGAATCCGTCCATCTCGACCAGAAGCTGATTCAGGGTTTGCTCCCGCTCGTCGTGTCCGCCTCCGAGTCCGGCGCCTCGATGCCGGCCGACCGCGTCGATCTCATCGATGAAGATGATGCACGGCGCGTGCGCCTTCCCTTGTTCGAAGAGATCACGCACGCGGCTGGCTCCGACGCCGACGAACATCTCGACGAAATCCGATCCCGACATCGAGAAGAACGGCCGTCCGGCCTCTCCGGCCACGGCCTTGGCGAGGAGTGTCTTTCCGGTCCCGGGCGGCCCAACGAGGAGGGCGCCCTTGGGCAGGCGGCCGCCGAGGCGGGTGAACTTCTGGGGGTCCTTCAGGAACTCGATGATCTCCTGAAGTTCGACCTTCGCCTCATCGGCACCGGCAACATCGGCGAAGGTGACCTTGGGCGTGTCGCCGGTGAGGAGCTTGGCCTTGGATTTTCCGAAGGAGAAGGCGCGGCTGCCGCCGGCCTGGAGTTGCCGCAGCAGAAAGACCCACAACCCGAAGATGACCACCCACGGCAGTGCCGTTACGATCAGGGTGGTGATCCCGCTGCGCGGCTCCCGAGCGGTGATGGGAATGCCGCTGTTCTCGAGCCGGGCGAAGAACTCCTCGCTGTCGGCAATGGGTAGGAGCACCTGGAAGCGCTTGGCTTGGCGCTCGTTCTGGACCACGGGCGTCCGGAAGTCTCCTTCCAGGCGCTTGCCGTCGAAGACCGTCACGTTGGCGATGTTCCCGGCGTCCAGCTGCTTATTGAATTCCGTGTACGAGAATTCCTGCGTGGGGTTCCGCTGGTTGTTCATGACCTGGAACAAGGTCAGGCCCGCAAAGATGACCAACAGCCAGAGGGCGAGATTCTTGAACAGGCTGGTCCAGTTGTTGCCGGGTGAACCCGGCGGCTTTCGTTCTGCCATCGCCTATTCCAGCGCCGCAATGAACGGCAGGTGCCGGTAATTCTCGGCGTGATCGAGTCCGTAGCCAACCAAGAAGGCCGGGGGGGCATCGAATCCCGTAAACCGAAGTTCGGGCGGCCGTTGAGGCGCGAGGTGCTTGTCCAGCAAGGCGCAGATCGCGAGGCTCTCGGGCCGGCGGCCCTCGAGGAGCCCCATCAGCCGCTGCAACGTCTTCCCTGTATCAATAATATCCTCAACCAGCAGAATATGTTTACCGGCCAGTTCCGTCTCAGGATCGTACAGCAACTGGACGGACCCGCTGGAGACCATGTCGTTCCCGTACGAGCTCGCAACCAGGAAATCGACCTGGAGCGGCCGCTCGATGTGCCGCACCAGATCGCGAGGAAGATGAAGCTCCCCTTGAGGAGTCCGAGGACGAGCAGGTCGCCCGACGGGTAGGCGGCGGTGATTTCGGCCGCGAGTTCGCGCACCCGCCGATCGATGGTCGCCTCGTCGTACACGACGGCCTTGATGGTCTTTCCGCCGGTCCGGCGCAGGACCTCAGTTGTATTGAACGTCGACACGAACCGCCTCCGTTCCCGCGCGTGGCACCAGGGCGGCGGAGCGACACACCCCCGGAATCCAGATCACCTGCCCTTCCGCCACGAAGACCGGCCAATCGAGGCGCCGGCTGCGTGGGACCCGGGCATCCTGGAAACAGCGCACCACCCGACGCCGACCCACGCCACCCAGCGGATACACCCGTTCGCCCGGTTGGGCGGGTCGAATCATCATCTCGCCCGGGACAAACCACGCCGAGCCACCCGACCGGGGCTGCTGTGCCGGGGCGATGTCGGCACATCCGTCGAAGGCCCATCGCCCCCAGGCGATGCGACGCCCGTCGACCGGCGGCAGCGATACGCGTAGGAGAGGCCGTGCGGCGTCGGGGCTGGGCTCGACCAGTCGGAGCCGGTCGAAGGCCAACTCGGCGAGCCACCCGCCTCCCAGTTCCACCCGCCGACCGCTATGCCCTCGATGCACCACGTTGAGGATTCGTTGCGCTCGCTTGCGGCCAAGGGTTGCGCCTGCCCTGCGAGCCGCGGCTTGCAGCATGGCGATGGCCAAGACCGAATCATACCGCGCCAGCGAACCGGCAGCAACGGAACACCCATCTCGCTCACGGCGAAAGTCGAATTCCGGCAACGCGTCCAGCAAGGCATCCCACGCCTGCCGGTCGTCTCGGGCTTGGCGTCCGAGCCGCGCGAGCCGCGCCTCGATATCCGGGATGCGCTCCTTGAGCGCCGGCATGAGCGCGACCCGGAGCCACGACCGCATGTGTCTCGGGTCGGCGTTTGCAGGATCGTCCCACCACTCGAGGCCGCGTTCGCTCGCGTAGGCCGCCAAAGCCTGACGTGGAAACGGTAGCAAGGGCCGGACCACGGTATCCCGGACAGGCGTCATCCCGGCGAGTCCGGCGGGGCCGGAGCCCGTGAGCACCCGCATGAGGACCGTTTCCAGCTGATCGTCGGCATGATGGGCAAAGAGGACCACCCGTGCGCCCGACTCGCGGCGCACGCTCTCGAGCCAGCTCAGCCTCCGGCTTCGGGCCTCGGTCTCCGTCGCATCGGGCCCGAGCTCGAAACGGGTGTGGCGGTATGCCAGGCCATGGCGTCGTGCGAGCGCTCCCACCTGCTTGGCGACCGTGGCGCTCTCCTCGGCCATGCCGTGATCGACGTGGGACACGATCACGGTCAGGCCATGGCTGGCCTGCGTAGCGACCAAGAGGTCGAGCAGCACGACGGAGTCCATGCCGCCCGAGACCGCCACAAGGGCTGGCCCCGGTTCGAGATCGAGCACGTCGAGGTGCTGCCGGAACGCATCGAGTAACCGCATATGGATTGAAGATAACGAATGGGCGCCGGGCGGGGCTCAATGCAGTGGGCCGGCGGCCTCTTGGGCGTCGAGCACGAAGCGCGGGATGTCAGCCTTGAACCGCGATCCGTCGGGACGGACGAAGTCGTACGTCCCCTCCATGAAGCCCTGTGGTGACTTGAGCACCACGAAACTCTGGTACTCATGGAGACCGCCCGGCTCGATTGCCGGTTGCTGCCCCACGACACCCTCTCCTTGGACCTCCAGGTCCTCGCCGCCGGAGTCGTGGATGACCCAATGTCGCCAGAGGAGTTTGGCCTCGACCTCGCCAACGTTCTCAATGCGCACGAAATAGGCAAACACGTATTGCTGCTGTTCCGGGTTGGACCGGTCCGGAAGATGGACAGGTCGGACCGTGATGCGAATGCCTCCCGTCATCTTATAGAAAAACGGAGCGGACATGAGCTACTGCCACGGCCAGCGGCGCGTCACGTCCCGGAGCCAGTCACCGTACATCGGATTGGGGACAATGAAGAAGCGTTTCCCGAACGCGTCATCGTTCCCGGCGTCGGCGATGTCCTCGTCGCCGCCCGGAAAATCGCCGAGTTGGTCGCCGACGAAGGCCAGGATCCGCATCGGCTGGCCGGTCCACGCGCACTGGCCGGATCCCGTCATCACTTCGCGACGCCGGACGGCCTTGGTGTAGGCCCGCTCCGTTCGGAGGCATAGCCGGTCGGTATCGGCCCAGAGTCCCAAGCGCCGGAGGTTCTCGCGGGTATCCTCCCGGGTGATCTCATCGCGGTTGGTGATCCATGCCACCCGCCCGCCCGCAGCCCGGATGCCGGCAATGAACTCTTGGACACCCGGGACCGCCCAGGACTGGCGGCGCGCCACATACGCATTCCAATTCTCGGCGTCAAAGGGCACCCCATAGGTTTCGCGCTCGAGTTCGAACGCCGAGTTGTCAAGTGCTGTTTCGTCCACGTCGAGGACGACGGTCCACGGGGCGGTGTCACGTTGGGTGCGTCTGGTCTGTTCGACCGCTTGGGCGGCGGTACGATAGATCTGGCGAACCAGCGTGGCGTATTCCTCGCTATCACGGACGTACTTGACGTCTTTCCCTCTCCAGGCGGCAGGGGACTGGGCCGAGACGAAGGGTGGCCAGGCGCCGACGGCCACCGCCATGCCGGCCATCCCGACGCGAGCGAGGGTCCCGCGGATGCGGATCATGCCACGACTCCTTGGGGGGTGTTGTCCGGAAGGAAAGTCGCGGTGGACGGTATCCAAAGACAAGGGGCGCCGGCGGGCCGCGCCGCTAAAAGGAGAGCGAGCCTAGAGCGGCACCACGCCCGCGTAGGCGACGCCGGTCAAGTACGCCACCTCGCGCTTCCACGTGGTCAAATCATCGACGGAGAATTCCTGCAGATGCGCGTGGCCGCAGGCACGGGCCAGGGTTTGCATCAAGTGGGTGGCCGCATTGAGAAACCGGTCGAGGCGTCGGGCCGATTCGTCCACCACGAGCCGGGCCCTGAGATGATCCTTCTGGGTCGCGATCCCGACCGGGCAGTTGTTGGTGTGGCAGGCCCGCATCCCAATGCATCCCACGGCTTGAATGGCTGAGTTGCCAATGGCCACCCCGTTGGCTCCGAGCGCCAAGGCCTTCGCGAAATCCGCCGGGGTGCGAAGCCCTCCCGTGGCGATGAGGGTGATGTCCGCTGCTCCCGCTTGATCGAGATGCCGACGGGCCCGGGCGAGAGCCGGCATGGTGGGCACCGAGATGTTGTCGCGGAAGATCAATGGGGCCGCGCCCGTCCCCCCGCCGCGGCCATCGAGAATGATGTAATCCACGCCGATTTCGAGCGCGGCATCGATGTCGCTTTCAATGTGTTGAGCGGACAGCTTGAACCCGACCGGGATCCCGCCGGTGCGTTCCCGCACCTCGACCGCGAACTCACGGTACGGCGAGAGGGAGTCCCAGTCCGGGAAGCGCGCGGGAGAGATCGCGGGCTCCCCGGGCGTGAGCCCGCGGACCGCGGCGATCCGCTCGGTGACCTTGTGCCCTGGCAGATGGCCGCCGGTCCCGGTCTTCGCACCCTGGCCACCCTTGAAATGGAAGGCCTGAACCCGTTCGAGCTTCTCGAACGAAAACCCGAACCGCCCCGAGGCCAGCTCGTAGAAATACCGGCTGTTCTCGGCCTGCTCCTCGGGGAGCATCCCACCCTCGCCCGAACAGATCCCGGTTCCGGCCAGCTCGGCGCCCCGCGCCAGCGCGATCTTGGCTTCAGCGGACAACGCCCCGAAGCTCATATCGGTCACGAAGATCGGGATGTCCAGACGGAGTGGCTTGGCAGCGCGCGGCCCAACCACGAGGTCCGTCCCCACCGGCTCATGGTCGAGTTTCGGGATTCGGGCAAGCTGGGCCGTGATGAACTGCAGATCATCCCAGGAGGGAAGCGCCTGGCGTGGGACTCCCATGGCGGCGGCGGGGCCGTGGGACCCGGCGGCCAGGCCCGTGCCGGCAAGGCTTCTGATGTAGCCGACGAACGGCTCTTCCGGCGTGCCATGAGGATCCTGATAGGTACCCTGATACTCGTCCCGATTGTACGGCTGCGGATTGGCACGCGCCCAGTCCGCGATCTCGTCCACGTCCACGACCACGTGGCCGTCCTCGATCCAGGACGAGAACTTCTGCAGACGCTCGTTGTTGTTGTATTCGCTGATGCCCGTGTCGACCCGGTAGTCCCAGTTATGGAGTCCGCAGATGAGGTTCCGGCCATCGACGCGACCGTCGGCCAGCAATGCCCCGCGGTGGAGACACCGGCCGTACAGCACCGACACCTGCGCGTCATACCGGACGACCACGAGATCCACGTCTCCGACCAGGGCATACGCCGGCTGGCGATCGACGAGCGATGCAAGCGGCATCAGGGTCCGCTTCGCCATGGTCTTCGAGTCCTCCCGTCCTGTGGCGCCGCTCAAATCAACTCTGCATCCGCCATCACCTCCACCAGGCTTGGGCCGTCGTGGGTGAAGGCCTCCGCCAAGGCGCGGTCGAGCCCAGAGGCGTCAGTGACCCTGAGACCGAGGGCGCCGCAGAGTATGGCGTACTCGGCAAAGCTCGGGTTATGCAACGCGGTTTGCCACACGTCCCATTGGCCGGCGCGCTGCTCCTTGCTGATCTTTCCCAATTCGTTGTTGTTGATCAGCACGTGGGTGATCCTCATGCCGTATTTGACCGCTGTCGTGAGTTCCGCCATGTACTGGCCGAAGCCACCGTCGCCCGAAATGGCAATCACCGGGCGGCCCCTGAAGCGGGGGTCGTCTTCCTGCGTGGCCGCCCAGGCCCCTAAGGCGGCGGGATACGCAAACCCGATCGATCCCAAATACCCGGACATCAAGACGGATTGTCGGCGGCACTCGAAGTATCGTCCAAACGAGTACGTGTTGTTGCCCACGTCCACCGCGATGATGGCGTCTTCTGGCACGTGGCGATTCAAGGCGTCGAAGATGGCGGCGGAGCCCACACCCTTGCCTCGGTTCTCCCGGACTCGCTTCGCCTTCTCTCGCCGCCAGATGCTCCAGCGCTCCGCCACCTCGGGGCGCTGATCCACGCTCGCGGTTCCGCCGACCAGCCGTTCCTTCAGCAGCCCCACGGTCACCCCGATCTCACCCCAGACCGGCACCTCCACCGCGTGGAACTTGCCGAGCGTCATCGGATCGAAATCCACTTGGATGGTCGGCTTCTTGGGGGTGATCCCGGTATGGTTACTGAAGCTGGCGCCAAACACCAGCAGGCAATCACACTCGTTCATGAACCAACTGGCGATCGGGGTTCCGCTCCGCCCAAGCACGCCGCACCCGAGCGGGTGGCTGTCCGCGATGAGGCCCTTCCCCTTGAAGGTCGTCACGATTGGTGCGTTCAGGTGCTCGCCGAGCGCGATGATCTCCGGCATATGGAAGCGGGCGCCGTGCCCGACGATGATGACCGGCCGTTTGGCCCCCGCGAGGAGCGCGAGGGCCTGGTCGATCGCCCCGTCCGGGGGGGCAATGGTCCGCTCGGTCAGGCGCCCCGCCGGCAAGCCCGGAGCACTGCCTTCGGGAGCCGGGGCGTGTTGGACCTCATCAGGAAAGATGAGATGGGAGACCCCGCGATTGAGCGTCGCGCTCTTGCAGGCCAGGTTCATGAGTTCCGCGTGCTTGCTGGTTGAGAGCACCGGTTGGCTCCACTGCGCCACCTTCCCAAACGCCGCCGCGAGATCCACCTCCTGGAACGCTCCAGGGCCCAGCACCTGGGTGTCTACCTGTCCTGTCAGGGCAAGGACAGGCGAGCGATCGACGTTCGCATCCCAGAGTCCCGTGAGCAGGTTCGTGGCCCCGGGCCCCGCGATCGAGAAACACGCGGCCGGCCGGCCGGTCAACTTCCCGTATGCCGAGGCGGCGAAGGACGCGGCCCCTTCGTGGCGGATCCCGATGTATCGAAGGCGCCCCGCGACCTCTTGACGGCGGAGGGCGTCGGAGAGGCCCAGATTCGAGTGCCCTACCATGCCCCAGACCACTCGGACGCCCCAGTTGATCATCGTCTCTACCATCACATCCGCCACCGTCTGGGTGTGGGCCGCGGGCTCCTCAAACCCGACGTAGATGCCGTCCCCCCGCACCTCCACCGGATAGGTTGCCACGCCGTCATCGAACCCGCCGGGTGGCTTGCCGGTCAAGGGGTCGAAGTCCCAGCCATGCCACGGGCACCGCAGCCAGCCTTCCTCGATGGACCCTTCCCCGAGCGGGCCGCCCTGGTGGGGACACGTGTTATCCAACGCGGCGTACGTGCCCTTGTACCTGGTCATGCACACCGTCCGCCGAGCGCAGGTGACTGGTTTGACCCGCCCCTCCGTCAATTCATCCGAATTGAGCACCCGATACCACACAAGCGACGGCATCGATTCACTCCCTCAGCGGAACTTCGCCGGTCGCGGACCACCGGGCTGGCCCGGGTAGGTCAGCGCCACGCGGCGAGAATCCCACCCATGACCGTGAGGTAGACCAACTGATACCCGGTATCGATCAGGAACGCGCCGATCGCCGCCTTGGAGAACAGGTTCCCGGTCAGTCCGATGGTAAAAACGAAGCCTGCCCAGACCAGGGTCCCAAGCCACATGCCCTGGATGAAGGATGCCACACCGGTCAATGCGACGAGGATGGACAGCACGAACGCCATAAACACATAGCAGAGAAACGAGATGCTGTAGGTCCGGGCGACACCGCGCTGCATCTCGGCCATATCGGCTTCGGTGTACCCATGCACCTTGACCCATTGCTTGCCGAACAGGACCGGCGAATACCACAGCGCACCGATGATGAAGGTGAGCACGGCCGCCACGAGCACGGCTAGGAAGTTGATGTGTGTTATCGGCATGAGACGCCCTCCCCTGGGAGTAGCTGTGCGGTCCGGCCGCTTCCCTGCCCTATCGCTGGGGATTCGGTGACCTGAGCCGGAACCTCGGTCCCATCCTATTGCGCGTTGGCTTCGGTCGCCAGGGTGTCGTGATGGGAGTCGATGAGGGTCCGGAGATAGGTCCCGATCTGGTTTCTCGCCGCGAACCCCGCGGAACGGGCGATCCGTTCGAGGGCCTCGTCGCTCAGTGTGGAGGGCTCGGCGAAGTGCTGGATGTCGCGGTAGAACCCGATGGTGAAGACGTCCCACCCGGTGCCGGCCTCCCGAGTGAACACCAGGTTGTCCGGTCGGCCGCTCTGGCGGAGGTAGACATTCTCCATGCGCCGCTGCTCCACCAGCGCATCGTGCTTGCCGGCCAGGGCCCGAAACATCTCAACGTGGAAGAACCGCGAATCCCTGCGTCGGAGTTCCAGGGTCGGCTGCGGCGGGCCCAGGGCGAACAGCTCGTCTCGCCACGCGATTCGCTCGCGGAGCCGGGCCTCGAGGAGTCGAGCCGAGGGAAGCCCCGAGCGACGGGCCGCCTCGTCCCAGCGGCTGCGGCGACCGTCACCGAAGTACTCCGCCAAAGGAGGAATGGGCGAGAGGATGAGCAGATCCCACTGGTCGCCCTGGCTGTGGCGCATGATGAGCGGTCTGGCTTCGCCGGCCGCCACGGCCAGGTCCGCCCGGCTCCGGTACACCTCGATGACCTCGAGGAGCCTACCCGGAGCGGCTCGCACCAACTCAACGCGGTACGCCTGGGCTGAGAGGCCCACGGCGGGGACCAGCAGCGCCACCGTGAGCGTCATCAAGACTCGTCGGAGCATGGACATCTCCCGGCTGGTACGATGTAGGGGGGAGTGGGCGATACGGCCCGGGCTCGGCACCACTGGTTCAGAGCGGTGGCCGCAATCCGGGTTCACCGCCCCGGGGCAGCCGGTCGAAACACGAGCACGGGCGTGTCGGCCCCCCGGATGACCCGGCTGGTGACGCTGCCAAGGAGCATCCGGCGAAGGCCGCGTGAGCCATGCGTGGTGAGCGCAATGAGGTCGACGTCGCGATTTCTCGCTTCTTCCAAGATGAGCGCCGCTGGACTCACGCCGAGCACCGCTGCGATGTCGACCGGAATCCGTTTAGCGCGGAACAAGGCGGCCCGTTGCTCGAGATAGGACTCGGCTTGCTCCCGCCATGGCGCGTCGTCGATGGCCGGGAAGTCTTCGGCCGGAGCGAGTTCGCTGAGCCCCGGCGCCGGGAGCGTGTCCTCCACCATGTGCAGCAACGTGAAGCGTGCCCCGCTCAGCGCACCCAGGGTGATCGCATGGTCGAGGACCGCCTCCGAGAAGGGTGAGCCATCGAGCGGAATGAGGACATGGCGGTAGGGGGGGAGCCTGGGCGCGGCTCCCTCTTTCACGGGCCGAATGAAGAGGACCGGCATGTGCACGTGTCGCACCACTTGATCGGCCACGCCACCGAACCAGCTGCGGGTCAGCGGCCCGCGCCCGTGGGTGGCCAGGACGATGAGGTCGATCAACTGCTTCGCGGCATAGGCGCTCAAGGCCGCCGCCACCGGGCGATCGAGCCATTCCGTCGAGAATCCCTGCTTGACAGCGTATTCGGCGAGGGTGCTGGCGGAGGGAGCGTCGAGGAGCGCCGTGTCGATCTCGAGCGAGGTCTCGGCGGTGAGCCGGCCCTTGATGCCGTCGAGATAGGCGCGCTCCCCCGTGCGCGCACCGGGGTCGACGGCGGCGCCCTGGACCGCGCTCGGTACCCACGTCGGCATCGGCTCGTGGACCACAGCAAGGTGAATGCGCGCTCGCGAGCGCTTTGCCAGGTCCACCGCATGAGGGAGGGCTTGCTCGGCAAACGTCGATCCGTCCAACGGGACCATGATGTTGCTATACACGGGCGTGGTTCCGTGGAAGGGGACCTTCGAGGCAGAGAATCAATGGTCTGTTACGCAGTGGTTTCCCGCCTGGGGATGGCGGATTCGATCTTGGACACGGCGGTGGCCGGGTCGCGGACCTCCACGATGAGCTG
This sequence comes from Gemmatimonadales bacterium, assembly GCA_041576235.1. Taxonomy (GTDB): domain Bacteria; phylum Gemmatimonadota; class Gemmatimonadetes; order Gemmatimonadales; family GWC2-71-9; genus JABDII01. The sequence continues at coordinate 8,310 of JBFGLJ010000019.1, read as the reverse complement.
ATCGTAGCGCTCGTCATTGAGATCAATGACGATGGTGTGCTCCGCGTCGCGCACATCCCAGAAGATGCGTTTCCCATCTTGATAAAAGGTCCCGGCAACGATGAGACCGGGGATGTGGGTGCCAGGGGCGCGGATGCCCTTCCACCATCCCCGGGCAACGGTGGGATCGGCCCGCGCGCCCCTGATGTTCTCCAAGGGAATCTCGAGCCGGCTCTTGAGAGCCCAGAGCTTACTCCACCCCTGGACTTCGAGAACCAACTCACCCGGTCCAAACGACAGCTCAACCATGGACGATGACGCGCTCTCTCGCGATGAGGCCAGAACGGTGCGGGAGGGTCTCTCGCTGGCCTACATGCGATGTTCTTGGATGGATTCGACGGCGAACTTGTTTACGAGAACTCGAATGTTGTTGCTCTCCGCATCGATCGGCAGGACAAAGAAGAACGGGCGGTTGGGTGGATATCGATTCGTCAGGCCCACGAATTGTTCACCGTCGTAGAACCTCAGTGCGATGCCCTTGGTGCCCCGCAATCGTACATCGGCCGGATCTGGCTGGTCCGATGGCTCATAGGCCGGGTTGCCGGCGAGGTCCTTGACGAAGAAAAGCGCCTTCAGTTTCTCCAATTCGACTTCCACCATGGCATCCGGCGTCTTGACGTGGCACGTCGGCCGATTCGGGTCGACGTCCAGGCTGGTGCCTTTGACCAGCCGTCCGTCCATGAACCGGGCTACCACTTCGTTCCTCATTGATCCCCCGTGTCGGCATTGAGTTCCGAATGGGCGTCCTGAACCGCAAGACAGCGGCGGCGGCGCCCCCGGGCTCCGACGCCAGCCCCAACGTAGAGGTATTTCAGGCCGAGCGCCAGTCAGCGCCCACGCTGTGCATGGTGGATAAAACCCAAGGGCCACGGCACCTGCCGTGACCCTTGGCGGAAGCGATCGGCGATTGCGCTTAGCGCAACGCCACACCCAGAGACTTCACCGTCGCCACGTTGAGGTAGCGATCGACCGGCAGGCCCTTCGCGCGCTGGTAGGCGTTGACCGCCCGCATCGTGCTCGCGCCAATGACACCATCGGCCGTGCCCGGATTGTAGCCGGCCCGCCTGAGCGCGGTCTGAATCTCGCGCACGCGCGACCGGGTCATATTGGTCTCGCAGAGAATCTCCCGCCACTCGAGTCGACCCTCGGACACCAACTCCGTCTTGGTTATGGTCTGATACTCGGCCGGAATGGGACTCCGCACTTCCTTCGCGGGCTCGGCCAGCTTCCGGACCGTGACCGTCTCATACTGCGCTGGAACCGTCACCTCCCGGGTCGTCGCCGGGGCCTTGAGAACCCGCTTGCTGACCGTCTTGTACTCGGCGGGAACTTCCACCAGGCACATGATCTCCCCGGTGGCCTCATCGATCTTCTGGATCGGGCCGGTGCCCTTCTTCCAGGTGGTATACGCGGGCTTCACCATCACCCGCTCCGTGACCGTCTCGTACTGCGCCGGCACGACTTCGAGCCGGGTGGAAGCTTCCTTCACCATCACCCGCTCGGTCAACGTCTGGTACTTCGCCGGCACGATCCGAACGCTCTCACCCTCGGCCTTGGCCAGGACGCGCTCGGTGGCGGTTCGGTACTGGGGCGGCGCCCACACCCGAGCAAAGCACTCGCCGGGCTTGGCATTCGGCGGCAGCATCGGATCACTCGCCACGGCCTCTTGGGCCTCCAGATTCGCCGTGCCGACCATCGCAACGGCGATCAATGCTAGCGTCATCCCTCTTTTCATAACCATTGGTCTCCTCATTACGGCTCGACATTCAACAACGGTGATCCTGGGTGACCAGGACCGCTTCGTGAGGGCCGTCGCCGGATTGGGCCGGCCCTCGGGTACCCACCTGCAGAGCAGGTCGGGTGCCACGCCGAGCCGAAGATCTAAGGTGTTTGAAAGGCAGGAGTTACGGTATTGAGGGTCCGCCGGTGGCCGGTGGACTTCCGAATGGTAGACGATCGAATCTGAATCCTGGACGCCCGGCCCGTGCCCTGGCCCGGACCGGGCGTCTCGGACCCCTACATGCCTAGGCTCCGGACTCCGCCGAGCAGCGCCACTGGGATCACCATGGTGAGCCAGCCGAGGAGGGCCGTCGCCACGGCCTTGCCGGTGCTGAAGTCCAAGGCCTGCCTGATCGCAATCACCACGGCGATGAGCACCCAGACCATCACCCCGAAGCGGAGAATGCCGCCCAACACCGGCAGAAAGGCCAAGATCATCAAGATCTGTGGCGATTGGGCAAACCCGATCGTCCGCAGGAGCTCGCCCCAGGTCGCGGTGCCCCCCAGGAGCTTGTCCCCAATCAGGTAGGTGATGCCGGACCAGAGCAGCCAGCCGATCAGCGCGGCCAGAGCTCCTCCGATGATACCCACCCCTCCCTGCCCGATGCCGCCAACAGCCTGGGCCACTGCGGCGATGAGGACCACGAGCCCGGCCTGGCTCGTCGCCGTGGTGTCGGCCTCGACCTCTTCGTAGGTCGCCACATTCAGGAACGCTGCACCCTTCATGCGTTCGACCAGTGAGTTCTGTGCCATGTCGCCTTCCTTCTGGTTCGTCAGGGTGTGAGGCGCCGCGGTCGCGCGGTGTCCCACAATGTCTTACACCCGACGGAGGGGTTGGGTCAAGCAGGTTGGCCCCCCCGAGCCCTTCCGACAGATTTCGGCCCCGTCATATTCCGCGACTTGGGCGCCGGCCGATTCGAGCATCGTTCGAACGCGGGGGTTCCCCCGCAGCATGATGCACACCCTTGGCGCGATGGCCAGCACGTTGCCGCCCATGGACTCAAACTCGGCCTCGAAGACGGCAATCAGCCGAATGCCGCGCGCCGTCAGTTGTTCCATGAACGGGGCCGGCAGCAGGGGGGGATAGACCAGCGCGAGATCGCGGTCGATCGGGCTCACCAAGGACATCAGGTGAAGGACATCGCCAGGGCCGTGCCAGTCGGGAAGGGCGACAACCATGCATTCGTCGATGCCGTTTCCGAGCATGGCCTGGAGCTGCCGAATGCCTCGGGCATTGGTCCGAGCGCCTTGACCCACGGCGATGGTCCTGTCCCCGAGCCACACCACGTCGCCCCCTTCGAGGCGACCCTCGCCCGCAATGGAGCCGTGGACGGGGATCCCCAGGGCTCGACACGCCTCGGCGAGGGCGGCCGGCTCGGTCGCGCGCTGCGGTTTGCCCATGCGGCCGAGAATCAGGCCACCATTCCATGCAACGGCCGCGTCGCGCACGTAGATCGAATCGAGGCCGGTCCGCCGGTCCGCCGGGAGAAACACGCAGTCGACCCCGGCGGCATGAAGCAACCGGACGAACCGATCATATTCTTCCACGGCTGTCGCCAGGATGGGCCGATCACGGTATGAAAGGCCACGCCATTGACCATCGATGTCGAGCTGGCTGGCGAAGGCCTCGCGGGCGTGTTTGAGGAGGACTCGCACGAGCGGCCGATATTCCGACTGCATGGGCGCCTTCGTCAGCCTGGACCCAGCAGCTGGTTTATGGCCTCCGCAAGCTCGAAATCGGCGTCGGAGATCCCCCCCACATCGTGGGTGTCGAGGTCGATCGTGACGGTGTTGTACACGTTGGACCACGAAGGATGATGGTTCCGCCGTTCGGCCAGGAGCGCCACCTGGGCCATGAACCCGAAGGCTTCCACGAAGGTGGAAAAACGAAGCTCTCGATGGAGCTTCCCGTCTCGAAGCTCCCAGCCGAGCAGGTCCCGAAGTCTCCGCTGGATCTGTGGAGCAGCGAGTTTCTGCCTGGGTGTCATCCTCCCTCCGGGGGTGTCACGGCTCGGGGCTCGGCGCTGCCTCGCCCACCCGAAACGCGCAGAAATACCCGACGCGATCCGCACCACGAAGCCCGCTCACCCACGATCCGGCGAATCCCTCCAAGGTGATCTCATGCACATGGAGCGCGAGAAAGCCGCCGTCGAAGCGTACCCTGTCCCGGCGGTTGGCCTCCGATCCGACCCGGAGCGTTACCGTCGTGGCCTTTCCCGCCGCGGAGGTCGCCGACTGCTCGATGACCAGCACGCCGGGCTTGGTCGGGTCGAGCGACATTGCCTCGCCGACTCGAATCCCCCCCACCTCCTCGACGGCGGCGTCAAGGGTGCCATAGAGCGGCGTGAAGGCATCGGGCACCGGAATCCCCCCTGGGAGGCTCATGGCATACATGCTGCTATCGTGGGCGTGGAGCTCCAGAGTCCCGCTCACGCTTCGGTCGGCGTAGCCTTCTGATGTGCCCATCATGTGGAGTCGAAACACACCCTCCAGGCGCGCGGCCGCCCCCGCGCCGAGGGCCGTCGCGTCGGCGACCGGGACACACTCCTCGGCTCCCGCCTGCGCCCCGTCTCCACCCTGCCGGGCGGCGCACGCCTGGAGCGCGACCGCCGTGATGACCAGCCCGATCAGTCTGTGTGGCGTGATGTCCACGAGATCCTCTTTCGCTGTGCGGTGATGATCTGCCAGCCGCGTCCTCCCTATACTACCACGAGCCAGGTCGTTCGCGGGAGAGCCCGACTTCGACTCGGGAAGCGAGTCGCGTTTCTCGCGGCGGGTCCTTGCCATTCCCGTTCTCGGACGCCTACCATTCCCTCCCGGTCCACACGCGAGGGGGTGACATGCTGACCCAGTTCCCGCTTTTCCTGATCCTCCTCCTCACGGCCACCCCAGCCCGGCCCTGGGGACCGCCCGCGTTCGTCGTCCTTCCCGACACGGTGGAGATATCGGAATGGCGGGTCCCCTGGCCCGACAGCCGGCCACGCGATCCCTTCGTCGACGCCGAACAGCGGGTGTGGTTTGTGGGCCAGCGAACCGACTACATCGCGGCCTTCGATCAGTTCACCCAGGAGTTTCGACAGTTTCCGCTCGCGGAGGGGGCGGGCCCGCACAATCTCGTCGTGGGACCCAACGGGGCCGTCTGGTACGCCGGCAACCGGCACGCCAACATCGGCCGGTTGGACCCCGAGACCGGGCACATCGCCACCTTCCCGATGCCTGAACCGGCCGCCGGCGATCCGCATACGCTGATCTTCGACGCCGCCGGCAACCTGTGGTTCACGGTGCAGCATGGCAACTTCATCGGGCGACTCGATCCGGCGACGGAGGCCGTCCGCCTCGTGGCGGTCCCAACCGCCGGCGCCCGCCCGTACGGGATCGTCATCGATTCTCAGAATCGGCCTTGGATTGCGACGTTCGGCACCAACAAGATAGCCACCGTCGACCCCGCCACCATGACCCTCACCGAGTTTCCTCTGCCGGATCCGCGGGCCCGGCCGCGCCGGTTGGCTATCACGTCCGACGACAAGGTCTGGTACGTCGACTATGCGCGTGGCTTCCTGGCCCGGCTCGATCCCCAGACCGGCCAGATCGCCGAATGGGCAGCCCCCTCGGGAGCCGCTTCGTTGCCGTACGCCATGACGGTCGATGATCGTGACCGGCTGTGGTTTGTCGAAACCGGGCCCCGACCCAACCGCCTTGTCGGTTTCGACCCCGCCCGCGAGGCGTTCTTTTCCGTCACATCCATTCCCAGCGGCGGTGGTTCGGTGCGCCACATGGTGTTCGATCGCTCCTCGCGAGCGATCTGGTTCGGCACCGACGCCAACACGCTCGGCCGAGCCACCGTGCCCTGACGGTGCAGGCCCTCAGGCATCGCCGTTTCCGGGATGGTCCCGGATCGCATAGAGGTTGCCGACGCACAGGAGCCGGCCTTTGCGCCACACGGGGGCCAGGACGCGCCGGTACCCGTCCCCTTCGAAGCGGTCCAATCGATCCCACGCGGCCGTGAGGGGCGCAGCGTGGAGGACGTGGACGGGATGACATGGCGCCCCCGGCCGCCACCGCATGGCTGGGTATCCCTGAACCGCTCCCCAACCGGTGGGAAAGAAATCGCCCTCCACGCACCCGTTTTCCCAGGTTCCGACAAGCCCGGCGATGATGTGATGATTGGGCGCGCCGGGTGCGAGCGTGCCGTACGCGATGAGCCGCGACCCGGCGCGGTAGCGACGGTCCGCTTCGCGTTCGAGGTCAGCCAGGCGACGGCTCGACTCGGCGCGGCCCTGGGCCCGGAGGCGGTTGACGTCGATCAACAATTGCGCGAGGTCCCGAGGCAGGACTCGCGGCGGCGGCCTCACGGCGCAGCGGGGGTGAGGACGCGGCCGGGAAGCGCTCCGGTGTGTTCGGCATCCTTGATGACCGAGACGCCGTTCACGAAAACGTGGCGGATGCCGGACGGATAGCGGTACGGGTCCACGAAGGTGGCACGGTCCAGAACGGTGTCGGGGTCGAAGACCACGACGTCGGCGTAGGCGCCGACGGCGAGCACCCCCCGGCCCGCCAATTGCAGCCGGCGGGCAGGCATGCCGGACATCTTATGAACGGCGGTCTCCAGCGTCATGATGCCCCGCTCGCGGACATAGTGCCCCAGCACCCGGGCGAACGTGCCGAATGAACGAGGGTGGGGAGTGCCTCGTGCCAGCGGCCCCGACGTGGCCAGGGCCGATCCGTCGGAACAGATCATACACGCGGGGTGCGCCAGCATCCGCTCCGTGTTCTCCTCACTCATGCCAAAGCCGACCATCCCCGAGCGATTCCGATCCTGAACCAGCAGGTCCACGAGAAGTCGAAACGGATCCGTGCCACGCTCCTGTGCCAGCTCGCCGAGCCGCTCGCCGCGTGCCCAGGCCAACGCGGTATCGGTGGTGGCGGTGACCTGCACGGCGTCCCACGATCCCAGCTGGCCCACCTTGTCGCGGACGGCCGGCTCGAGGCGCGCGAGCACGGTCGGGTCGGCGAGCCGGGCCAGGAAGGCGTCGGTTCCGCCATCGCGAGACCAGAGCGGAAAGAGCGATCCCAGACCGGTGCTATACGCCACGTAGGGATATCGGTCGAAGGTGACATCCCGTCCGCTCGCCCGTGCGGTGTCGATCATCGCGAGAGCGTGCGCGGCCTTCCACCAGTTGCGTTTGCCCTGCGCCTTCAGATGGGAAATGTGCACCGGGACCTGGGCACCGAGCCCGATGGCGAGAGCCTCCTCAATGGCGCCGAAGAGCCGGTCATCCTCATTCCGGATATGGCTGGCGTAGGGGAGGCCGGTCCCCCTGAGCGGGGTGGCCAGGCTGATGAGCTCCTCGGTCGCCGCAAAGCCACCGGGCACGTATTCGAGGCCGCTCGACAGCCCGCACGCACCATGAGCCAGTGCGTCGGCGACCAGGCTGGTCATCCGAGCCAGCTCGTCCAGGCTCGGCGGCCGGTCTTCGTCGCCAACCACGACTCCCCGCACCGTTCCCGCCCCGATCATGCTCGACAGGTTGACCGCGCTCTTCCCGCTCGTGAGTTGCTCGAAGAAGCTCGCCACATCTCGGGGCCGGCCATCCCCACGCGGCGCTCCATCCCGCCACGGCCCCAACGAACTACCGTCCTGTCCGATGATCTCCGTGGTGACTCCCTGGCGGATCTTACTCTCGGCCCGGGGATCTTCGAGGAGTTCGAGATCCGAGTGCGAGTGGATATCGATGAACCCGGGCGCCACCGCGAGACCACGAACGTCCAGCACGCCTGCCTGGGCCGTCGAGAGGTCTCTCCCAATGTCGACGATCCGATCGCCCGCCATGGCGACGTCCGCGAGGCGTGGAGGGCCTGCGTTGCCGTCGAAGACGGTCCCGCCGCGAAGCACGAGTCGGTCGGGACGCCCCTTCCCCGGCCGCCTTGGCCAGAAGGCGAGGGCCGCAGCAGCACCCGATTGGTGTATGAATGTTCGCCGCGAAAGCATGCGACCTCAGAAGGCGGAGGTCAGCCCGAGCCCCACGGGGATGAAACCCTCGCCAACCGGTTCGCCCGTGGTCTGGATGTTGATCTCGGCGCCCAGGGCCTCGGTCGTGTTGTCGCCGAGGGACGCCGCTCGTCGCCGAGGGGCCGAACGAGCGCCTCCAACCGCGACCAATACGCCCCTGCGGCGGTTAGACAACCCAGGAGACCCACAGCGGCGAGCTCGCGAAGACCAGCGAGACCACCGTCGCAACCCACAGCAGCCGGCGCATCTGGGCGCGGGTCTCGGGAGCAGCGCAGGGCGCGTCGGCTTCGCAGACACGTTCTTCGCGTTCTAGAAGACTATACCCGGTGTACAGGAACACAGCCGTGGCGACGAGGAAGACTGGGCGGTAGGGCCGGAACCCCGCCGCGAGGCCGGCGCCGGAGAGGCCGGCGGCGGCCAGAAAGAGCGGGCCGGAGCAGCAGATCATGGAGGCGAACGCCGCGCCCACGCTGCCGAGGGCG